>NZ_JASGES010000137.1:0-11400 GCF_047606205.1 Propionicimonas sp. | reverse complement strand
CGATCAGGTCGGCCTCGGGCGCGGCGGCGGTGCCGAGCAGCCCGACCAGCGCGGACGCGGACGCCGGCGCGGCGATGCTGCCGAGGGCGCGTACCGTCGCGGCCACGACCCGTGGGTCCGGATCGGCCAGCAGTGGCAGCAGGGCCGGGACGGACCGGGGCTCGCGCAGCTTGGCGAGCAGCCGCACCATCAGGCACCGGAGGTCTGGATCCGGATCGCCGAGCCGTGCCAGCGCGGCCGCGGTGGCGTCCGGCTGCCGGGCGAGCGACCAGATCAGCACCTCCTGCACGGCCGGGTCGGACTCGGAGGTGAGCGCGGCGAGGAGTTCGGGCACCGGGCCGGTGCCGTCGAGGGCGGCCCGCAGCCGGACGGCCGGATCGGGGTGGGCGAGCTGCCGGGTCGCGGCGATCGCGTCCAGGACGTCCTCCCAGCTGGGCGCGGAGGCCGAGGCCAGTCGGCGCAGCCGGGTGGCCAGGGTCTGCTCGGCGACGATCCGCTGCTCGAGATGGTCCAGGTGCGAGCGCAGGGTCGCGCCCGCATCGAGGGCGGGGTCGGCGAGCGCGTCCGCGATCTCGGCGAGGGAGAGCCCGAGCGCCTTCAGGTTCTGGATCTGCAGCAACCGCAGCAGGTCGGCCTCGTCGTAGCGCCGGTAGTCGGCGCCGCTGCGCTCCGCGGGCACGAGCAGTCCCAGGTCGTCGTAGTGCCGCAGCGTCCGCCGGGTCAGCCCGGTGCGTTCCGCGACCTCCCCGATCCGCCACGTCCTGTCCACCCCGCGAGCCTAACGGCAGGGGGCCCGTCGCCTCGTGCCGGTTGCGCGGGGACGGTTCTCTCGTTCCGATTGCGACGGGAACCGTCCCCTCGTGGCCCGGCGGGTGGGCCGGTGGGGACGGTTCCTCTGCTCGGAGCGGTGCAGGTTGCGGCCCCGGGTCGAGGTGGGCTCAGGCGGCGTCGTCCTCGGTGATCGCGGCGGCGAACTGCGACTGGTACAGGCGGTCGTACGCGCCGTGGGCGGCGAGCAGTTCGTCGTGGCTGCCCTGTTCGACGATCGCGCCGTTCTCCATCACCAGGATCACGTCGGCGTCGCGGATCGTGCTCAGCCGGTGCGCGATCACGAAGCTCGTCCGGTCGGCCCGCAGCCTGCCCATGGCCTTCTGCACGAGCACCTCGGTGCGGGTGTCCACCGAGCTGGTCGCCTCGTCCAGGATCAGGATGGACGGGTCGGAGAGGAACGCCCTCGCGATCGTGATCAGCTGCTTCTCGCCGGCCGAGAGATTGGACGCCTCCTCGTTGATCACCGTGTCGTACCCGTCCGGGAGCGCGTGCACGAACCGGTCCACGTAGGTGGCGGTCGCCGCGGCGAGGATCTCGTCCTCGCTCGCCCCGACCTTTCCGTAGGCGATGTTGTCGCGGATCGTACCCCCGAACAGCCAGGTGTCCTGAAGGACCATCCCGATCTCGTCACGCAGCACGCTCCGGGGAACGGACGCGACATCGACGCCGTCGATGGTGATCCGCCCGCCCTGCACGTCGTAGAACCGCAGGATCAGGTTCACCAGCGTGGTCTTGCCCGCCCCGGTCGGTCCCACGATCGCCACCGTCGAGCCCGGCTCGGCGACGAGGTTCAGGTCGGTGATCAGCGGCTTGTCGGGCAGGTAGGAGAAGGTGACGTGCTCGAACGCCACGCGTCCGGCGACCGGGGACGGCAGCTCCGCCTGGGCGTCCGGGCTCTCCTCCTCGGCGTCCAGGACCTCGAACACCCGCTCGGCGGACGCGACTCCCGACTGCAGCAGGTTCGCCATGGACGCCAGCGAGGTGATCGGCTGGGTGAACATCCGCGAGTACTGGATGAACGCCTGCACCCCGCCGATCGTCATCGAGCCACCGGTCACCATCAGCCCGCCGACGACGGCGATCACCACATAGTTGAGGTTCCCGACGAAGAACATCACCGGCATGATGATCCCGGAGATGAACTGTGCGCCGAAGGTCGCGGTGAACAGTTCGCCGTTCTTCTCGCGGAAACTGGCCTCGACCTCGCGCCGGCGCCCGAACACCGTGACCAGGTCGTGCCCGGTGTAGGCCTCCTCGATCTGCGAGTTCAGTTCGCCGGTCGCCTTCCAGGTCTTCGCGAACAGCTTCTGCGAACGGGAGCCGATCAGGACGGTGACGCCGAGCGCGACGGGGATCGTGACCAGTGCCACCAGGGCGAGCTGCCACGACAGCCAGAACATCATGAAGACCACGCCGATCAGCGTGAAGATGTTCGACAGGATCTGCGAGAGCGTCTGCTGCAGCGACTGGGACACGTTGTCGACGTCGTTGGTGACCCGGCTGAGCAGCTCGCCCCTGGGCTGGCCGTCGAAGTACTTCAGCGGCAGCCGGGTGAGCTTCTCGCTGACCTGCTTGCGCATCCGGTACACCGAGCGCTGCACGATCGCGTTGATCATGAAGCCCGACGCCCAGCTGAGCAGGAAGAAGCCGAGGTAGGCCGCCAGGGCCCAGCCCAGCACCTGGGCCAGCCGGTCGAGCGGGATCGCGGTCTTGGTGGTGACGACCGCGTCGAAGATCAGGTTGGTGCCCTGGCCGAGGATCACGGGGCCGATCGAGTTGAGCACCGTGCCGACGACCGTCATCGCGATCACCGCGACGATCCCGAGCAGTTCCGGACGCAGGTGCCCGAGCAGCCGCTTCATGGACGGCCCGAAGGAGACGGCCTTCTCCCCCGACCCCTGGCCGTGGGCCATCGGGCCGCCACCGCGCTGCGGGCCGTACTTGGGACGTTCGTTCGCCCGGGCCTTGACCGGCGCCGGGGTCTGTTGGCTGGCGCTCATGCGGCCACCTCCGTCCTGAACTGGCTGTCGACGATCTCCGCATAGGTCTGGCAACTCACGACCAGGTCGTCGTGGGTGCCGACGCCGACGATCCGTCCGCCCTCGAGCACGATGATCTGCTCGGCGTTGCGGATGGTGGAGACGCGCTGGGCGACGACGACCACCGCCGCGTCCCTGGTCTCTCCGGCCAGGGCGGCGCGGAGCGCGGCGTCGGTGGCCACGTCGAGGGCCGAGAACGAGTCGTCGAACACGTAGAGCTCCGGTTTCCTGACCAGGGCTCTGGCGATCGCCAGGCGTTGTCGCTGGCCGCCGGAGACATTGGTGCCGCCCTGGCTGATCGGCGAGTCCAGGCCGTCCGACATGCGTTCCACGAAGTCGCGGGCCTGGGCGATCTCCAGCGCGTGCCACAGGTCGGCGTCGGTTGCCTGCGGGTTGCCCATCCGCAGATTGGACGCGACGGTGCCGCTGAACAGGTAGGGACGCTGCGGGACCAGCCCGATCCGGCTCCACAGCAGGTCCGGGTCGAGACTGCGGACGTCCACGCCGTCCACGCTGACCACCCCGGCGGTGGCGTCGAACAGCCGCGGGATGAGGTTCACCAGGGTCGTCTTGCCCGCGCCGGTGGAGCCGATGATCGCCGTCGTCTCGCCCGGGCGGACGACGAAGCTCAGGTCGGTGAGCACCGGGTGGCTGGCGCCAGGGTAGGAGAAGGTGACGTTGTCGAAGGCGGCCTCGCCGTGCCGGGTGACCGTGGTCACCGGCAGGGCCGGCGGCACGACGGACGATTCGGTGTCGAGCACCTGGTTGATCCGGTCGGCGGCCACGGCCGCGCGCGGGGCCAGCATGAACATCATCGTGGCCATCATCACGCTCATCAGGATCTGGGCGAGGTAGGCCAGGTAGGCGGTCAGCTGGCCGACCTGGAGATCGCCGGACTGGATCCGGAACGCGCCGAACCAGACCACCGCGATCGAGGACAGGTTCATCACCGCGAAGACGGAGGGGAACATGGTCATCATCCGCCGTCCGACCCGGGTGGCGGTGTCGGCGAGGTCGTGGTTGGCGGCGTCGAACCGGACCAGTTCGGTGGGCTCGCGGTCGAAGGCGCGAATCACCCGTAGGCCGGCGATCCGCTCGCGCAGCACCCGGTTGAGGGTGTCGATCTTGACCTGCATCGACTTGAACAGGGGCGTCATCTGGGAGGCGAGGATGCCGATGATGGTGCCCAGCACCACCACGGCGACGAGGATCAGCCAGCTCAGCCCGACGTCCTCGCGCAGCGCCATGATGATGCCGCCGACCATCATCAGCGGTGCCGAGATGATCATCGTGGCGGTCATCAGCACGATCATCTGCACCTGCTGCACGTCGTTGGTGTTGCGGGTGATCAGGGTGGGTGCGCCGAAGCCGTTCATCTCCTTGGCCGAGAAGGACAGGGCCCGGTCGAAGATGGCCTGGCGGACGTCGCGGCCGAAGCTCATCGCGGTCCGGGCACCGAACCAGGTGGCGCCGACCTGGCCGGCGACCTGGACCAGCGACACGGCGAGCATGACGCCGCCGATGGCCCAGATGTAGCCGGTGTTGCCGGTGGCCACGCCGTTGTCGATGATGCTGGCGTTCAGGCTCGGCAGGAACAGGGCCGCTCCGGCCTGGAGGAGTTGGAGCGCGACCACGGCGACGACGAACCAGAGGTAGGGGCGGAGGTAGCGGCTCAGTAGACGGATCATTTCTCTCCTTTGGCGATGCCGTGGAGGACCAGGCGGGCCAGGTGGTGGGGATCGGGGGAGTCCTCGTCGGCGAGGCTGAAGCTGGTGGCGAACGAGATCGCGCTGAGCAGCTTGGCAGCCGTGGTGGGCGGGACGCTGAGTTCTTCGGTGTAGGGCTCGAGGGCTTCGGCGGTGGCCCTCAGCACCTGGGTGCGGCCGTCGCTGTCGGGGTGCTTGTGCTTGTGTTCGTGCGGGGGCGGGCTGCCCGGGTGCGGGCCGAAGCCTGCCCGGGCGAGGTGGGCGAACAGTGAACGGACGCGCTGCAGGTCGGCGGACAGGATCACGACGAGCTCGGTGACGCGATCGTCGAGACTCTGCCTGGGCAGCCCTTGGAGGCTGGCCAAGGTGGCGGTCGGCCGCATCGCCTCCTCGATCACGGCCTGGATCAGGTCGCTCTTGGTGTCGAAGACCCGGAAGATCGTTCCCTCGGCCACGCCGGCAGCCTGGGCGATCTCGCGGGTGCTGAGGTCCGGGCCGCGGTCGAGCAGCAGCGGGAGGGTGGCCCCGATGATGGCCTGGCGCCGTTCGTCCGGTGCCATGGGGGTCGCTCTGCTCACGGCCTCCACTGTAGTGAGTGAGCACTCACTCATCAAATGCGGGCCGGCGTCGAGCGCAATTCTGCCCACCGACGGTCAGGCCGGGCCGGGGTCCGGGGTCGCCGGCCCGCGGGCTTCCCCGCGCCCGGGTGGCACCCCGAGTGCGGCGCACCCCCGGCGCGGAGCCGTACGGATCACGGCTTCGGGCCGCCCGCCCAATTCAGCAGGCGTTACGCTGCCAGCGTGCGAGCCGAACACCTGCCCCTACTGAACTCGCCGTCCGCACCCGCCGTCCACCCGGACGGCACCCATGCCGTGGTCTCGGTCGTCCGGCCGGACCTCGACGCGGACGCGTATGTCGGACAATTGTGGCGCGTCGCCCTGACCGGCGACCGCGACCCGCTCCGGATCACCCGGGGCTTTCGTGACACCTCTCCGAAGTTCTCCCCGGACGGGCGGATCCTCGGCTTCCTCCGTGCCGGGCCCGACGGGCCGCCACAGGTGGCGCTGGTTCCGGCGGGCGGCGGCGAGCCGCTGGTGGTCACCGACGCCCGGCTGGGGGTGTGCGCGTTCGCGTTCAGCGCGGACGGCACCCGCCTTGCCTTCACCGCCCCGGTGCCGGAGCCGGGACGCTACGGGACGACCGAGGGCGTCACGGCCGACCACGAGGACCCGCGGCTGACCAGCTCCCTGCAGTTCCAGTTCAACGGGTCGGGCTACCTCGCCGACCGGCGCGCGCAGGTCTTCGTCCTCGATGTTCCGGACCCGCACGGCGAGCCGCCGGTCCGGCCGGTCGGACGGGCCGCCGCAGGGACCGAGCCGTTCCGCGGCGTGCCCGAGGCGCGCCAGATCTCCTCGGGGGACGTCGACCACCACGGCCCGGTCTGGGACGGCGGCCAGGTGGTGGTCGCCGCGTCCCGCCACGACACCAGGGACACCGACCTGCGGGTCGACCTCTACCGGTTCGACCCCCGCGGGGGCGAGCCGACCCTGGTCACCGACTCGGCGGCCGGGGACAGTGTGATCGGCTCGCCCGTGGTCGCCGGCGAGAACATCTACTTCATCGGCGGGCACACCGGCCCCGACGGCAGGATGTTCTTCGCGCGGAACCCCGGCGTCTTCGTCGTCCCCAGGGCCGGCGGCCCGGTGCGGCGGCTCACCGACGCGGAGAGCATGCATGCGCAGACCCTCGTGGCCGACGGCGACGGGGTTCTCAGCATCGATCTCGTCCGGGGCCGCGGCGTCCCCTTCCGGGTCGACGCCGACGGCGCGCAGCTGCGCTGGGACCTGCCGGGCTCGGTGGTCTCCCTCGGTTCCGGCGGCGGGGCCAGGGTCGCGGTCCGCGCGGACGCCACCGGCCCCGGCGAACTCGTCCTGCTCGACCCGTTGCCCCAGAACGGTGCCGCCGCCGGCCCGGGGCCTTCCCCGGTCGTCGCGGCGAAGGCGGGGCTCCGCCCGCTCACCCACTTCGCGTCCGCCCTGCAGCAGGCGGCGACGCCGATCGTCCCGCTCGAACTGGTCGCCACCGCCCCGGACGGCTACCCGGTGCACGGCTGGGTGGTGACCCCGGACGGCGAGGGCCCGCACCCGGTGCTCGTGCTGATCCACGGCGGACCGTTCGCAGCGTTCGGACCGTCCTACTTCGACGAGGCGCAGGTGTACGCCGGGGCGGGCTACGCGGTGGTGATGTGCAATCCGCGCGGATCCGCAGGCTACGGCCAGGCACATGCGGGGGCCATCCTGGGCGCATTCGGCGATCGGGACGCGGTGGACGTCCTGGCCTTCCTCGAGCACGCACTGGCCATGGTGCCCGGCCTGGCGGCCGACCGCGTCGGCGTGATGGGCGGCTCCTACGGCGGGTACCTCGCCGCTTGGCTGATCGCCCACGAGCAGCGGTTCCGGGGGGCCGTCGTGGAGCGGGGCTACCTCGACCCGCGGTCCTTCATCGGGCCGTCCGACATCGGCTGGTACTTCGCGGACGGCTGCCACGGCAGCTACGAGCAGATGGACGCGCAGTCGCCGCTGCTGCTGGTGGACCGGGTCCGGACGCCGACCCTGGTGATCCACTCCGAGCAGGATCTGCGCTGCCCGATCGCCACCTCCCAGCGCTACTTCGCCGAGCTGAAGCGCAACGGGGTGGAGGCCGAGCTGCTGATCTTCCCCGGCGAGAACCACGAGCTGTCCCGCTCGGGCACCCCGCACCACCGCAGGGCACGCTTCGAGCACATCCTGCGCTGGTGGGGGAGGCACCTGCCGCTCTCCGCCCCCTGACGGCAGGGCCAGGTCACCAGCCCCCCGCCGGTCACGGGGACAGCCCGCGACTCGGTAACCTCATCACCGTGACTGAGCCGACGCCCGCCCACCCGTCCCTGTCCGAGCAGGAGCAGGTGCGCCACGACAAGCGCGCGCGGCTGCTCGCGGACGGCATCGCGCCCTACCCGATCGCCGTCCCGCGCACGCACAGCGCCGCGCAGGTGCACGCGCAGTGGGGCGGGCTGGAGGCCGGTGCGGAGACCGCGGACGTCGTCAGCGTGAGCGGACGGGTCGTGTTCGTCCGGAACACGGGCAAGCTCTGCTTCGCCACGATCCAGGACGGGTTCACCCAGGCCGACTCCGGCGTCCGGCTGCAGGTGATGCTGTCCCTGGCCGAGGTCGGCCAGGAGCGGCTGGACGCCTGGAAGGCGGAGGTCGACCTCGGCGACTTCGTGTCGGTGACCGGTCGGGTGATCTCGTCGAAGCGGGGCGAGCTGAGCGTCCTCGCCACCGGCTGGGTGCTGGCGTCGAAGGCGTTGCGCCCGCTCCCGACGCTGCACAAGGAGCTCGGCGAGGAGACCCGGGTGCGGCAGCGCTACGCCGACCTGGTCGCGCGCCCCGAGGCGCGCGACATGGTGCGGACGCGCGCGGCGGTGACCCGCAGTATCCGTGAGACCCTGCACGCGGAGGGGTACCTGGAGATCGAGACGCCCGTCCTCCAGCTCGTGCACGGGGGCGCGGCCGCGCGTCCGTTCAACACCCACCTGAACGCGTTCGACATCGACATGACGATGCGGATCGCGCTCGAGCTGTTCCTCAAGCGCGCGATGGTCGGCGGCGCGGACCGGGTCTACGAGATCGGCCGGATCTTCCGGAACGAGGGGATCGACTCCTCGCACTCGGCCGAGTTCACCATGCTGGAGGCCTACCAGGCGTGGGGCGATCAGTTCTCCATCGCCGACCTGACCCGCCGGGTGATCCAGAACGCCGCCGACGCGGCGCTCGGGACCCGCCTGATCGGGTCCCCGGCCGGAGAGATCGACCTGGACGGCGAGTGGGAGTGGAAGCCGGTCCACCCGACCCTGTCCGCCGCCGTGGGGGAGGAGATCACGCCCGCGACGGACGCGTCCGCGCTGCGCCGGATCGCCGACGCCCACGCCGTGGTGTACGACCCGGCGTGGCCCGCGCAGAAGCTGGTGATGGAGCTGTTCGGCGAGATCGTCGAGCCGACCCTGCTGCAGCCGACCTTCGTGTGCGACTACCCGCCGATCGCCCAGCCGCTGGCCCGGCAGCACCGCAGCGACCCCGACCTGATCGAGGCCTGGGACCTGATCGTGGGCGGTGTCGAGCGCGCCACCGGCTTCTCGGAGTTGATCGACCCGGTGATCCAGCGCGAGCGGCTGGTCGCGCAGTCGCTGAAGGCTGCGGCCGGCGACCCCGAGGCCATGCAGCTGGACGAGGACTTCCTCGCCGCGCTGGAGTTCGGGGCTCCGCCGATGGGCGGGATGGGTCTGGGCCTGGACCGGGTGATGATGCTGCTCACCGGGCACGGCATCCGCGAGACGATCCTGTTTCCCCTGCTCAAGCCGCAGGCCTGAGGTCGTTCCGGCTGCCGCTCTCGCCGTTCGCGCCGGGCTGCGCGCACAGGCTTGCGCCCTTCCCTGCTCCGAGACCCGGTGCCCGCAGCGGCCGCGGCGAACCCGGGGGCCTGCGATCGTACGGGCGCGCGGTGGCCGGCGGTGCCGGCCGGGGGCGGGAGCAGCGAGTGGGTGCCGGGAGGGTTGCTCGGGAGCGGGGCGGCTACTTCCAGAGGGTTGCGATCGCGAACGCCGCGGCCATGCCGCCCATGCCGATCAGGACGTTCCAGCCGCCGAGGTCGGTCATGACCGGGATCGAGACGCCCACCGACGCGGTGATGTAGTACACGACCAGCCAGAGGACGCCGAGCAGGCCGACCGTGATGAAGGTCGGCGGCACCCACTGCCGGCTCCCGGGAGCCGCGACCGTCCGCTTGGTCTCGTCCCGCTTCTGGGCGAGCTGCGCGCGGTCGCTGGTCTTCTTCTTCTCGGCAGCGGCCTTGCGGGTCTTCGACTCGGGCACGGGAACTCCTCTGGACGGAAACTCCCTCAGGATACCGGACAACCCCCGCGGAGCCGACCCGCCGGAACCGGGGGCGCCGGCGCTCACGCGGCGTTCCGACCCGATCGGCCGGGGCGGGGCCGATGGGGGAGAATGGACGACATGGCACGGATCCTCGTGGTCGACAACTACGACTCGTTCGTCTACAACCTCGTCCAGTACCTGGGCCAGATCGGGGCGGACGTCGAGGTGTGGCGCAATGACGACCCGCGGTTCGCCGAGCCCGGCTGGGCGGACGGCTTCGACGGAATCCTGCTCTCGCCCGGCCCGGGCACGCCGCAGGACGCCGGGGTGTGCATCGACATCGTCCGCGAGCAGGGCGGGCGCGTCCCGATCTTCGGGGTCTGCCTGGGCCTGCAGTCGATGTCGGTGGCGATGGGCGGCGTGGTCGACCGGGCCCCCGAGCTGCTCCACGGCAAGACCTCGCTGGTCAACCACGACGGACGCGGCGTGTTCGCCGGGCTCCCGAATCCGCTCCGGGCGACCCGCTACCACTCGCTCGCGCTCGACCCGGCCACCGTCCCCGACGAGCTGGAGGTGAGCGCGTCCACCGACTCAGGGGTGATCATGGCGGTCCGGCACCGCACGCTCCCGATCGAGAGCGTGCAGTTCCACCCGGAGTCGGTCCTCACCGAGGGCGGCTACCAGTTGCTCGCCAACTGGCTGGTGGCCTGCGGTGACACCGACGCTCCCCGCCGCGCCGAGGGTCTGACCCCGCTGATGGCGCTGCGCGCCGACTGAACGCGGGTCGGTCCGAACCGGCCGGGCCACACCCGCGCGGTGGGCGCGGATGGCGCGGCGCAACCTCCTAGGAGGCTGCTGAACAATGCTGTTCCGAGCGAGGACGGGCCGGGCGGGATGAGCGGCAAGGCCACATCTTGTGGGCGATAGTGGCCCTATGCCCCAAGGTGTGGCCGCAGCAGATCGCCCGATCCGGCGCGCCGCAGCCGGGACATGATTGTTCAGCAGTCTCCTAGGGCGTCGAGGGGTCCGTGGGTTCCTCGGTGGCGGTCTCGGTGTCCGTCGGCGTCGGGCTCGGGCTGGGCGCCACGGCGATCACGATCGTGATCTTCACGGTGCGCTTCTGCAGGGTGAGCGCGTCCGGGCTCTGGCTGATCACCGTGCCGGGGGTCTGGCTCGACTCCTCGCGTTGCACGGTCACGTTGGGGAAGCCCGCGTTGCCGAGCGTGGACTTGGCGGCCGACTCGGTGAACCCGATCACCTGCGGCAACCTGCTCTTGCCGGTCGCGTAGTACAACGTGATCTCCTGGTCGAGGGCGACCTTCAGGCCCTCGGCCGGGGTGACACTGAGCACCTCGTTCGCGGTGTCGTCCGTGGACTCCGTCGGCGAGGGAGCCTTCTTGACGTTCGTGAAGCTGTTCTCCGCCAGCAGCTTCTGCGCGTCGTCCACATCCATCCCGATGATGCCCTGCGGGATCGTGCCCTGGCTCGGGCCGACGTTGATCGTGATGGTCACCTCGGTGCCGACCGGAACCGCCGTGTCGGCGGCGACGCTCTGTGCGACGACCCGGCCCACGGTCTCGTCGTCGGCGCCGTTCACCTGCTGTTCGATCGGCTGGAGCTTGGCATCGGTCAGCAGTTGCTCGGCGTCCGCGGTGAGCCGGTTGAGGACGCTGGGGACGGAGACGGTCTCGACCCGGTTGGCGTTGACCATGAAGTAGATCCCGACGCCGGCGGCGACCAGTACCAGCGCGACCAGGAAGGCCATCAGCCCCCAGCGACGGCGGGGCTCCTCCTCCTCGACGGCCCGCGTGGCGGTGTGCTCGGCCGGCTGCAGGACCGCAGTGGCGTCGCCGGCGGACGCGGGTGCCACGGCGGGGACGGCGACCGGGACGGGCGCCGCGACCGGCGCGG
>NZ_JASGES010000136.1:0-5615 GCF_047606205.1 Propionicimonas sp. | reverse complement strand
CGCCGCTCGCGAAGGCCGCTCCCGTCGCGCCCGCGCCCGCGAGCACGCCCAGCACCACCAGGCCCGCGGCCCGCCACCAGTGTGGACGCCGCCGCCGCGGCACCGCGACCTCGGCGACGAGTTCTGCCCGGATCGCCGACGACCGTTCCTCCGAGAACCCGCTGCTCATCCCCGCTCTCCCTCCATCGTTGCCTCGGCGCCGATCTCTGCCCGCAGCCGGCGGCGCAGCCGGGACAACCGCATCCGGGCCGCCGCCTCGCTCATCCCCAGCGCCACCGCGGCCTGGCCCACCGGAAAGCCCTCCACCGCGGTGAGCCCCAGCAGGGCCCGGTCCCGGCCGCCCAATCCGTCCAGCGCGGGGCCCAGGCGCTCCGCACGCGAACCGGAGAACTCGCCCCACAGCACCTGCGCGGCATCCGGAGCGGGGGAGGGTTCCGGCAGCCGCGCCAGGAACGCGCGGAACCGATTCCGGCTCCGCCGCGCGTTCCTGGCCACGTTGACCGCCGTCACCAGGAGCCAGGGCAGCACCGAACCGTCCACGAACCGCGCGGTGCCGCGGCGACGCCACAGCTCCAGGAACACCACGGCGGTCAGGTCCTCGGCGTCGTTCCTGCCCGTCCCGGCACCGAGGAGATGGCGGAAGACCCGGTCCCGGTGCCGATCCCAGATCACACCGAACAGCGCCGCGTCACCGGCCAGCACCCGCGCCCAGACCTGCTCGTCGCTCAGAACCCCCACACCACGAATTGTCCGCAGGAGGACCGAACGCAACGCCTTCGACACGTCCACGGCCATGGACCCGGCCGCGGCCACCACCGTACGGTGGGACGGTGCGGACGGCACGGCTCTACGACGAGCGCGACGACGACAGCACCCGGGTGCTGGTCGATCGCCTCTGGCCGCGCGGGATCCGCAGGAATGACCCCCGGATCGACCGCTGGTTGCCGCAGGCCGCCCCGTCCACCGAGCTCAGGAAGTGGTACGGCCACGACCGCGAGCGCTTTGCGGAGTTCTCGGCGCGCTACCGCGCCGAACTCGACACCTCGGAGGGCCGGTCGGCACTCGCCGAGCTCTCGGCACTGGCCGCGGACCGCCCGATCACCCTCGTCACCTCCACCCGCGAGGTGTCGCTGAGCCACCTCTCGGTGCTCGCGGGGATCCTCGACGAGCAGGCCCGTCCATGACCGGGCCGAGCCGCGACCTGCTCAGCCTGCTGCGCTGGCAGCAGGCCGGCGGGGGATGGCGCCTGGTCGCGCGATCGGGGACGGAGGTGACGATCGCGCTGCTGCGCTGCGACGACGGCGAGGAGGCCGATCGGCTCACCACCTGTGAAGGTGATGTGCGTCGCCATCTCGCCGGTATCGGGCGCCCGCCGTCGACTAGCGTTGCGACATGCGGATCCCGGACGAGTACATCGACGCCCTCACCGACGAGCTCGCACCGTGGGGGTTCGAGTTCAGCACGGTGAAGGATGCCGACGACGGCGTGACCGAGGTCGCCTTCGAGGCCGAGCCTGAATCGTTCGTCCGCGCCCACCCCGGGCTGGGGATCGAGGAGTCCTACGGCGAGGCCTGGCCCCCGGTCGCGCTCGAGTTGCTGCTCGCCTTCGACCAGCACGGGGACCCGGTCGGGATCGAGTTCGAGGTGTTCGACCTGCTGTTGTGGACCGCGTCCACCGACCCGGAACTGCACGCCCGGCTGAGCTCGATGGAGGATCCCGACGATCACGCCGTCGCCGTCGGCCAGGCGCTGGGGGACGTGCTGGCGGGTCCGTCCGATCCGGGCGACGGCTTCCTGGAGTGATCGCGGCGCCGGCGGGTCAGCTCAGGGCGTCCGTGCCCGCGGCCCAGGCCCGGGCGGCCGGACGGTTCGCCGCGTAGCGGAACCACCACGCGAGCGCTCCGCCGAGGCTCAGCAGAACCAGCATCCCGGCCAGCCCCGTGGCGAGTCGCCCCCTGCACCGTGTCCGCACGCCGCCGAGCCTACCGGCCTCAGCGCGGGCTCGACGTGGAGGTGGTCGCGATCCGCACATCCGGGGACCCGGTCGGCTGCGGCGACGAGGTGAGCGTCGGGGCGGCCGTGGTCGGGCTCGGCGAACTCGGCGCGGACGCGATGGGGCTCGGCGAACTCGGGGCGGACGCGGCCGACCGGGCGGTGGCGGGTGTCTGCGTCGTCGTGAACGCGTCCTCGGCGAACGCCGCCCGCAGGGCGGCCAACGCCTCCTCGTCCGGCTCCGCGCCCGCCTGGGTCGGGCGGGAACCGAGAGGCCAGGTGGCGATCCGGTCGGCCCGGACGCGGGACTCGACGATCATCCCCCTGATCTCCTCGCTGGTCAGGGCGGAATCCACCGTCAGGCAGGGCGTCAGCGCGTCCATCACCTTGTCGAACCGGTTCGGGTCGGTGATCGTCGAGCCGAGGTTGGCCCGGGCGAACGCCGCCCGGAGCAGGTCCGCGGTGCGGACCGAACGGGACAGTGGATCCGGGGCGCTACCGAGCAGCGAGACGACCTGCTGACCGCTGAGGTCTGCACCGTCGATCGCGATGCCACCGAGACTGTCCACCACGCCGGAGAAGCCGTCCAGGTCGAGCCGCGCCTGGTGGTCCATCCGCGCACCGGTCAGCGACTCGACGGCCCGCGCCGTCCGCAGCGGATCCTGCGCGAAGCTCGCCGCGAGGGTCGTGCGTCCGTTGCCGTCGTCGGCGACCAGGTCGGAGGGGAGCGCCACCAGCGTGAGGTCCCGCCGCGACGACGACAGGTGGACGATCACGACCGCCTCGAGCGTCCCCGCCTCGTCGGTGGTTGTCAGCAGGTAGTTCACCGCGTCCACACCGTCCTCGCTGACAGCGCTCGGCCGTCCGGCGTACGAGGCGAGGGGGTCCACCCGCTTGAGTCCCTCGACCGCGTCCCCGAGCCGGTTCAGGTACACGGTGAGCAGCGCGACACCGCCGATCGAGACGACCAGGACGCCGAGCAGGGCGCCGATAGCCAGGCGGTCGACAAGACCGCGACCGGTCGACTCCGTCGGTCCGCTCGGCTCCATCCCACCTCCTGACGTCCGCGCCCAGCCTAGGAGCCCGAGCCAACCCCGCGGCGAGCGCACTACCCTGAGCAGCATGGCTGAGGAGAGCCGGCGCCAGGCGGATGCGCGCCGCAGGCACGAACTGGCACAGGCCTCCGCGCAGGCGGAGGCGAAGGCAGCGCAGACCCAGCTGGACGCCTTCGTCCTCCGGCTGCGGGAGGCCGGTGCGGCGCCCGAGCCGCTGCAGGCCACCCTGCTCAACGGGACCAGGGTGAGAACAGGGCTGGTCGGGTGGTACCTGAACCGGGCGCGGACGCTCGCCGTCGCGCCCGACGGCCGCTACTACCAACTGATCACCGCAGGCTCGGCGTTGGCCCGGTTCACCGGCGTGACACCGCAGCCGAGCGATCCGACCCTCGTGATCGGACGCGGCGGGCGCGACGGGGAGACCGGCGACCTGGCCGAGTTCCTGGACCGGGCTTTCGCCGGCTACACCGGCCGCTGAGCCGGCCCGAAGACGGCACCAGGGGGACGCTGGATATCCGAGCGTCCCCCTGGGCGAACATGATGACGGTCGGGCCGCCAACCCCCGTGGTGAGTACGACACCGATTCTACGACCGTTTTCACGTTTCAATCGCCTCTGGGACCGGTCGTTGCCGAATCGTTAGAAAAGGCCGAGAAACGCTCAGCCGACGGGCGGCGGTGGACCGAGTAAGGAACCGTCCCCAATCCGGTCCGGTGGACCGAGTAGGGAACCGTCCCCAATCCAGTCCGGTGGACCGAGTAAGGAACCGTCCCCAATCCAGTCCGGGCGGACCGAGTAAGGAACCGTCCCCAATCTGGTCCGGACGGGCGGAGGAGCCGTGGCACCGGGCATCACGAGCGGCGGGCCACGCACCACGAAGGGGCGGGCAAGGCAACACCGGGGACGGGTTCGGTCAACACCGGCGACGGGTTCGGGCAACACCGGGGACGGGTTCGGACAACACGGGGACGGGTTCGGGCAACACGGGGGCGGGTTCGGGCAACACCCGGGCCCGGTGGGGCAACACCGTGGGCAACACCGGTTCGCGACGCTGTCCGGCATGGACGCACAGCTGTCACTGGACGCGCTGAACGACGAGTGGCGTGACCTCGCCACCGCCCCCATCGGCGACTGGGCCGACGAACCGGACCTCGCCGCCGCTGCAGACCTGGGCGCGGTGCTCGGGCTCGTCCGGGCCAACCCCGACCGGGTGCTGGCCACCCTGCTGCGGCTCGGCGCGGCGGGCGACGGCCTGGCCCGCCGGGTCGTCCTGCAGGCGATGCTCGGCAAGGCCGTGGTGCTGTCCGCGGGGCGCCCGGGGAGCCTGCCGGACGTGATCGCCGAACTGTGGCTGGCGATCGCCGAGTATCCCGTCGACCGGCGGCCCCGCTCGATCGCCGCGAACCTGGCGTGGGCGATGCGGCGAAGCCTCGTGCGGCCTCCCTGTCCACCACCGGTCGACGGCCTCGACCCGCCGGCACCGACTCCGGAGGCCGACGCCACCACGACGCTGCGGGAGGCGCGCCGTCTCGGCCTGATCGACGCCGACACGCACCGGGTGCTGTGGACGGTGTACGTCGCCGGTCGCACCAGCGCACAGGCGGCGGGCGAGCTGGGCACCACACCCGATGTGGTCCGCTGGCGCTGTTCGCGCGCCCTGCGCAGGCTCGCTCGCCACGCCGAGCTGCTCGCCGAGCCCGCCTGAATCCTCCCGCAGCCGCCTGAGACAGTGCGCCCCGGATCCCGAGTGCGGCACAATGGCCGGGTTACACGGAAGGATTCGGGTGGCTGAGCCGAAGCTGAACAGGTACACCTCCGCTGGGCCGGGGTCTGCCCGGTTCATCGCGCAGCACCTGATCATGAAGCCCTACATCTGGTCGGCGCTGACCGTGCACGAACACGGGGTGCGGAACCTCGAGGGCCTCAAGGCGCCCTTCGTGGTGGTCGCCAACCACTCCAGCCATCTCGATGCCCCGTTGATCTACGGCGCGCTGCCGCGGCGGCTGTCGAAGAACCTGGCCGCGGCCACCGCCGGCGACTACTTCTTCAGCAACTGGTACACCGCGCTGCCCACGACCCTGTTCTTCAACTCCTTCCCCGTGCAGCGCCAAGGGCATGCCAACCGGACCGGCCTGCGTGGCCTCGCCGCCCGGCTGGTCAGCGAGGGAGTGCCGATCCTGATCTTCCCCGAGGGAACCAGGTCGCGGACGGGCGCGATGGCGAACTTCACCCCCGGTGCCGCCGCGTTGAGCATCTCGCGCAACGTGCCCGTCCTGCCGATCGCGCTGGTCGGCGCGTATGCGGCGATGCCCTACGGCGCGAACGTGCCCGTGCCCGGGCGTCCGCACGTGCACGTGGTGTTCGGGCGTCCGCTGCGCGCCGCGCCCGGCGAGATCGCACACCAGTTCTCCGAACGCCTGCATCGCTACGTGGTCGAGATGCACGACACCACGGCGCGCGCCTACGGCATGCCGACGCAGGCCGACTTCGCCCGCGCCGTCGCCCTCCGGGCCGCCGCTGCGCAGGCCGAGCGCGCGGCCGCGTCCCGTCAGGCCGAGGTCGGAACCGG
>NZ_JASGES010000135.1:0-8240 GCF_047606205.1 Propionicimonas sp. | reverse complement strand
GCCGCCTGGTCCGGGGCGGCGGGGTGTGCTGGGTGCACGGCGGCGCGGCGCCGCAGGTGCGGGCCAAGCGCGAGCAGCGGGTCGCGGAGGCCGAGCTGCTGGCCGAGGCCAAGGCCGACCCCACCCTGCCCGCGGACGCGAGCCCCGCCGAGGTGCTGCTGCACGCGATGACCAGCGCGCACCGCGTCCTGCTGCGGCTCCAGTCGGTAGGCATGGGCACGGACTACATCGGCCCGACGGCGCTGGACCTGCTCGGGACATGGATCGACCGGGCGAGCAAGGCGGCATCGGTGGTGGTGTCGTCCAAGGCGGACGAGCTGCGCATTCGGCAGGCGGAGCGGGTGGCCGAGGCACAGGCCCGGCAGGTGGTGGACGTGATCGCCCGCGTGCTGTCGTTCCTGGACCTGACCGAGGCGCAGGAGGCCCGGCTGCCCGAGGCGATGGCCGAGGCCCTGGACGCGCTGGGACTGCTCACGCCGCCCGGCCCTGCCCCGGTCCCGGCTGCACGCCCACGGGCCCCGCAGGCGCCGCTGGGCGCCTTCCCTGGACGCGCTGGGGGCCGTCCGGCCCTCACGGTGGTCGCTGGGGAGGTGCAGCGGTGAGCGAGGTGTGGGCGGCCGTCCTGGCGGCGCTGGGCGAGCAGTACGACTCGGCCTCGGCCAGCCGTGACCCGATCGCGTGGGCGGAGGCTCAAGGGGTCGAGCTGTGGAGCAAGCAGCGGGAGGTCATGGCGTCGGTGCGGGACCACCGGCGCACCGCGGTGCGGGCCGGGCACGGCGTGTCGAAGTCGTTCACGGCGGCGCTGCTCGCGGCCTGGTGGGTGACCGCGCATCCGATCGGGGAGGCCCTGGTGGTGACGACCGCGCCGACCGGCCGGCAGGTGTCGGCGATCCTGTGGGGCGAACTGCGCCGGCTGCACTCCCGGCTCGGGCTGCCCGGCACGATCGGGCTGGACGCGACATGGCGGATCGACGGCCAGCTCGTGGCGATCGGGCAGAAGCCGGCCGACTCCGACGAGGTGGCGTTCCAGGGCCTGCACGCCCGGCACGTCCTCGCGGTCCTGGACGAGGCCGCTGGCCTGCCCGGCGCCCTGTGGGACGCGGTGGCGGGCGTGGTGACCTCCGAGACCAGCCGGGAGCTGGCGATCGGGAACCCGGACAAGCGGGGCGGCCCGTTCGAGCGGGTGTTCGAGCCCGGCTCGGGCTGGTCGACGGTGCACATTTCGGTGCTCGACTCGCCGGCGTTCACCGGGGAGGACGTGTCCGACGAGCTGCTGGCGGTGCTGCCGTCGCGGGCGTGGGTGGAGGACTCCAAACGCGGCTGGGGCGAGCACTCGCCGGTGTACCGCTCCCGGGTGCTTGGCGAGTTCCCGGCCACCGACGCCGACGCCCTGATCGACTGGGAATGGATCAAGCGGGCGCAGGATTTGTGGGCCGAGGCCCCGGCGCGGCTCGGCTACGGCCTGGACAGCCGCATCGGCGCCGATATCGCCCGGTTCGGCTCGGACACGACCGTGATCCTGATCCGCGCCGGCGGGTTCGTGAAGGTCGCCGAGACGCTGCGCGGTGCCGCGCTCACCGAGACGGCCGGGAAGCTGCACCGGCTGGTCGAGCACATGGGCGCCCCGGTGATGGTGGACGACACGGGGGTGGGCGGCGGGGTCACCGACATGCTGTACGAGCGGGGCCTGCCCGTGTTCCCGGTGATCGCGGCCGCGAGCGCCGACGACCCGACCCACTTCGCCAACGTCCGCGCCGAGGCCTACTGGCGGGTGCGCCAGTGGCTGGAGGCCGGCGGCCTGGCGCTGCCGCCCGAGGACGACGAACTCGCCCAGCAGCTCGCCCGGCTGCGCTACAAGCTCGACTCCAAGGGCCGCATCCAGATCGAGTCCAAGGAGGCCATGCGCGCCCGCGGCGAGCCTTCACCGGACCGGGCTGACGCCCTGATGCTCACCTTCGCCAAGACCCACCAACCCGACGCCTGGCGCGGCCCCGACCAGACCTACGACCTCGGCTGAACCCTCGACCTCAACCACACCAACAGGAGGAACCATGACCACCGAAACCCAAACCCTGGCGGACCTGTCCCGCCAGCCGTTGCCCGACGTGCCCGCCTCGACCGCCTACGACGTGGCCCGCGCGATCGTGGACGCCCGCGGGTTCTACACCAAGCCGCCGTTCACCCGCGTCCAGATGGACTCGCCCGGCCTCGGAGAACTGTTCGCCTGGTTCGCCCAGCTCGGCCTGGGGGTGCCCGGCGCGCTGGTGGTCGAGCTGGCGCACAACATGACCCTGTACCGACGGCTCGCCGAGCTGCGGCAGGCCCCGCCCCGCGACTTCGGCACCGGCGACCTGGACGCCGACGACTACGCCGACCGCTACGCCACCATTGTCGCCCAGCGCGAGAGGCAGACCAGCGCCGAAACCCTGCTCGAGCCCGCCATGGATCAGCTGAACGGCAGCACCCACCTGCTGATCGAGCAGCACCTTCCCAACCTCGTCCGCACGCTCTCCGCGCTCTATGAGGCCAACGCGGACGACCTGAACCACCTCAGCCGTCTGTCAGGCGCCGAACGCGACCGGCTCACACCGCTCGCCGAGCCGCTCTACCGGGCGCACGACCGGCTCCTGGCCTGGGGCCCGACGCTGCCCGGCTACCACTGGGACGTGGCCGCCAACTGGTGCACCTACTGGGAGTTCAGCATGCCCGCCTGGATTCGGCTCGTACAGCGCACCAAGGCGCTGGAAACCAAGCCGGACGAGGACGGGTACGCCCTCGCTGTCGAGTGCGGCGGACGGCCCCGGCTGGCCGTCAGCCAGCGCCAGGCGATGCAGGACGCCCACCGGCTCCAGCGCGGGTTCAAGGTGTGGAAGGACAACGGCGGCGACAGGGTGCGCAAGACCGCCCGCAAGCTCACCACCGACGAACTGGACCAGGTGCTCGCCGGCGAGAGCATCCGCGAGCAGTTCCGCCAGCGCGACGCCGACCTCCTCTCCGAGGCACACACCCCCGAAGCAACCAAGCCGTGACCCGACAACCGCCGAGGCCCCGTATCCCAACCAACGGGTGCGGGGCCTCGGCACGTCCGGCCCTCGCTCTGCTACGCCCGTGCTACGCAACGCGTTAGCACCGCCTGAAACACGCCGACACCAACCGGCACAAAGGCCGCGACTTTCCCGCTCAGAATGACACGGAATAGCACCAAGAAACACCGCAGGAAACGGCCGATACGGTCTCATAATCCCTGGGTCGCGGGTTCGAGCCCCGCCCGCCCCACCAGCGTTCAGGCTTGCTCACTAGGGAACTTGTCCTCGGGACGGTTGGGCGCAACGGGCCAGAAGGACGCACGAGAGACCCCTGTGCACCACATTCGCACGTCGTGGAGCGGAGATCGAACCCTCCAGTGGCGAGCGCACGCCGTGAGTTCGGGTCGATCCGCAAGCTAGCTTCGGGTCGCCACCAGGCCGTCTACACCGGCCCGGACCTGCCGCGGCACGTCGCGCCCACCACCTTCCAGGCCGTCACGATCACCCTCGCCGGCCAGCAAGTCACCGCCCAACCCAGACTCGACGACGACACCGCCGGCATCATCAACAAGATCCCCGACCTGGCAGGGCACCAAAACCGGGCCCCGGTGTGGAAGTCAGAGGGTCAGCCGAAGGGGTTCAGGATGAGGGCTTGAGGTCCTCCACCCCGAGGGTGAGGATCGGTCCCTCCGCAAAGTCGTGGCTGAGCGTGACGTCGAACTCCGCCCCATCCGCCTGAGTGACGTGCACGGTGACGTCGGCCGGCAACCCGAGCAGTCCCCCGGTCAACGGCACCTGCCACACGATCTGCTGGATCGACGTTGCGGGGGTGAGCGTCATCGTCGGCAGCGCGACACCGGGCATGCCCTGCAGGGACGCGGTCACGTCGAGCTTCACGATGGAGCCCGCGAGAGCGCCCGCAGCGTTGACGCCCACCGTCATCCGGAGTTGCTGGACATCGATGACGGTGATCCGCATGTAGTCGCTGATGGCCTTGTCGAAGCCGCCTTGCGGCTCGACGAGCGAGGCCTGCACGCCCAGGATGGTGCCTGCGACGGCCGGTCCGTCCACGGCGGATTCCGCCGGGATCACGACGTCGACAGCTGAGGTGGTCGAGCCACCCCCGTCCGCCTGAGCGGTGATGCTGGTGACCCGCAGCGGCACCGGGCCCGCGTTGCTCAGGCGATACTCCCCGGCCTCACCGGTCACGACGACGAGGTCGTCCTCGCCGACGGTGGTCGAGAACGCGAGCACAACCGTGCTCGTCACCGGGGTGGGGAACGCATCATCGAGCGCGAACGACAGCTGGCCGAGCAACGTCGGCACCGGTGTCGCGGAGAGCTGGCGCATCAGGAGATTGACCGAAGCGATCGCCGGCACCGCGTCGTCGACGACGTCGAAGTCCACGAGGAATGCCCCCGGCTCGGCACCGTTCGCCGCAGCAAGCCCACTGATGCCGGCGTTCGCGAGCCCGACCGGGTTGAGCGGCGCGAGCCGGCTCGGCACACTCACCCTCTTCACCAGCGCCGAGACCTCCGGATGCTGCGACAACTCCTGCGCGAGACCCGCGAGATCGGCAGGAGCCACGTCCGGCGCCAGGCCGAAGGTCAGGTGGAAGCGACAGCCGCTCGATGCCGGCGACGGGTCCAGCACGGCATCGCAGGCCGCGGCGATGCCGTCGGCGGTACGGACCAGGCCGTACCGCGAAGGGATGGCGATCACCGTGCCGCTCACGCGACCGAGGTAGATCGCGCGCAACGTCGGGTAGCGGTCGGAGATCTGGCCGAGCGCAGACAGCTCGACGAACTCGCTCTGCCGGTGCTCGAACTCGGACAGGTCCTCGGTGGTCATGATCACCCGGCTCGTCCCGCCCGCGGTGAGCAGGTAGCGCGGCCGGTAGGACACCGCACCGTAGCTGTCCGCGATCGGCAGCGTGACGGTTCCGGTTGCGACCGTCCGCACCCAGGTCCCGCTCGGCTCCGGGATCACCGGGCCGGCGACCACGACTTCCGCGACGGCTGGTGACAGCCGCAGCCGATCCACAGGGGAGACGGCCCGCCTGGTCAACGGCAGGTGCCGGGCAAGGGCCAGCGGCTGCGCCGCCACCGTCATCGCGGCAACATCCGCCGGCGGAACCTCGGGTTCTCCCGCGCGGGCGATCGCCGCGTCCCGCAGGGACACCCGTCCGACGCCCAGCCTGTCGAGCGGTGTGAGCCGCAGCACCTCCGGCCCGACCGGATCGGGCGAGTCCGGCTCGATCACGCCCAGCGGGACCGGCCGGCGCTCCTTCCACGGAACCTCCCAGGCCCGTTCGTGCCAGCGGCCACGCCCCCCGCCCCCGTCATCGGTGGAGGCGGGCTGGAAGGTCGCGACGGTGTAGGAGTACGTCACGCTCAAGGACGCGCCGGCCGTCGCCGTCAGCGCAGAGAACGCGAGCAGGACGTCGGGTCCCAGCAGCGTCCCGGTGAAGGTGAGCGGGGTTCCCGCCAGCGCTCCCCTGACCTCCTTGTTCGCCGCCGTCCCGTCCGGGTTGGTGTAGGTGAGCGAGAGGGTCGCCGCCAGCGACGTGAACGCGATCGGGTCGACCTGGGTGTCGGGATTCGCCTCCCGGAACGCCGTGACGTCTGCAGGTTCCCTCTGCTCCACCCCCAGGGTGACGGTCGCGACATTGAAGGGATCGCCGTTGGCGTCCACCCCCTGCTGGGCGGCGGTGAAGCCGAAGGCTGTGTCCGGCGCCGCCGCGAGGGTGAACTCGGGCAGGTACCACTGGCGGTCCTCGCCGACCGAGGCGAACAGCGAACCGTTGCGGCTCTGGACGTCGGGGACGCCGGTGGCCTGCCCCACCGCGACGGTCGTCCCCATCACCTGCAGCAGGGCGTCAGAGACCACGAAGTGGGTGGAACTCTGCGCAAGGCTCACAGCCGATGGCGACAACCGCCGCAACGGCGCCAGGGATTCGAAAGGCATCTCCCACTCATTCCGGGATGAAGGGCGGGAAGGCGGCGATGTAGCTGTTCACCTGCTCGCGCTTGTCCGCAGGCACGCTGGGGATGACGATCTTCAGCGGATCGATCAGCTTCGCGCGTCCCGCGGGAAGCGGCACCGTCTTCGGGGCGTCCATCGACCAGGAGACCGGGTCGTCTGTGAACGCTGCGCCCGCGACGTCGACCGTGATCGTGTAGCTGAACTCGGTGGCATCGAGGAACTTGTCCGACCAGATCTGCCAGATCACGTCGTTCTGGTTCGCAGCCGTGAAGACAAGGGTGTCCGTGCGGGACCCGATGGTCGCCGTGATGGTGGCGGAGATGTTCTCCGTCGGCAGCGGCCGGTCGAGCATGAAATGCACGAAGACGTAACCCGCCTCGTCCGCTGTCATCTTGGGCGCCTTGAACGTCCCGGTCTGCTCCACGACGAACTGGCTCGTCCCGTTGGACAGGTCGACCCGAGGATCCTCGCCGTTGAACGACAGGGTCTTGCGGAGCTTGACCTGGTCGGCCGGCCATTCGGCGAGGTCGTCCTCCAGCCGCAGGAAGGAGATGTTGACGACATCGTCGGGGTTGGCCTTGGTCCAGGCCGCGAGGCTGACGCCCCCCGCCGGCTTCTCCTCCGCGATCTTGTAGTGGAAGCCTTCGCCGCGGGTCACCAGATTCGGCTTGCCGTCTGGGGTGAGCGGATCGGTGAAGTCGGGGTACGAGACCTCGAGCTGCACCGACATCAGCGGGTCAGCCTTGGTGTTGCCGCCCACGTTGTTGGCGAAGTCGACCATGCTCGCGCCGGCAACCTGGACCTTCTTGAAGTGGTCACCGATGTCGACGATGGCGAGGTACTTCTTCACGTCGGCCTTGATGGCCGGCTCGAGGTCGTTCAGGTCGCCGGCGATGGTGTGTTCGACCGCGATGGTGGTGTCGAGCTCGAGGGTGTCGGTGAACTCGACCTCCTTGATCTGGGTGCTCGCCTTGAGTGACACCGACGCTCCACCGAAGATGCTCGAGAAGAGACCGCGGCTCGCTGTGGCCGGGGCGTCCTCACGGGGTTTCCAGTCGAAGATCTCGTCCTTGAGCAGGTTCATCGCGGTCGTCTTCATGTCCGTGACGTTCTTCATGATCCAGTCCTGCAGCTCCGGCGTGATCGCTGCGCCATTCATGGTGATCTTCGTCCGCACCCCGCCCGCGGTGACCATCTTCGAATAGGCGTACTGGAGGCTGGCCTCACCGATCCCGAGGAACCCGCCGGCGCTCAGCGCCCCGGACATCTGGTCGTAGCACTTGCGGGCGTTGACGGTGACCTGGATCTGGCACGCGTGGATGTAGACCTGTTCGGTGAGGTTGCAGTGCACCGTGAACGGCGAGATCCCGTTCTCCAGAGAGCCGGCGATGGCGCCGGCGGCGAACTGGTTCGCCGTCACCAGGAAGCTGCTGAAGCCCTGCGCTTCGACGCTGCCCTTGCCCATGCCCTGCGCCTCGAGGAACATCGGCACCTTGGTGCCGGCCGCCGCGCCGGCGAGGTTGGGGATCTCGATCGTGACGTTGTTCTTCATGATCGGGATGATTCCCAGGAGCGGGTCCGGGTCGCCCGCCCCTCGCCCGAACAGGTTGGCAATGCGTGAGACGGGCGTCGAATGCCCACCAGCCTTGAGCACGGCGATGGCGTTCTTGATGACGGACGGGGGCACGGCAAAGGTCGTCGAGAAGGTGCAGAACCCGCCGCCGGCCTCTGCCGCGCCGCCGACCAGCATGTCGTCGGTCAGGCCGATGGTGGTGTCCCCCGTCATCAGGCCCTTGAACACCGTCATGCCGAAGTCGAAGTCGGCGGGCTGCGTCTGCTTCTTCGCGAGGTAGACCCGTGCAGGGTTCCAGTAGAACTGCTGGGGACGCCCGGCGGCGCGCAGCTCCTCGTTGTTGGCATCGGGGTAGACCTGCAGCTGGTACAGGGTCCCGTTCTCATCGTTCACGGCCACGACGACGAAGTCGGGCCCCCAGACGGCGCCGACTGGGCTCAGGTAATCAGGCATGACTTGCTCACTTTCCGTTGGTTGGGTGCTGACTGTGTGGTGAGACGCCTAGCCTCACTGGGGGTCTTCTTCGGTGTCTTCGCTGCCACCCTCGGGCTCGGTCGGTTCCTCGGTCGGTTCCTCGGTCGGTTCCTCGGTCGGTTCCTCGGTCGGCTCTTCCGTCGGTTCCTCGGTCGGTTCCTCGGTAGGCTCTTCCGTCGGTT
>NZ_JASGES010000134.1:0-2756 GCF_047606205.1 Propionicimonas sp. | reverse complement strand
CCTGGACGACATCGGCCTCACCCTGCAGCACGAGGACGAGATCGCCGCGTTCGAGGCGACCCGTCCGGCATGGCTGCCGCGCACCCAGCCGGTCCGTACCGCCGGCTGACCCGAACGATCGAACACCGCGATCGGAGGCCGCGATCGGACACCGGACCGAATTGGGGACGGTTCCTGACTCGGTCCATCCTCGGGCGGACCGAGTCAGGAACCGTCCCCAATTCGGTCCGATCCGGGGGATGGAGGCGGGGATGCTGGTCTGTGCCATGATCCGGGCGTGAGCTCCTCAGCCGGACCTGCCGGCGTGCCGCTGCGCATCGCCAACCCGACACCCGTCCAGCCCACCTACCGGCGCCTCGCCCGCGTCGCCGGATGGTTGTTGCGGCGCCTGACCGACCAGGACTGGGACGACGCCGCGAACCTCCCGCGGTCCGGAGGAGTGATCGTGGTCAGCAACCACATCTCCAACTTCGACCCGCCCGCGCTGTGCCACTACCTGGTGTGGCACGGACGCTGGCCGCGCGCGCTCGGCAAGTCCGACCTGTGGAAGCTGCCGGTGATCGGCTGGCTCGCCCGTGCGACGGGCCAGATCCCGGTGGAGCGGGGCACCGACCGGGCCAGGGACGCGCTGGTCCACGCCCGGGAGGCGCTGGAAGCCGGCGAACTCGTGGTGATCTACCCCGAGGGCACGATCACCGCGGATCCGGACACCTGGCCGATGACGGCACGGCCGGGCACCGCCCGGCTCGCCCTCGACACGGGGTACCCCGTCGTCCCGGTCGGCCAGTGGGGCGCGAACCTCGTGATGCCGGGCAAGAAGCCGGTCTGGCCGAGGTTCCGTCCACGCCGGACGATGGCCTTCCGCACCGGGGCACCCGTGGACCTGGCCGATCTCGCCGGAAGCGACGACCCGCAGGCCGTCGCCGAGGCGGGGACGCGGATCATGGCGGCGATCACCGCCCTCGTCGCGGAGATCCGGGGCGAGCAACCCCCCGACGACGTCTACGACATCCGGGTGGGTCGGCGCGTCCCGCGCAGCAGGAGGGACGACACGTGAGGCGTCCGTCCCCTTTCGGGTCAGCGGCGGGCGCGGCTCCTGACCCTCGATAGGGTGAACCGGTGACCAGTCGCCCCAAAGTACGCCTAGCCCTCGTCTTCGGCGGGGTGAGTTCCGAGCACGAGATCAGCTGCCTCACCGCCGGAGGTGTCGCCCGCGCGATCGACCCCGACCGCTTCGAGGTGGTCGGGATCGGCATCACCGGCGACGGTCGATGGGTGCGGATCCCCCACTCCGAGCTCGCGTCCTACGAGGTCGTCGACGGGACGCTGCCGCGGGTCGCGTCCGATCGGCCTGACGCGGTGGTGCTCCGCGGGGCCGGGGGGGCGCAGATCGCGACGAGGGACGGCGACCGGCTGCTCGACGTGGTCGGCGTCGACGTCGCGTTCGCCCTGCTGCACGGGCCCTGGGGCGAGGACGGCACGATCCAGGGCCTGTTCGAGATGCTCGGCGTCCGCTACGTCGGCGCCGGCGTCGCGTCCAGCGCGATCGGCATGGACAAGGACCTGATGAAGCGCGCGATGGCCGCCGCCGGACTCCCGGTCGGGCCATGGATCGCGATCACCCCCGCGCAGTGGCGCGACGAGCGTGAGGCGAGCCTGGCCCGGGTGGCCGCGCTGGCCTACCCCGTCTTCGTGAAGCCGGCTCGTGGCGGCTCCAGCATCGGCATCGTCAAGGTCGACGGCCCGGACGGCCTGGAGGACGCGATCGCCCGGGCGCAGCGGTTCGACCCGAAGGTGGTCGTCGAGCAGGGCTTCGTGGGCGCCCGGGAGATCGAGGTCGCGGTGCTGCAGGACCTGGCCGGTCCGCCCCGCACGTCGCTGCCCGGCGAGATCGTCATGCACGACCCGGACGCCTTCTACGACTTCGAGGCGAAGTACCTGCCGGAGGAGCAGGTGACCCTCCAGGTGCCGGCCGACCTCGCTCCGGAGTTGCGGGACGCCTGTCGCGCGCTGGCCGCGCGCACCTTCGCCGCGATGGACGTGGAGGGACTGGCCCGGGTCGACCTGTTCGTCAGCGCGGACGGCGAACCGTACGTGAACGAGCTGAACACGATGCCCGGCTTCACCCGGCACTCGATGTTCCCGATCATGTGGGCCGCCAGCGGGCTGGAGTACACCGACCTGATCGCCACGCTGGTCGATCTCGCCCTGCAGCGCCCGACGGGGCTGCGGTGACGCTTCCCGGCGCCGCCGGTCCGCGCACGGTCGGCGAGGTCGGCGAGTTCGCCCTGATCGACGCCATCACCGCGGGGCTGGGTGCCTCCGGGCCGGTGGTGCTGGGGGTGGGTGACGACTGCGCAGTGGTGCGCCTGGCGGGCGACCTGGCGGTGTCCACGGACACGATGGTCGAGGATGTGCACTTCCGGCGCGACTGGTCCAGCGCCGCCGACGTCGGGCGCAAGGCGGTCGCGGCCTGCGTGGCCGACGCCGAGGCGATGGGTGCGGTCCCGATCGGCCTGGTGGTGAGCCTCGCCGTTCCCGCCACCACCCCGGTGGAATGGGTGAGCGGGTTTGCGGGCGGGGTGCGCGCGGAGTGCGGGGCGGCCGGGGTGCAGCTCGTCGGCGGCGACACGACGTCGGCCGCGCAGATCGTGGTGACGGCGACCGTGCTGGCCGACCTGGGCGGGCTGGCGCCGGTCACCCGGGCGGGCGCCCGCCCGGGCCAGCTCCTGGCGATGGCCGGACGCCTCGGCTGG
>NZ_JASGES010000133.1:0-7473 GCF_047606205.1 Propionicimonas sp. | reverse complement strand
GTCGGCTCGTCCGTCTCGCCGGTCGCGGGCCGGCTCCGTCCGCCGGGCCGGCGAGCGCTCGGCCTCGTCGCCGGCCTGCTCCTCGGCGCAGGGACGCTCGCCCAGCTGGCCTCGACCGACGGGTTCTCGTTCCCCCGCGCCGGCCTGGCCGCGGTGATCGGGGCGCGGAGCGGCTGCGTGACCACCGACCATCCGGTCGCCCTGATCCTCACCGACCGCCTGCGCACCGACCTGCGCGCCGGTTGCCGGCTGGTCGTCGACCTCAGCGGCTACATCCACGTCCTCCCCGGCAGCGACCAGCGGCGCGACAACCCGGACTTCCAGGCGGTGATGATGGACTACCTCGACAGCGGCGACACCACGATCGTGATGAGCGGCCTGTGGCCGGGCGACTTCAGCAGGACGAACCGGGCGATCGTGCAGGGGTGGCCGGTGGTCGGCTCGGCCGGCGGTATCGACGTCCGTCAGCCCGTACGCTGACGGCAGGGCCTGCGCTCAGTCCCTGCGCTCCAGCAGGACCAGGTTGGTCCGGTAGTGGTCCTTCGCCCGGATGCGTTGGCTCTTGTGGAAGCCTTCGGCGGCGAACTCGGCGACCACCTCGTCGACCCGCTCGGGCAGCGACCAGATCCAGACCCGCCGGACGCCGTCCAGTCGAGAGCCCAGCTCGCCGACCGGCACCGACGGCGGGAACAGGTCGTGCGACCGCCACCGGTCGTCGCCCGGGGCGCTCAGGTCGGTCAGGCCACGCACCTGGTCGGGGAAGGACCAGGCCAGGGCGTTGACGTCCTGATCGACGATGTAGAGCCCGTCCCCTGGGCGGGCCACCGCGGCCAGCTGATCGGCGGCGGGTGCCGCGGTGAGCTTCGCGTCCGGCTCCCTGCTGCCCAGGTAGCCGGGCACGCCGAGCGCGACGACCACGGCCAGGACCGCAAGCCGGAGCCAGACCCGACCCAGCCGGTCCACCAGCACGCCGAGCAGCAACGCCAGCGCGGGAATGCAGATCAGCAGGTAGCGGCGGTGGTAGAGCTGGACGACCGGGAGGAGGGCGACCAGGATGCCGACCGGCAGCAGCAGCCAGCCGGCCGCGTAGGCGATCGCGGCCCGGTCGCGGCCGCGGATCCACGAGAACACGGCGACGCCGAGCGAGACGACCAGCAGAACGGATCCGCCGTACTGGGCCGGGGTGGTGGTTCCCCAGAAGACGCCCATGGTGACGTCGGTGGCCGTGACCGGATAGGTGGCCAGCCAGCTGACCTGGCTGGACTGGGAGGCGACCAGCAGCACGAACGGGACGCACGCCAGCGTCGCTGCCGCGGTGGCGAGCACGGCCCTGCGCCGCCGCCCGCGGGGAAGCCACGGGAGAGCGACCAGCACCGCGGCGAGGACCAGGAGGTTGTACACGAAGCCGTGCACCGCCACGACCACCACCACCGCGTAGCCGGCCCACCGGCCCCAGCCGTTCCGGCGCAGCGCCACCCAGAACGCCAGGGCCATCGCTGAGCTGAGCACGGCCGTCCAGGCGTAGGACCGCGCCTCGGTCGCCGCCCAGGTCAGCGGCGGCAGGACGCCGTAGCCGAGCCCCGCCCCGAGCGCCGCGACCGGCCCGAACATCCGGGTGGCCACCAGCATGACCAGTGCGACACCGACCGCGACGCCGAGCGCGGAGAAGGCGCGCAGGCTGAACAGGGAGTCGGAGAAGACCGGCACCCATGCCCGCAGGGCCAGGTAGTACAGGCCGTGGACGGCGTCCACCGAGCCGAGCATGGAGAGCAGGTCGGGGAGGCTGCGCTGCGTGGACCACCAGGTCGCGGACTCGTCCCGCCACGGCTGCGGCGTCCCGATCCCGACGAGGTTCCAGGCGAAGGCAGCGACGCCGAACCCGGCCACCAGGACCCGCCAGCGCCCGCCACGCGTCCATCGCGGCGCGCCCGGGGCGGCACCGTCGACCGCGGGCGCCCGGTGGGCCGCCTCCCCGCCGCGTTCCACCTCAGCGCTCCTGCCAGATCCTCACCCAGTCGACGTCGAACGATGCCGGCAACTGCGACCGGTCGAGCCGGTTGGTCTCGTAGTCGGAAGTCTGCAGGCTGAGCACCAGGAAGTGCGGACGGCTCGACTTCGCCTTGGTGGTGCGGAAGGTCTCGACGCCGTCGATGCGGAACACGTAGCCCGACGGCGACCACTCGATCGACACGACGTGGTACTCGTTCCACCACTCCTGGGTCTTGATCTCCGGCACGTTCGTCACGTACTGGCCGACGTCGAGACGCTCCCCGGTGCTGCTCTTGGGGTGGAGCATGTTCTGGATGCCGCCGCTGCTGCGGAACCCGAACGACTCGATGATGTCGATCTCGATGTCCTTGCCGTCGGGGGTCTGCAGCCAGACCGCCGAGTGCATGCCGCGCTGGACCGGGAACTTCACCCGCGCGGCCACCACACCGTAGGTGAACAGGAACCGGTCCTGCGTGCCCACCATCGCGTTGTCGTAGACGCCGTCGGCGCAGGCCTTGGCCAGCGACGTCCCGTTGGCCCGGGCTGCGTTCGCCCTGACCCGCGTGGCCCGCGTCCCGCCGACCTTGTCGACCCCCAGCCCGAGGACGCCGTCCCCCACCGAGACCATCGACGACATGGACGCCGCGCAGTAGCGGGGCGCGAAGTACTGGCCCTCGGACCGGACGGCCAGCGGCTTGCGCAGCGATGAGCCGTCGAACTCGTCCCCGAAGACCTGCTTCCACTGGCCGGACGCGCTGCCCCTGGGCGTCGTCGCGGCCGCGTAGTGGGTGAGGTCGGAGTCGTAGTCGAGCGCGACCGCCCGATAGGTCGCCTTCTCGGTGCCGGGGTGGAACTCCGCGCGGCCCTTCTTGTCCTGGCTGGCCTGCCCCACCTCCTGCCATCCGCCGTCGGTCTGCTTCTGCAGCGAGACCGGGCGACCGGGAACGGCCGTGGCGAAGGTGGCGACGACCACGGCCTGGTCGTCGAAGGCCACCGGGCCGACATCGAGGGTCGCGCCGGGGTCCTTGGGGACGTCGCCGAGCGGCACCGTGGCCGAGGCGGACGTCGCTCCCGTGGCGGTGGTCGACCCCGAGGGTCCCTCGCCCGCCGCGGGCGCTGCGGAGCATCCGGCCAGCAGGCTCAGCAGGGCCGCGGCGACGAGCCCGGCGACTCCTGCCCGGCGGTGCGACTCAGGCAACAGGCTTCCAGGCCTTGACCCACTCGACCTGCATCGACTCGGGGAGCTTCGCCTTGACCCCACCCTTGGTCGGCTTGGTCAGCCGGCCGGTCTCCCAGTCGGAGCTCAGCATGCTCATCACGATGTAGTAGTCCTGAATCGGGATGGCGGTCTTCTTGGTCTTCGTGACCACCCCGTCGAGCCGGTAGGTCACCGACGTGGCGTCCCACTCCATGGAGAACACGTGGTACTTGCTCCACCACGACGACTTCTTGACCGCGGACTTCGCCACCCACTTCTCGGCTTCGGGCGTTTCGTAACCCACGCCGCTGTCCCGGACACCGATGTGGACGACATTCTGAATTCCCTTGCCGAGCCCGAACGCCTCCACCATGTCGAGTTCGGAGCCGCCCTCGGGGACCGTCCGCACCCAGATGCCGCCGTGCAGGCCCTGGGCCTTGGGGAACTTGACCTTCGCGGCGAGGATGCCGGAGGTCATCACGAACTTGCCCTCGGTGCTGACCCGGGCGTTGTCGTAGATGCCGGTCGGGCAGCCGTCCACAGTCATCGCCTTCGCGGCCTTGAGCGCGGCGTCCTTGGCCTTGCCCGCCGGAAGAGCGTTGGCGGCGGCGAGAGCCGCGTCCTTCGCCGCCTGCTGTGCGGTCTTGGCGTTGGCCACGATGGTGGCGGTGGTGGTCGCGTCGAGCTTCGGCTTGCTCATGGTGATCTTGGCCACGCCCTTGCTGATCGTCGCGTTCGCGTCCTTCGGCGCCGAGCACCAGCGCTTGGCCACGGTGTAGTCGCCGTTCCTGGTCCGGGACCAGAAGGTGGAGTTGAGGTCCTTGCTGGGCGTCGTGAACTCGTCGTAGAGATCCGGCGTCCGGGTGGTGGCCTGGGTGGTCTCCACGGACGGGGCGGTCACCTTCTTCTTCTTGACCTTGTAGGTGAATGCCGGAGCGACCGCCTTGTAGGTGGTTTTCGCCGCAGGGGCCACCTTGAAGACCGCCACGCCCGCCGAGGTCATCTTCACCTTGGTGCTGGTGGCCTTCACCCATTTGGTGCCACTCAGCTTGTAGAGCAGGACCTTGCGTCCCTTGACGTAATCACTCTTGAGGAAATTGGCGGTGATGGAGCCGCTCGCCGTGTTGGCCACCGGGCTGATCGCCAGGCTCCGGGTGGTCACCGTCGCCGCGGCCGGCAGCACCACGGCGCTGGGCGTGGGCTGCGCCTGGGCGGGCGCGCCGGCGCCGGGGAACAGCGCCAGCGACATCAATGCGCTGGCCATTCCGATCGTCACGATTCGCCGCTTGTCTTTCACCATTTCTCCAGCCAGTTCCCTGATTTGTCGCCTGCACCATTCCGGCGAGGCACTCAGAGACTATCAAAGGCCCTCGGCGCGCCGGGCCGTGGTCGAATGATCGCCACGTCGGTTCTCGACCACTGCTCGAGGTGTCAGGGGAACGCCGCCCGGACGGCCTTCCACAGCGACTCGGCCCAGCCGGCTCCCATCCGCAGGTTCACAAGGAACGGAACGGGCCCGTAGCGCTGCCAGGGCCACGGGTTCCAGGTGCCCACCCAGGCGATCGGGACGGAGATCGCGAAGAGGACGAGGAAGACCGCCATCCGCCACCAGCCCTTTCCCTGCAGCAGGGGGTGGAGGAAGAACAGCCACAGGGGGAGCAACGGCACGAACCACCGGATGCTGTAGGAGGCGCCGCTGAAGTTGTTCGACCACAGCGCGTAGTAGGCGAACATGACCACGGACGCGGTCGCCGCGGCGAGCGCCTCCACCGCGAACGGACGCCGACGCACGACCTCGGCCACCATCAGCGGGATGGCGACGACGGTGAGGGGGTTGTACAGCAGGAAGCCCCGCCCGCCGACGAGAAGACCCAGGCTGTAGGTGGCCAGTTGCTGCCCGGTGTTCAGCTGGGCTCCGGTGAGCGTGTCGAGCGTCCACGGCGACCCGGGGAACAGGAAGTACTCCGACACCAGCTGCACCGGGACGACGCTGCCGGAGATGGCGACGTTGCTCACCAGCCAGGGCGAGAGTGCGACGACGAGGGCGAGGGCGTAGGCCCACAGGCTGCGCCGCAGCCTGCGATCGAACAGCTGGTAGCAGCCGAAGGCCGCGGGCAGGGCCAGCGTCGCCACGTCCGCCCCGCCCGCGAGGCCGAAGGCCAGGCCGGCGACGAAGATGTCGCGCGCCGTGTGCGTCCCCCGCCGGGCCCGCAGGAAGAACAGGAACCCGATCGTCATCCACGATGCCGCCCAGGAGTGGCTGTTGAAGGTCGCCGACCAGGTGAGGGCGAGGGTGCCGACGCCGAGCGCGGCGGTGAGCCACAGCCGCCGCGAACCGACCAGCCCGGTGTAGCGGAGCGCCCGGTGGAAGGCGATCAGCGACAGCCACCACAGCAGCTTCACGGTGAGCAGCGTGATCAGGTAGTAGGCCAGGTTCCAGCCGGGACGCAGCTCGATGCCGAGCGCCTTCAGCGGCGCGTACACCAGCGCGCCGAACAGCTGCGGGGTGGCGGGTTTGTCGGAGTAGAAGTGGCCGCCGACCTGGACCTTGTCCATGGTGTAGAAGTCCGTGCCGTCGATGGCGAGGGTGCCGCGCTCGACGATGGACTGGACGGTGGCCATCCGGCTGGCGTCGTTCCAGCTCCACGCCTTGGGGGTGATGGTGAGCAGTCCGATCAGGCCGAGCAGCGCGAAGACGACCAGCGCCGGTGCCCGCCGGGCCGCAGGCGCGGCGGCGGGGACGTCGCCACCACCCCTCGCCGCGCTCACCGGGTCATTATGTCGTCGCCGGCCACGCCGGGGACGCGGTGGCCGAGTTGTCCCGGATCGCCTCGATCGCCATTGTTGATCCGTGAGCACTGCCAGCCGCGACGTCACCGTCGTGGTTCCCGCCTGCAATGTCGAGCGCTACCTGGCCGCGTGCCTGGACTCGATCCTCGGACAGTCGGCGTGGCCGGACTGCCGGGTGATCGTGGTCGACGACGGCAGCACGGACGGCACGGCCGCGATCGCCGACGGGTACGCCGCGCGGCACGCGTCGGTCTCGGTGGTGCACCAGCCGAACGCGGGGCCGGGCGCGGGCGCGGCCCGGAACCGGGGCCTCGACCTGGTCGCGACCGAGTTCGTGCTCTTCCTCGACGGCGACGACGAGCTCGCCCCGGGCGCCGTCGCGGCACTGCGGGACGGCCTGCTGGCCGAGGGGCTGGACCTGGCGGTGGGGGCGACCGAGCAGTTCCCCGAACCGCGCGAGTGGCTCTGGTCGGGTTACTTCGTGCCCGGTTCGGGTCGTCCCGTGGGGATCGAGGACGTCCCGCTGCTCGCGCACGACGCCAGGACCTGCAACAAGCTGTACCGCACGACGTGGCTGCGGTCCCTCGGCCTGCGGTTCGCCGAGCGGATCCACCACCAGGACACCGTGGTCAACGTGCCGGCGATGCTGCGGGCGGAGCGCTTCTTCCTGGTCGGCGATGTCGTGCACCGGTACCGCAAGCGCGCCGAGGGCGGGTCGGTGATGGACAGCCACTACACCAGGCAGGGCAACTACTGGGACCACCTGCAGGTGATCGAGGACCTGCACCGGATGCGGCCGGGGCTCGGCGCGTCCAGGGAACCGCTGATGCAGGCGTTCATCGCCCGCAGCTTCCAGGGGTTCAGCTGGCGGGCGCCGTCGGTGCTGCCGTGGGAGCGGCTGCGGGAGTTCTTCGACAGGGCGGGCGCCGTCGTCCGGACGCTCGATCCGGCGATCATCGCCATCGCCACCCGGAACCCCGGCGAGCGGGCGGGCTACGTCACGATGCTGGAGGACGATTTCGCCTCCTTCGAACATCTGGACGAGGTGCGCGGGAGGATCGCCGCCCACGACGGAGACCTCTATCTCGGCGTGCCCGCCACGCCCGCGCACCGGCCGTTGCTGCGACTGGGCGCGACCAGGGCTCAGGTGGAGGAGGTCGGCGCCGACGCCACCGGGCTGCAGTTGAGGATCCGGCTGCGGATCCACGGGGTCAGGTCGCCCGGGCCGCGGCTGGACCGGACGACGCTGCGGGCGATCCGCGACGGCGAGGTGGCCTTCGCCGGGGAGGTCGTCTGGACGGAGCCCGGCGGGCGGCAGAGCGTGGGGGAGGTCTGCGTCCCGTGGTCCGCGATCGGCGGCGGCGGACAGTACCGGCTGCGGCTGCAGTTCCGCACCGGGACGGGAAGCGCGGCTCGCTGGCTGCGGCTGGCCCGCGACACCGGGCCCGGCGACGCGGCGCCGGAGCGGCGGGAGCGGTACGCCAGGCTTTGGCTGG
>NZ_JASGES010000132.1:0-14628 GCF_047606205.1 Propionicimonas sp. | reverse complement strand
GGGGGGGGATCTCTCTGAAATATAGCACGATTTCGGCGTACTCACGACGCAGAGCAGCTTCGACTACTCCTCGTGAACCGTCTCCAGCCATGCCCGGATGCTCCACATGGCTTCCTGACTGAGGATACCCTCGAATTTCGGCATATAAACACGGCCATCGCGGGTCGAGCCACCGCGAATACGGGTCAGAAACCACTCATCGCCGTCCAGCCCGGTGGGAAGGTAGCGCAAGTCCGGGGCAATACCCCCTGAAACCGCTCCAAGACCATGGCAGCGGGCGCAGTTCTGATTGAAGGCGGCGGCGCCGATCTCGATGGCTTTCGTATTGCCGCGATAGGGATTTTCCGGCAGCCACGCCTCGCCGAGTTTTGGCAGGTCCTTTGTGTCGACTGGCTGAGGAGCCATGTCTCCATGCGCTAGTGCTGTGCCTGTCGCGGCCGCGAGGAGAAGTGCGGCACCGCTCAGGATCGTCTTCAGCGTTTTCATCGTGTCAGGGCTCTCGCAGATACAATCGCGTGTTATGAGGTCGATGCTAGGAAGTATATGGCTGCGGCTGCGCTACAGACTGGGCGAATACCGTTCAATGTGCCGTATAGCGAAGTAACGGGGCACGCAAACACGCGTGTCGCGTCGCGCTTGACGGTCACTTGAAAGGCGATCATCGCCATCAGTTGAGGTAGTAGCCGACGCCTACGATGTAATCGCCTACTCGGCGGATGAACGAACGCTTGTGCTCCACCTTGTTCTCGGCACGATTGAGCCAGACGTAATCCACCTCGCCTGACCCTGCTGACTGGGCGATATTGATCATCTCGCGAACCAGTTCCTTGCCCTCGGCGTCTTGCATCGAAAGTGCATCCGTGCCGGTCAGCGCCGGATTTGCACCCGAGGCCATGTATCGCCCCTTCATGTCGAAGACGAAGACGTAGAGTTCCCGAGCGATAAAGCCGCCGTTGTTCCGGTCGTTGAAGGCGGCGAAGGCCCGCTGCGGTCCTTCGCGCTCAAGCAGGGCGACAGCGCGATCGAGAAGAACCTGAGCCTGTGCAGGCCCCATATTGTCGGACTGTGCCTTCAGATATGCCAGCAGGTAATCCTGCTCCGCCCGGTCGGTGATTGCGACATGGCGCATCCGGGTGCCCGGAACGAGTTTCGTGTTGTCTGAGATCCACTTCCTCAGCGTTTCCTCGTTCCAGACCAGGCCGGATGCCTTCAGGCCGTCGGAATAAACGAATGTCGGAAGCGACGCGGCCGGCCGCCCCACAATTCCGTGCAAATTCGGCCCGAAGCCGAGCTTGCCCGGATCAACTGAATGGCAAGCCTGGCAGCGGTGAAACACCTGCCGTCCGGCGATTTCCTCTACCGTTTCCGCCCCCGCGACATTCGCGGATACGAGAACGCCGACGATCGCCAGAATCGCACTGCTTTGACGTCTCATCTGCTTTTGCTATCCCCCAGAAACCCGTTCAGGCACCAGTCGGCGTTCATCGTAGGGAGCCGACTATTCAATTGATGCACGCGCATCATCGATTGCCTTGGGCGGCCGAAGCCGTCCCAAAGGCCGATTTGCCGATCAGCAAACGCCGCTCCGTCAGGGATTTGAAAATCGAAGCGAAGCGGCGCGGGTCGCGGGCTTTATCAGAAGAAGCCGAGCGCCTTGGGGCTGTAGCTGACGAGCAGGTTCTTCGTCTGCTGATAGTGGTCGAGCATCATGTGATGGGTTTCGCGGCCGATGCCGGACTGCTTGTAACCGCCGAACGCCGCGTGCGCGGGGTAGAGATGATAGCAGTTCGTCCACACACGGCCTGCCTTGATGCCGCGTCCGAAGCGGTAGGCGCGGTTGCCGTCGCGCGTCCACACGCCCGCGCCGAGGCCGTAGACGGTGTCGTTGGCAAGATGCAACGCCTCCGCCTCATCCTTGAAGGTGGTCAGGGCCACAACCGGGCCGAAGATCTCCTCCTGGAAGATGCGCATGCTGTTGTTGCCCTCGAACACGGTCGGCCGGACGTAGAAGCCCGCGTCGAGTTCGCCGCCAAGATGAGCGCGCTCGCCGCCGATAAGGCATTGCGCACCTTCCTGCTTGCCGATGTCGATATACGACAGGATCTTTTCGAGTTGCTCCTGCGAGGCTTGCGCGCCGATCATCGTGTCGGTGTCGAGCGGATTGCCCTGCTTGATGGAGGCGACGCGAGCAAGCGCGCGGTCGATGAACCGGTCGCGCAGACTTTCCTGCACAAGGGCGCGGCTGGGGCAGGTGCAGACTTCGCCCTGGTTCAGCGCGAACATCACGAAGCCCTCGATGGCCTTGTCGAAGAACTCGTCATCGGCGGCGGCAACGTCGTCGAAAAAGATGTTCGGAGACTTGCCGCCGAGTTCGAGCGTGACCGGGATGAGGTTCTGGCTGGCGTACTGCATGATAAGGCGGCCGGTCGACGTCTCGCCCGTGAACGCGATCTTGGCGATGCGGGGGCTCGACGCCAGCGGCTTGCCTGCTTCGAGGCCGAAGCCGTTCACGATGTTGAGCACACCCTTCGGCAGCAGGTCGCCGATGATTTCAGCGAGGACAAGAATGCCGACGGGCGTCTGTTCGGCGGGCTTCAGCACGACGCAGTTGCCGGCGGCGATCGCGGGCGCGAGCTTCCACGCAGCCATCAGGATGGGGAAGTTCCACGGGATGATCTGGCCGACGACGCCGAGCGGTTCATGGAAGTGATAGGCGACGGTCGTCTCATCCACCTGGCCGAGCGTGCCTTCCTGTGCGCGGATGCACGACGCGAAATAGCGGAAGTGATCGATGGCGAGCGGAATGTCGGCGGCGAGGGTTTCGCGGATCGGCTTGCCGTTGTCGACGCTTTCGGCATAGGCCAGCTTTTCGAGGTTCTGCTCCATGCGGTCGGCGATGCGGTTCAGAACGAGCGCGCGCTCGGCAACGGACGTATGGCCCCATCTCTCTGCGGCAGCATGTGCGGCATCGAGCGCGAGTTCGATGTCTTCGGCCTGCGAACGGGCGACCTGCGCGAAGGGCTTGCCGGTGATCGGCGTGATGCTTTCAAAATACTGGCCGCCGAGCGGCGCGCGCCATTCGCCGCCGATGAAATTGTCGTAGCGCTCCTTGAAGGTGACGATGGCTCCGGGCGTGCCGGGCGCGGCATAAAGCATGATGTCCTCCCTGTTTTCGAGGCCGGGACGATCGAGCGCCCCTGCTGCGGCGCTTAAACGCAGAGAGCGTGCCAAACTGCCAAGCTGTTGAAATATCGTAAATTCGGGACTTCTCGGCCGTCTCGCTGCGCTGTGGCATTTCGTTACACTGTACCAGAACGGGACAGCTCATGCAGAACACGCCGGACCGGCCGCGTCGAGCGACCGCGAGCCGTGCGGTGAGCCCGGTATGCCTTGCGCCTCGAACCTGGCGACCGGATCGCCCCACGCATCGGCGAAACCCGCCACGCGCTCCCGCTCCGCGACGCGTACACGTGCGCCGAGATCCCGCTCGCTGCCGCTCTGGCATACCCAACTCGCCCCCCTGCCCCGACCATCTGGCGACGCATTAGGCACATGCTGCAATTTCGTCACAGTTATACACACGGTGATATAACTGTGACAACTTGGTGTTCCCCTGAGCTGTATTGTCTCTAATATATCATCCTGGGCCTTGGGCACGGCGTTCACGCCGGGGGGGCCCAGATCGGATAACCTGGGGTTAGGGGCAACATTCATGACTATTTCCCGCTACGAGCGGGCGCACGGCAGTCTGGCCGGCGCTCCCGCAACGGGTTCGGCTGTTCGCGCACATGCCTGTTCGGCAAACGCGGACAGCCTTGGGCTGGCCGGTGCCATTTCGCAAGGGACGCTGATTGCTGCGGCACTCGGTCTTGCGCTCAACATGACGCTGACGGCCCCGTCGCTGGCGCAGGAGGCGCAGGGCGCCTCGGAGGAGGCTTCGACGCTTCCGCCGGTGGTGGTATACCAGCCGAAGACGGTGACGCCGGCTTCCGCGCCGCAAGCGCGTCGTGAGAACCAGGCGACGCCCGCAACAGGCGCTTCCGGCGACGAAATCGCTCAGGGCACAGGCGGCAACGGAACAGGCGGGTCTTCGGCGGCTGGCATTTTCAGCCTCGGCGGCATCAATCTCATGGGCGGCACGGTCGTCACCAACGAGCAGACCTGGACGTTCCAGAAACCGACGCTCGATCAGGCCGCCGCGCTCGCTCCCGGTGTTTCGGATTCGAACTCCGGCGGCACGCGCAACGAGCGGCTGCTCTTCGTGCGCGGCTTCGATCGCTATCAGGTGCCGCTGACCATCGACGGCGTGCGCGTTTATCTTCCCGCAGACAACCGGCTCGATTACGGGCGCTTTCTCACGGGCTCCGAGATTGCCGAAATCCAGATCGCCAAGGGCTACGCGTCCGTGCTCGACGGCCCCGGCGCGCTCGGCGGCGCGATCAATCTCGTGACGCGGCGCCCGACCAAGGAGCTGGAAGCCGAGATCGCGCAGACCTTCACCTTCGCGGGCGACGGCTCCTACAGCGGCTTCCGCACGTCGGGCTATGTCGGCACGAAACAGAAATATTACTACCTGACGGCGTCCGGCTCGATCCTCGACTCGAAAGGCTGGAAGCTCTCCGACGACTTCAAGCCGCAGAACGCGGCAAGCGAAGACGGCGGTTGGCGCAACAACTCCGAGGCGAACGACTGGCGCATCAACGTCAAGGCGGGCATCACGCCGAACGCGACCGATGAATATGCGATCAGCTATATCAAGCAGGAAGGCTCGAAGGGCGCCCCGTTCCACACCGTCAACGCGATCGGAAGCCAGCGCTATTGGGACTGGCCCGCATGGAACATCGACAGCGTCTACTCGCATACGACGACGCGGCTTGGCCAGTCGTCCTATGTGAACACAAAGCTTTACTACAACACCTTCGACAACGACCTGTTCTCCTACGACGATGCGACGATGACCACGCAGTCCAAGGGGTATGCGTTCCGCAGCTACTATCGCGACGTCGCCTATGGCGGTTCGGTTGATGCCGGCACCGACATCACCAATTGGGACACCGTGAAAGCCGCGTTCCATTATCGGCAGGACGAACATAACGAGCGCAACCGGAACTATGTCAACAGCGGCTGCCCGACCGGTCAGACCGCGCCATGCCTCGAACCCAATCAGCAGTCCATCGAGGACACCTACTCGGTGGCGCTCGAAAACACGTTCCACGCGACGTCCCGCATCGACGTGGTCACGGGCGGCAGCTATGATTGGCGTGAGCTTTCGAAGGCGCAGGACTGGACGCAGTCGACGGGTATCATCAATTACCAGCTCGCGGACAGCGATGCCTGGAATTGGCAGACGGCGGCGATCTACCGCTATTCCGATGACGCGAAGGTTTACGCAAGCGTTTCACATCGCACGCGTTTCCCCACGCTGTTCGAGCGCTTCAGTTCGCGTTTCAGCACCGCTGTTTCGAATCCCGGCCTTTCCCCCGAAGAGGCGACGAACTACGAAATCGGCTGGGCGGGCAAGCTGTTCGGCCGCGCCAATGTCTCAACGGCCGTTTTCTATAGCGACGTTTCGAACGTCATCCAGAATGTGACGATCGTTGGCGGCACGAACAACGGAAAAACCCAGTTCCAGAACGTCGGAGACGGCGAGTTCTACGGCTGGGAGGGCTCGGCGGACGTGAGCCTGACGAAAAGCCTTTCGGTTGGCGGCAATGTGACGCTTATCAGCCGCGACATATCCAACAACACCAATGTCGCCACCTTCCATCTCACCGACGTGCCGGACGCGAAAGGCATCGCCTATGTGAAATGGAGTCCGTTCGACGGCGTCACGCTGACGCCAAACGTCGAAATGGCAAGCACGCGCTGGACATCGAATTCCGCCGGGTCGCTGTACTACCAGATCGGGGCGTACACCATCGCCAACTTCTCGGCGGAGTACGAGTTCCGGCCCGGCGCGACGCTCCAGTTAACCGCGCGCAACCTCACCGACGAGAACTACTCGCTTGCCGATGGCTATCCTGAGCCGGGTCGCAGCTTCACGGCGGGCATGCGCATCAAGTTCTGAGCGCGAGCAAGTTCGGAGGGCCGCAACCCCGCGCGGTCCTCCGATACCCCTTTCCGCGAGCGGCTTCACGCCGCCGCAAAGCATGAAGGAACGCATCATGGATTTCCGGAAAACAAGACCCGCGAAGGCTGCCGCTTTCGCGCTCGCGGCGTCGCTGCTGTGCGGCCCCGCCATTGCCGAGGACGGGCCGTGCGAAGGCTTCAACTGGCCGCTCGCGACCGAACTCGGCTGGATGCAGGCGCCCGATGCTGGCACCGTAAAATCCGGCGGCGAGATTGCCGAGGCGCCCGCGAAAGCTGTCGCCCTCAAGCTGACACCGACAAAAGAGACGAGCTTTCCGGTGAAGCCAAGCATCAAGGCAGGCGCACTTGCGGACGACAGCTTTTCCGGCTTCTTCACGATCAAGGCCCTGCCGAAGAAGGCCGTCTATCAGGTGACGCTCTCCAAGCACGCCTGGATCGACGTGATACAGGACGGCAAATCGGCGGAAACCGTAGCCTTCACCGGCCGCGGAGAATGTCCGATTGTGCGCAAGAGCGTGCGCTTCGAGCTTTCGGCGGGGCCAGTCACGATCATGGTAGCCGGATCCGACGTCGAGACGGTGAAGGTCGCAATCCGCGAGGCGCAGGACTAGCATGAGCGCGAGCGGGCGGAGGAAGGTCTTTCGTGTTGGAGCGAGCGCGCTCGCTCTGTTCAGTGCGGCTGCCCTCTTCGCGGGTGTCGTCATTCACGATAGCCGCGCGCCCCGCGCCGCCCTCACCCGCTCGGCTCAGCTTGAAAAACTCGGCGGCGCGCTGTTCGCCGACCGCAACCTGTCCTTCAACCGGCGGCAAAACTGCGTGAGCTGCCATTCGCCGGATCTCGCCTTCACGGACCCGCGCGAGCTTGGCGTGGTTGCGGGCGCGGTCTCTCGCGGGGCGGACGGCCGCTCGCTCGGGGACCGTAACGCTCCGTCCGCGGCTTATGCCGCGTTCGCGCCGGCCTTCCACCTCGACGCAAACGGCGAGCCGGTCGGGGGTCTGTTCTGGGATGGTCGCGCGGCGACGCTCGAAGATCAGGCGGGCGGACCGCCTTTGAACCCCATCGAGATGGGTATGCCGGACAAGGCGAGCGTGGTCGGCAGACTGAAGGAGAATTCCGCCCATGTGTCGGCGTTTCGCGCTCTGTTCGGCGAGACGGTTTTCGATGATGACGAGCGCGCCTTCGCGGCCATGACGGCTGCAATCGCTGCGTTCGAACGCTCGCCCGCGATGTCGCCGTTCAGCTCGAAATACGACCGGGCGCGACGCGGCGAAGCCGTTCTCTCGGAACAGGAGACCGCTGGCCGCGATCTGTTCTTTTCGCGGGAGCGCGGAAACTGCGCGGCCTGCCATATGAGCAGCGACCGCAAGCCTGCCGAACGCGAGGTGTTCTCGAACTTTCGTTATTACAATCTCGGCGTGCCGGTGAACCGCACGGTGCGCGCGGCAAACGGCGCCGCGCCGGGCTTCGTCGACAAGGGACTTGCTGCGGGCGGTGCCGTCGCCGCCGATCCCCGGTTCGAGGGACGTTTCAAGACACCTTCCCTGCGCAACGTCGCTGTTACCGGGCCCTTCATGCACAACGGCATTTTCGAGGATTTGAGAACTGTCCTTCTATTCCATCAGCGATTTTCCGACCCGTTTGCGGCTGAACGGGCGGGCCGCGAGGGGGCCGGATTTGGCGAGCCGGAGGTTCCGGCCAACATAGCGCGTGGCGAACTCGCGTCTATCGGCAGGCTGGATGACCGCGACATAGACGCGCTGACGGCTTTCCTGAAAACGCTGACGGATAGCAGGCAGATCCGTTAGCCGCCTTCCGGTTTCGCTTTCTTCTGGCGGGGATGGGGTGCGCAATCGAGGTTCTCCGATCACTGCGCCATCACCCCCGACCGCAGTGTCGCCCGACTACGAGGCGCTACCGCGGATGCTTGCGATCTCGATCGACCATGCTCGTCGCGCGGGGCAGTTCAGTCTCCGAAGACCGCCTTGAGCAAATCGGATTGGCGACGCGCCATCATGATGTCCCGCCCTCGCACGCCGAGAGCTATGCGGGATGCGTCATCGGCGATGAGCGCGGTGCAGCTATCGACGATCTCCTCATAGCCGCACACCACGAGCCCGCCTTCGAACGGAGCGATATCCGGATCGCCCTTCTCTCCCTCGCTGACGACACATACGCCGTTAGCGAGAAGGTAGGAGACCCGCACCACCTCGAAAATGGCGCTTTCATAGAAGTGAAGGTTCAGCACCAGCTTTGCCCGCGCGATGACCGCATCGCGCTCGGCCCCATAGGCGCCGAACAAATGCACGGTCTTCAGCCCTCTGTCGCGCAAGGCCTCAAGAATGCTCTTTCGCCGGGGATTCAGCGACCCGTAGAACAGCACGTCGATATCCTTTTCCGGGGTGTTCGGAATCCGGGCGAGTCCGGGCGAGTAGCCGATCCCCAGCAGCCCGGCATTTGTAATCCCTTGCTCGATCAAGGCCTTCCGGTTCCGTATCGAATAGTCGAGGACCGGGAAGCGCCGCAGCAGTGACAGATAGCCCTCATTGATCCAGCCGCCGCCAGTGACGACCTGTTCGAAATTGACGAGGATGCTGTCGGCTGGAATGGTCACGCTGGACGCGTGCCGGAGGAGATGTGTGCCAAGGACGATTGGGATGCGTCCGTTAAACAAGAGGGGATCGCGAACGATGGGACACGACCCGCCCAGTTCCGCGAATGCCTCGCTGAGACCGAGCGCGAATTCGTCGAAGGTCTGGTGATGTTTGTAGCCCTCTGGCGTGACGACCCATAAGCAATGGCGGTCGCGATGCGCTGCCCATCCGCCGGCGAACGCTTGCGGGATAATCTCCGCTTGCGCGGGCGTCACCGGCGACGGTGTTGCTGCCGCGACCGGCGAGGCGGGCGCCGCCGCCGATGGGGCTGCTGGCGGGGTTAGCACGGGCGCCGACCAGCGGCTTTGTGCCAACCGCTTGCGCTCACGCCAATTCTCCCAGACATTCCGGTCCGCTGCCGTCAGTTCGACCTTTCGAAGCGACACCGACATCGCATCGATCATGCGGGGCATGCGCTGAAGCTCGGCCATGGGCACGGTGCTTGCCAGCGGCGCGGCGGCTGCGCTCGGAACAAAGGTCATCCGCTCGACAACGAACCGCGCGTCGCTCCACCCGAGATACCAGAACCAGTCCGTATAATAGAGCCAGCTGCGCTCATTGAAGGCCCGCACGTGGGTCGGATCCTGCCATGCGCCGTATGAGAGATCGTAGGGCACATTGATCTCGAACACCCCGCCAACCTTGAGCAGCTTCAGGCAATTGGTCATCAGCCTGACAAGGTTCGGCACATGTTCGAGCACATCATTGGCGATGATGGTGTCGAAAGTGCCCGGCCGCAGCCGCACGTCGCCGAACCTGTGCGTCTGCACCGTTACCCCGCCAGCATCCAGATCGAAGCTTGCCAGGTCTACCACCGCATCGGGCGACCAGCTGTTGTCGATGTCGATATTGAAAAAGTCGGCCCGATAGTCCTTGCCCGAGCCGAGATTCACGCGGGTTGGCAGGATGGAGCTGGTAGTCACGTTGATGGTCATGGCTTTGGAACCTGATTTCTTGCCTCCCGATCAGCGCGTCGGGCTATTACCTGAATATCAGTCCAACCCCATCCCAAGCTTGCAGCGCCAAGCCGCATCCTCCGGAACGGGCCTATAATGCAAGAGTAGAGACGCAGAGTCGACCCTTGTGGTTCGCAACGGCAGCTCGAATTTACTCAACCTATCGCGCCACCAGGTTTAATCGCAGTATTGGCCAAACCCTCAACCTGAGTTGATACTGGGTTTTATTGATACTTGCGCCAACCCTGCCGGACCAATAATTTGCAATTTTAGGTGGTTTACCTTTTCTACATCCTATCTATGGTAGAAGCGGCGTAGTCAGTACCGCTCAGAGTTGCTTCGTCAGCACGGCCCCACGGCCTTCAAGATCAAATTGCGTCTGTTGCAAAACGCCCACTTCGAGCGGCGTCGGCTGTCGCCAATTGCTTACGGGATTTGTCCAGTGATTTCACGCTGGCGGTTCCACTCACCGTTCGTACCAAGACGGCACAAAGCCAGAGCGCGCATGAAGTGGTTTCAAATCCGGCAGGAGGATACGTTGAGAAGACAACAAACACAGTTCGGAACTGCTTCCGAATCCCAGGCAACCTTGAAGACAATCGGGCTCTGCCTGATCGCCAAAAACGAGGCGCACTGCATCGAGCGTTGTCTTGCAAGCGCGACGCGCCTTGTCGACTTCATTCTTGTCGTCGATACCGGTTCGACCGATGGCACTCAGGATGTCATCCGCAAGTTTCTGAAAGACAACAACATCAGAGGCGTCGTCATCGAAGAGCCGTGGCGCGATTTCGCATGGAACAGAACGTTCGCGCTGACCGAGCTTCGCAAATACAAAGACATAGATTACTGCCTGATGATCGATGCGGACGAAGCTCTCGAAATCGAGGAAGGCGTCGACCTCGAGGGCTTCAAGCGCTCCCTCGATCGCGATTTCTATCAGGTTCCGACCTTCAATGGCGGGATCATCAATCAGCGTCCCATCTTGTTCAGGAACAACGTCGGGTTCAGATATCGCGGCGTCCTGCACGAATTTCTTGAATCGCCCGGCAAACATTGCACCTGGGGGGTTATAATAAAGGGCTTTCACAATCGGACGTTCTACGATAGCGCCCGCAACAAGAACCCTCTCAAATATCTCCACGACGCGGAGCTTCTGGAACGGACGCTCGTGTCAGAGCGCGACCCGTTCCTGATTTCTCGCTACACCTTCTATCTGGCGCAAAGTTATCGCTCGGCCGGAGAAAAGGCCAAGTCGCTCACCAATTATCTGAAGCGGGCGGAATTGGGGTTCTGGGAGCAGGAAGTTTTCATCGCGCTCCTGTCCGCAGGACGGCTCATGGAAGAACTCGGCCACAGTGAAGCCGACATTCTCACCACCTATCTGCGCGCATTCAACGTCTGCCCGACTCGCGCCGAATCGCTGCATGCGGCGGCGAGGTACTGCCGCGTGAACAACAAGTTCCACCAAGGCTACATGATCGCCCGTCAGGGGATCGACATCAAGAAGCCAGAAGGGGCGGCCCTTTTCGTCGAGCCTTCGGTTTATACATACGGCATGCTCGATGAATACTCGGTCCTGGCCTATTGGGCCGGCCATTATTCCGAGTCCCTGGAAGCAAACGAGAAGCTGCTTCAATTGAAGGAGTTGCCCGAGGGCTACCGGGAGCGCATCGAGCGCAACGCCCAGTTCGCTCGCGAGAAGATACAGGAAGCGAACCTCCAGAAAGTGTAAGCGCCGTGGTTGCCGATGCGATGCAACGGCAACCAACTCGGGTTCTTCGTCACCTAGCCGCGACTGCAGTCCAATCGTTCTTTTTGACTGCAGTCGCGTGAGCAATCCGCCCTCCCCCGCTTCGAGTAGATCCGAGCCGCCCGGTAAGTCGACTGTCCAGAGTTGCCGGCTGTCTGTCGGTACGCAAGGGCCGACGAGGATCAGGGCATCACCACTGCCCCGGACATCGGAAGCAGCGCCCGCCTTTCCAGTCATGCTTGCGCAACGTTTCAGCAGGTTCTGCCGCAGGGTCGATCGCTTTCGACGTCTCACGGCTCGCCGGCCATGACAGCGCGCCCCGGATCCGGTTGTGGCCGAGTGCTCCTGTAAACAGTCCCCCTTCCCGAGCCAGCCAAGCCCAGTGAGCCGGCCGCGGCGGCAACCAGGTTCAGCTGGTACAGCTTCCAGAGGATGAAAGTTGCAATTCCTAGGCTTTTCTGCGCCCCACACAGCATATTATTTTTCTATCCAAGGTAGCGTTATTCATACAAATACAACTAAGCAGTATTATTGATGTCATCGTCAGTAATCGACACGCCTATATTGTTCGCGCCAAAATACGTATTGGTTGCGCACAATTCAACAGAAGGTGAAGGTGATGGCAGATCAATTGATAGAAGTCTCTGGTCGAGACATACTCGGCACTACAGAGTACGTTTACTACTTTGACGGTGAAAATTTTACACTGCTTGGTAGTACAACAGTTACAAACGCCGCCGTTGATTTGGCGACGGGCACTCTCCTCACGTCACAGTATAAGGTCATCGTTGCTCTCCCAACGGGAGGCACCGCAGCCAACGTCTTCGTGTTCAATCAGCTCGGGACAGCCCAAACACAAGGAAATCCCGCAATAAGCGGGCAATTCGACGTTACGCTTCTGGACACCGGCGTAACCGGCGCCACGGGCGCTACGGGCGACACCGGTGCTACCGGTGCTACGGGTGCAACGGGCGACACCGGTGCCACAGGTGCCACGGGTGCGACAGGTGCAACTGGAGCCACGGGTCCCACGGGCGACACCGGTGCAACGGGTGCTACAGGTGCAACCGGTGCCACGGGTCCCACAGGCGACTCCGGTGCAACGGGTGCTACAGGAGCAACCGGTGCCACGGGTCCCACAGGCGACACCGGTCCCACGGGCGCCACCGGAGCAACCGGAAACACGGGTCCCACGGGCGACACCGGCCCAACGGGTGCCACCGGAGCGACCGGAAACACGGGTGCTACAGGCGCAACCGGTGCAACTGGAGCTACGGGTGATACCGGTGCAACAGGCGCTACGGGTGCCACAGGTGCTACGGGTGCAACTGGCGCTACCGGCGCGACGGGTGATACCGGCGCAACCGGAGCCACAGGGGCTACCGGTGCAACGGGTGCAACGGGTGCCACAGGTGCTACCGGCGATGCCGGTGCAACGGGCGCAACCGGTGCTACGGGTGCAACTGGCGCTACCGGCGCAACTGGAGCCACGGGTGATACCGGCGCTACCGGTGCTACCGGTGCCACAGGCGCTACCGGCGCAACTGGAGCCACGGGTGCAACAGGTGCCACCGGCGCTACCGGTGCAACTGGAGCCACGGGTGATACCGGCGCAACGGGTGCAACCGGTGCCACAGGCGCAACGGGTGCCACAGGTGCTACCGGCGATGCCGGTGCAACGGGCGCAACCGGTGCCACGGGCGCGACGGGTGCAACGGGAGCCACAGGTGCTACCGGCGCAACCGGTGCAACTGGAGCTACGGGTGATACCGGCGCAACGGGCGCTACGGGTGCTACGGGTGCCACAGGTGCCACCGGCGCGACGGGTGCAACGGGAGCCACAGGTGCTACGGGTGCCACAGGTGCTACCGGTGCTACGGGTGCCACAGGTGCTACCGGCGCTACGGGTGCAACGGGTGATACCGGCGCTACCGGTGTTACGGGTGCTACAGGCGCTACAGGTGCAACTGGAGCCACGGGTGCCACGGGTGCCACGGGTAATACCGGTGCCACCGGCGCGACGGGTGCAACAGGTGCCACAGGTGAAACCGGCGAACCCGGTGCCACAGGTGCAACTGGCGCTACCGGTGCCACGGGTGCAACGGGTGCTACCGGTGCAACTGGAGCCACGGGTGCAACGGGCGATACCGGCGCAACCGGTTCTACGGGTGCAACTGGAGCCACGGGTGCCACGGGTAATACCGGTGCAACTGGAGCCACGGGTGCAACGGGCGATACCGGCGCAACCGGTTCTACGGGTGCAACTGGAGCCACGGGTGCCACGGGTAATACCGGTGCCACCGGCGCGACGGGTGCAACAGGTGCCACAGGTGAAACCGGCGAACCCGGTGCCACGGGTGCCACAGGCGCAACCGGTGCTACGGGTGCAACTGGAGCTACCGGCTCAACGGGTGCAACTGGTGCCACGGGTGATACCGGTGCAACGGGTGCCACGGGTAATACCGGTGCTACGGGCGCTACGGGTGCAACAGGTGCCACGGGCGAAACCGGCGAACCCGGTGCCACGGGTGCAACTGGTGCTACAGGTGCAACGGGTGCTACAGGCGCTACCGGTGCAACTGGAGCCACGGGTGCCACGGGCGATACCGGTGATACCGGTGCAACGGGTCCTGAAGGTGGTCCGACGGGTCCGGCCGGTGCTACGGGTGCTACCGGTGCCACGGGCGCGACAGGTGCCACGGGCGCGGGTGAAACCGGTGCCACAGGCGCTACGGGTGCTACGGGTGCTACGGGTGCTACGGGCCAAAATGGCCAGAACGGTCAGAACGGCCAGAACGGTCAGAATGGCCAGAACGGTCAGAACGGCCAGAACGGTGCTACAGGTGCCACGGGTGCTACCGGCGCGACGGGTGACACCGGAGCTACCGGCGCAACAGGTGCCACAGGCATAGGTGAAACCGGTGCAACTGGAGCGACGGGTGCCACGGGTGACACCGGTGCAACCGGAGCGACGGGTGCCACGGGTGAAACCGGTGCAACTGGAGCGACGGGAGCCACGGGCGAAACCGGTGCAACCGGAGCGACGGGTGCCACGGGTGACACCGGAGCTACCGGCGCAACAGGTGCCACAGGCATAGGTGAAACCGGTGCAACTGGAGCGACGGGTGCCACGGGCGACACCGGTGCAACTGGAGCGACGGGTGCTACGGGCGATACCGG
>NZ_JASGES010000131.1:0-25583 GCF_047606205.1 Propionicimonas sp. | reverse complement strand
GGACGGGCGCGCCACCGCCGCGCGCCAGCGGTCGAGCCGCGCCTGCGCGGCGGCGAGCACCGCGTCGGTGTACTCCCAGTCGGCGCGGTAGGGGTGGGCGAGCAGCACCAGCCGGATCGCCATCGGGTCGACGCCGTCGGAGCGCAGCCGGCTGACGAACACCAGATTGCCCAGGGACTTGCTCATCTTCTGGCCGTCGAGCGCGACCATCCCGGTGTGCAGGAACACCTTCGCCATCGGCTGACCGGTGGCCACGACCGACTCGGCCGCGCACATCGGGTGGTGCGGGAAGGCGAGGTCGCGTCCGCCGGCCTGGACGTCGAAATTCTCGCCCAGCTCGGCGAGCGAGATCGCCGTGCACTCGATGTGCCAGCCCGGACGCCCGCGGCCCAGCCAGGAGTCCCAGGCGGGCTCGCCCGGACGCGCCTGCCGCCACACCAGACAGTCCAGCCGGTGCCGCTTGCCGGGACGGTCGGGGTCGCCGCCGCGCTCGGCGAAGACGTGCTCGGCCTCCAGCATCGAGATCCCGGTCCCCTGCAGCAGGTTGCTGGCCTTGGTGACCGAGAAGTACCAGTCGGGATACTCCGGGTCGGGCACCTGGTAGACGGCCTGTCGCTCGCGCAGGACCTCGATCAGGTCGGTCACCCGCTCGAGGTTCTCCACGACGCCGTCCAGCTGCGCCGGGGGCAGCACGCGGAGGGCGGCCATGTCGTCGCGGTAGAGCTCGATCTGGTCGGTCGCGAGCCGCGCCCAGTCGACGCCGGTGGCCTCGGCACGCTCCAGCAGCGGATCGTCGACGTCGGTGACGTTCTGGGCGTAGCGGACGCTCAGTCCCGCGTCCAGCCAGGCCCTGTGCAGCAGGTCGACGGCGACGTAGGTGGCGGCGTGCCCCAGGTGGGTGGCGTCGTAGGGAGTGATGCCGCAGGCGTAGAGCCGCGCCTGCCCGGTCTGAGGGCCGGCCGGCTGGAGCCGCCCGCTGAGGGTGTCGTGCACCCGGACCCCGCCCCGCCCCGCATCGGGAAGCGCAGGCACCTCGATACTCGACCAGGCACGCATGGGCGGCAGCCTACCCGGCCGCGACGGCCCCACGCCGGGGCGGCCCGGCGGCCCGGCTAAGGTGTCCTGCGAGCCGAAAGGGGGCCCGCGACATGGGCTGGTTGGAAGCGATCGTGCTGGGCATCGTCCAGGGACTCACCGAGTTCCTCCCGATCTCCTCCAGCGCCCACCAGTCGATCGTCGGCCAGCTCTTCTTCGGCGGCCACGACCCCGGCGCGGCGTTCACCGCGGTCACCCAGCTCGGCACCGAGACGGCGGTGATCCTCTACTTCGCGAAGGACATCGGACGGATCATCAGCCGGTGGGCGCTCTCGCTGGTCGGCCGCGTCCCCCGCGACGACCCGGACGCGCGGATGGGCTGGCTGGTGATCATCGGCTCGATCCCGATCGGCGTGCTGGGCCTGCTCTTCGAGAACGCCATCGACACCCAGCTGCGCAACCTGTGGATCACCGTCGCGATGCTGGCCGGCTTCGGCGTCGTGCTGTGGATCGCCGACCGGGTGGCGCGGAATCGCTACGAGCTCACTCAACTCACCTGGTGGGACGGGATTGCGCTCGGCTTCGCCCAGGCGCTCGCGCTGATCCCGGGCGTCTCCCGTTCGGGAGCGACGATCGCGGGGGGCCTGTTCCTCGGCTACAAGCGCGAGGCCGCGACCCGGTACGCGTTCCTGCTGGCCATTCCGGCGGTGTTCATCTCCGGCGTGTTCAAGCTGAAGGACATCCCCGACGATCCCAACCTGGCGTGGGGGCCGACGATCCTGGCGACCGTGCTCGCCTTCGGCATCGGCCTGGCCGTCATCCACTGGTTGCTGAAGTACGTCAGCAAGCACAGCTTCTCCGTCTTCGTCTGGTACCGGCTGGCGCTGGCCGCCCTCGTGGCGGGCCTGCTGCTGAGCGGCGTCCTGCAGCCGTAGGGTCGCATGATGCAGCGCAGGTCGGTGGGCAGCAGCGGGCTGGCGGTCTCGCGGCTCGGCCTCGGCACGCTCACCTGGGGCAGGGAGACCCGGCTGGAGGACGCCCGTGGGCTGCTGCGGGCCTTCGTCGCCGCGGGCGGCTCGCTGGTCGACACCGCGGCGGCCTACGCCGCGGGTGACGCCGAGCGGATGATCGCGCGGCTCGTCCGCGCCGGGGACGTCGACCGGGACGACCTGGTGATCGCGACCAAAGCGGGCTTCGGGATCAGGGACGGGGCCCGGGTGGTGGACACCTCGCGCGCCGCGCTGCTGTCGGACCTGCGCGGCTCGCTGCGCCGGCTGGGCTCGGAGTACGTCGACCTGTGGCAGCTGCACGCCTGGGGCCAGGCGCCGCTGGAGGAGTCGCTGGCGGCGATCGACACCGCGGTCAGCGCCGGGGACGTGCGCTATGCGGGTGTCTGCAACTTCGTCGGCTGGCAGACCGCGCAGGCCGCCACCTGGCAGGCCGCGTTCCCGGGGCGCACGCCGATCACGTCCGCGCAGGTCGAGTACTCCCTGCTCGCGCGCCGGGCAGAGGTGGAGGTCGTCCCGGCCACCCGGGCGTTCGGAATGGGCCTGTTCCCGTGGTCGCCGCTCGGCCGGGGCGTCCTGACCGGCAAGTACCGGACCGGCCGCCCGCGGGGTTCGCGGGGGGCGTCCGAGCACTTCTCCTGGTTCGTCGAGCCGTACCTGGAGCCGCGGTCGCGCGCGGTGGTGGACGCCGTCGCGACCGCGGCCGACGGGCTCGACCTGACCCCCGCGCAGGTGGCCCTGCTGTGGGTGCGGGACGCGCCCGGCGTGACCGCTCCGCTGCTGGGCGCGCGGACGGTCGCCCAGCTGGAGCCCTACCTCGCCTGCGAGGACCTGGAACTGCCGGCGGAGATCGTCTCCGCGCTCGACGACGTCTCCGGAGGTCCGAACGCCGGTCGGGAGGGGTACGAACCCACCATCACGCCCTGAAGCGGATGCTGCGGGCGCAGGGAGGAGCGGACATGGGCATGGCGGACGCCGAGCGCTTCCAGCCGTCCGGACTCGCGGACTGGCACGACTGGCTGGCCGCGAACCACGCCAGGGACGACGGGGTCTGGGTGGTGATCTGGAAGCCGTCCTCGGGGCGGGTGCACCTCAGCTACGACGAACTGATCCGGGAGGCCCTGTGCTGGGGCTGGATCGACGGCCAGTCACGGCCGCTCGACGAGACCCGATCGATGCTGTGGATGACCCACCGGCGTCCGGGCAGCCCGTGGTCGGCGTCGAACAAGGCGAGGGTGGCCGACCTGGAGCGGGAGGGACGCCTGCAGCCGGCCGGCCTGGCCGAGATCAGCAGGGCGAAGGCGAACGGGCTGTGGACGGTGTTCGACTCGGTCGAGGCACTGCAGGAGCCCGAGGATCTGGTCGTCGCCCTGGCCGCGGACCCGGTAGCGAGAGCCACCTGGGACGCCTACCCGGCCGGGGTGCGGAAGATGGTGCTCGGCCGGCTCGCGCTGGCGAAGCGTCCCGAGACCAGGCGGCGACGCATCGAGAGCTGCGTCGAGCGGGCGGGCAAGGGCGAGCGCCCGGTCTGACCGCGGGGCGGGACGAACGGGGACGCGGGCGGCGTCGGGCATGCTGTCGCCACCACCTCAGGAGGGGGAAACGTGTCCGAGGGCGCCGTGCAGCTGAACCATCCGATCCGGCCGATGACCGGGCGGGACCCGGGTGAGCGCCATCGCGTCGCGACATCCCTGGAACTGCTGCTCGACCTGGCGTTCGTCGCAGCGATCGGCATCGCCGCCAGCGAGTTCGCACACGTCCTCGCCGAGGGCCACGTGGGCGCGGCGCTGCTCGCCTTCGGGTTCGTCATGTTCGCCATCATCTGGGCCTGGATCAACGTCAGCTGGTTCGCCTCAGCCTTCGACACCGACGACTGGTTCTACCGCCTGACCACGATGGTGGAGATGGTCGGCGTGCTCGTGCTCGCGCTCGGCTTGTCGGACGTGTTCGAGTCGCTGGACTCGGGGCACGGTCTGGAGAACCGGGTGGTGGTCGCGGGCTATGTGGTGATGCGGCTGGCGCTGGTGGTGCAGTGGGCGCGCGTCGCCCTGCAGTCGCCCCGGTACCGCAGGACGGCGACGGCGTACATCGCCTACACGGCGGTCGCGCAGGTGGGCTGGGTGGCCCTCGCCCTCTCCCCCGCGTCCCTCCCGGTCACGCTGGGCTGCGCGTGCGTGCTGTATCTGGTCGAACTGGGTGGCCCGCTCTTCGCGGAGCGGAAGAACGGCGGGACACCGTGGCACCCCCATCACATCGCCGAGCGGTACGGCCTGTTGACCATCATCGCCCTGGGTGAGGGGGTGCTCGGCACGATCGCCGCCGTCCAGCCGGTGATTGCCGAACACGGGTGGAGCGCCGACGCGATCGTCCTGGTGGCGGCGGGAACGGTGCTCACCTTCGGGGTGTGGTGGGTCTACTTCACTGTGCCGTTCGCGCAGATCCTGCACCAGCGGCCGGGAGCGGCGTTCCTGTTCGGCTACGGCCACCTGCCGCTGTTCGCGTCGATCGCCGCGATGGGGGCGGGACTCGACCTCGCCGCCTATGTGGTGGAGGGGACGGCCGAGGTGGGGACGTTCGGCGCCGTGCAGGCGGTGGCGATGCCGGTGATGGTGTTCATGGTCGTGCTGTTCGTGCTCTACGCGATGCTCGTGCGGAGGCTGGACCTGCTCCACCTGGGCCTGTTCGCCGGCGTGGTGGTGGCCCTGGCGGGAGCGCTCGGACTGGCCGCCTCGGGCGCCCCCTTCGGGGTCTGCGTGATGATCGTCGCGATCGCGCCCGCGATCGTCGTGGTCGGCTACGAGCTGCTCGGCCACCGCCACGCCAGGGATCACCTCGCCGCGCTGGCGCCCTGACCGATCAGGCCCGATCGAGGAAGTCGTCGAGGACGCGGCAACCGAACTCCAGCGACTCGACCGGCACCCGCTCGTCCACGCCGTGGAAGAGGGCGACGAAGTCGAGTTCGGGGGGCAGCCGCAGCGGCGCGAACCCGAAGCAGCGGATGCCGAGCTTCGACCAGGCCTTGGCGTCGGTGCCGGCGCTCATCATGAACGGCACGGCGAGCGAGCCGGGGTCGGCGGCCTGGAGGCTGGCGGTCATGGCGGCGGCGAGGTCGCCGTCGAAGGTGGTCTCGACGGCCACGTCGCCGGTGACCACCTCGTAGCGGACCTTCTCCCCGATGAGCTCCGTGATCGTGTCGTAGAACTCCTGTTCGTGGCCGGGAATGAACCGCCCGTCGATCCCCGCGGTGGCCTGGCCGGGAATGACGTTCACCTTGTAGCCGCCGCCGAGCATCGTCGGGTTGGCGGTGTGCGACATGGTGGCGCCGACCATGCGGGCGATCGAGCCGAGCCGGGCCAGGGTCTGCTCGACGTCGTCGGTGCCGATCCGGACGCCGAGGGCGGCCTCGACGGCGTCCAGGAACTGCTGCTGGGCGGGACGGATCCGCGCGGGCCAGCGGTGGTTGCCGACCCGGCTGACCGCCTCGGCAAGGTGGGTGATCGCGTTGTCGTCGTTCCGCATCGAACCGTGGCCGGCGGTGCCGTCGGCGATCAGGTTCAGCCAGGCGAGGCCCTTCTCCGCGGTCTGGATCAGGTACAGGCGCCGCTCGTTCACGGTGAGCGAGAAGCCGCCGACCTCACCGATGGCCTCCGTGCAGTCGGCGACGAGGTCGGGGTGGTTCTCGGCGAGCCAGCCGGAACCGCGGGGGCCGCCGGCCTCCTCGTCCGCGGTGAACACGAGCCGGACCGGACGACGTGGTGGCCGTCCGGTCCGCTGCCGTTCGCGGACGACGGCGAGGACGATCGCGTCGAAGTCCTTCATGTCGACTGCGCCTCGCCCCCAGACGTAGTCGTCGATCAGCTCGCCGGCGAACGGGTCGACCGTCCAGTCGGACGCCACGGCGGGAACCACGTCGGTGTGGCCGTGGATCATCAGCGGCGGAAGCGAGGTGTCGCACCCCCCGGGCGCCCATTCGGCCACCAGCGAGGCCCGCCGCTGCTCGGACTCCAACAGGATGCTGGAGATGCCGACCTCGTCGAGCCGCGCGGCGACATACTCTGCGGCCTCGCGCTCCCCCTTCGCCCCCGAGGGCCCGAAGTTGGAGGTGTCGAACCGGATCAGGTCACGGCAGAGGCCGGCGACCTCGTCAGCGGCACGGGGATGGGCATCCATGCCGCCATCCTGCCACCCGCCCGCGAAGGCCCGAGGCGTCGTTTCGCCAACCGGTGCGCCGATTGGCTATAGTGCTCTGGCTGTCCGGGCGATCCCCGGGCACACCCTGTCCGGGTGGCGGAATAGGTAGACGCGCTAGCTTGAGGTGCTAGTGCCCTTTATCGGGCGTGGAGGTTCAAGTCCTCTCTCGGACACCCAGCGATTGTGGCTCTGACTAGGCGAGATAGTCAGAGCCACTGCCGTACCTGGAGCCTTGCACAACATATGCACAACATCGCCGGGGGCAGATTGGTCCCTGGTGGGCAGGTGTGGGCAGGAGTGTGCAGAGGGATCAGCCGAAGAAGCTGAGGTTGGGCAGGAGCTGGCCTGCCGCTTCGATGATGCTGCGGGACTGGGCCACTGCCTCGTTCGCCTCCTCGACGTCGGAGGTCGTGGAGCCGGCGCTCGGGTACTCGAGTTCGTTGCGTCGTCGGCGCAGGAACCCGAAGCGTCGGAAGCCGTCGCCGAACTGTGCACGGATGGCCGATTCCACCGCGACGTGCCCGCCGGCCGTGGTGGGCCGCGGCCCCTGATGCGCGAGAAGTGCCGTCGCGGCGTACCGGGCGGCGTCGTAGGCGAGGACGAAGGCGCTGTCCGCGTCGCTCGGCGCAACCGACTCTGCCGTTGCCAGGGTGCGCCGCGCCTTGGCGAGCAGTGGCGTGCCGTCCGCCGCGGCGCCGGTGACGTGCTGGAGGTGCCCCAGGCCCACGAGACGTTCGACGTCGGCCTCACCGCGCGGCCAGCGTGCCATCGACGTCCTCCTCTCCGAGCACGGTCAGCCTGGGCGAAGACCGGATCTGGGCGCTGAGGGGATCGTCGGGGTCCGTCCATTGCGCCGGGGTCCGAATGGCCGGGTTCACGGGGAGGCCGAGCCTGCCCTGGGCGCGGTCAGCGGCCTCGTACACGTCCGCCCGGGCGACCCCCTCCCCCACCACCAGGACATCGACGTCGTGGGGTACAGCGCCCGCCCGGCCCGCGTGCCGTGCCGCCCAACTTCCGAAGATCAGCACCCGGCTTGCCCCGTCTATGTCCGCGAACTCTTCCGCGACGACGTGCTGCGGGCCGAAGCTGAGTTCCAGCAACCTCGTCAACGGCTCCCAGGCAGGGTGTGCGGGGTGCGCCCGCACCATGCGGTTACGTCCCACCTGGCGCTCGGCAACCAGTGTCGCCTCGGCAAGTCGCTCGACCTCCCGGTGTATCGAGGTGAGCGGAGCGTTGACCCGGCGCGACAGGTCGGTGAGGCTGAACTCCTGATCCGGATGGAGCAACAGCAGCGCCAGGATCTCGCCCTGCGCCTGGCTCCGAAAGATCGGGAGCAATGCCGGCGCTTCACTTCTCATAGATGGAATATGACTTCCATCTAAAGGAATATCAAGATTTCCGCCGCGCACGCCACCGTCTGCGCACCGGCGACCCAGCAATCTCCACCGATCTGCCACACACCCGGTGCACTCCGGACGCGCCAAAGTCGTTGGCACGAAAGAAGGCGACCTCATGGCGCCTCGAGGATCGGCTACCGCTCCGCGCGGGGTGGTTGCCGCTAGGGTGCACCCGTGAGTCCTGTGGCGATCGTGCTGACGATCCTCGCGCTGGCCGTGATCGCCTTCATGTCGAACCGCGTCCCCATCGGGATCGTTGCCCTGGGCGTGGCCCTGGCGCTGTGGGCGAGCGGCGTCCTCACCCTGAACCAGGCGCTGGCCGGGTTCGGCGACCCGACCGTCCTGTTCATCGCCGCGCTGTTCATCGTGTCGGAGGCCCTGGACGCCACCGGCGTCACGGCCTGGGCGGGTCAGCAGGTGGTCAGCCGGGGCGGGACGAAACGCACCCCGCTCCTGATCGTGATCAGCCTCCTCGTCGCGTTCCTCACCGCACTGATCAGTGTCAACGGGGCGGTCGCGGCCCTGATCCCGGTGGTGGTCGTGGTCGCCATCCGGGTCGGCCTCACACCGAGCCAGCTGCTGATGCCGCTGGCGTTCTCCGCCCACGCCGGATCGATGCTCGCCCTCACCGGCACCCCGGTGAACATCATCGTCAGCGAGGCCGCCGCGGAGGCGGGCGCCCGCCCGTTCAGCTTCTTCGAGTTCGGGCTGGTCGGCGTCCCGCTCGTCGTCGGCACGATCGCGATCATCGCCCTGTTCGGTCGCCGGCTGCTCCCCGACCGCGCCCCCACCGAGCTCCCCTCCGACGTGACCAACCACGCACGGACACTCCGCACGCAGTACGCGATCCCGGAGGGCACCGAATTGGTCGGCGTGCGCAAGGGCGTCACCGAGGTGGTGGTGGCGCCGCGCTCGGAGCTGATCGGCCTGCACCTCTTTCCCGGCATGACCACCCCGAGCGGCGACCTCGTGGTGCTCGGCCTGCAACGCGGCGGTGAGGACCTCGCCGGCCCCGATGTCCACCTCCGGCCCGGTGACACCCTCCTGCTGCGCGGCACCTGGGAGAACCTGCAGACGCACACCTCCGGTCCGGAGGTCCTGGTGGTCAACGACCCCGCCACCCTGCGCAGGGCGGTCCCCCTGGGTGTCGGCGCCAGGCGCGCGATCGGCATCCTCGCCGCCATGGTGGTGCTGCTCGCCGTGGGGGTGGTGCCGCCCGCCGTGGCCGGACTGCTCGCCGCAGCCGCGGTCGTGCTCACCGGCGTCCTCACTCCCACCCAGGCCTACCGGTCGGTCTCCTGGACGACCGTCGTCCTCGTGGGCGGCATGATCCCGCTCTCGACCGCCTTCATCAGCACCGGCACGGCGGACCTGATCGCCCGCGGCCTGCTCGGCATCATCGGCAACGCCTCGCCCACCCTCGCCCTTGCCGCGATGTGCGTGCTGACCGCGGTCCTCGGGCAGCTGATCTCGAACACGGCGACGGTGCTGATCGTGGCCCCGATCGCCACCGTCCTGGCCGCCGATCTGCAGGTCTCCGTGCTGCCGTTCATGATGGCCCTCACCGTGGCAGGCGCAGCATCCTTCCTCACCCCGGTCGCGACCGCCGCCAACACCATGGTGATGGAGCCAGGCGGCTACCGGTTCACCGACTACTGGAAGCTCGGCCTGCCGCTCCTGCTGCTGTTCCTCGTGGTCGCCGTGTTCTGGGTCCCGGTCGTCTGGCCGTTCTAGGAGACTGCCGAACAATCATGTCCCGGCTGCGGCCCCGACGAATCTCCGGCCGCACGCGCCTCACTCCTGGTGCAGGGCCGCCACCACGTCGAGCCGTGAGGCCGAGCGTGCCGGACCGAGCGCCGCGAGGACGCCGAACACGATGCCGACCACCACGGTGGCGAGCAGGCCCGACCAGGGGAACGCGTATGGCATCTGCCATCCCAGCGCGCTCATCGCCGCGACCAGGGCGTAGCCCAGCCAGATCCCGGCGATCGCGCCGAAACCGGTGCCGATCACGCTCAGCAGCAGCGACTCCGCCATCACCATCCGGCGGATCTGCCGTCGCGTCGCTCCGACGGCGCGCAGCATGCCGATCTCGCGGGTCCGGGCCAGCACGCTGATCGCCAAGGTGTTCACCAGCGCCAGCAGGGACGGCAGCGCCAACGCGGCCACCAGGACGTCGAAGATCACGATCGTCGAGTCGAAGGTCTTCATCTGCTCGGCTCGCCATGACTCCGACTCGTACAGCCGGAACGCGGGATAGTCCGCCACCACCTTCGACAGCAGCGCCTTCGTCGTGCCCGCGTCCGCGCCCGCTGTCCGGTTCGCCATCACCAGCATGTCGGCGGTCACGGCGAAGTCCCGCTCCAGGTTCACCCGCGAGGTGTACAGCGTGGACAGCTTCGCGTTCAGGTAGTCGTTGCCGATTCCAGCCAGATGATACGTGCGCGGCCCGTTCGGGGTGTCCAGCGCTATCGCCTGGCCCACCACGAGATTGTGCTGGGTGGCGTAGATGCCGTTCGCGATCACCCACCGCCCCGAGGCGAGCTGCGTGACCGCCGCGTCCGACGAACCGGTGTTCCAGTCGAAGTCCGCGACGCCGAGGTAGGTGTCCGGGTCGATCCCGAACACCTGCACGTCCCCACCGTCCGAGGTCGCCTGGCCCAGTCGCAACGTCGAGACCGCGCCAATGCCCGGGACAGCGTTCACCTGGGCGGCCAGCCGCGGCCCGGCAGCCACGTTGCCCTGGCCCAGGATGATCGACTGCGGAATCAGCAGGTAGTCCGACGACAACGACTTGTCGAGGTAGCTGGTGAAGCCGGCGAAGATCGAGCTCACCATGCTGATCGTCGCGACGATCGAGGCCAGGCCCAGCATCACCGCGGTCACCGTGATGCCGCTGCGACCCGGATTGCGCTGCAGATTGCTCCGGGCGATCGGGCCCTCCCGGGAGAACAGCAGTTCCAGCGGGTGGGACGCCCACTGCGCGATCGGGTTGACCACCGCGGGGGCCACCATCGCGAAGCCGATCAGGAACACGACCGCACCGAGGCCGATCAGGTTCGACTGGCCGCTGGTCAGGCCGAACAGGGACGCCACGACCAGGCCTGCGCCGATCCACGCACGCCTGCCGACCCGGCGCTCGTACACCTCGCCGAGCTGTGGACGCATCGCCTCCAGTGGCGTCACCCGCCCGGCCGCCCGTGCGGGCAGCAGTGCTGCGACCACGGTGACCCCGACTCCGAGCAGGATCGAGCTGAGCCAGGTCGCCGGCGTGAACACCGGGCCGGCGATCCGGATGTGGATGAACGACTCGACCAGCGGCCCCATGGCCGCGAAGTAGCCGATGGCCATCAGCCAGCCGGCGGTGATGCCCAGCGCGGTGCCGATGATCCCCTGAAACACCGACTCGGCCAGGAACAGCTGCATGATCGTGCCCCGTCGTGCCCCGATCGCGCGCAGCATGCCGATGTCGCGACGCCGCTCCGCCACGACGGTTCGGAACGAGTTGGCGATGATGAACCCGGCCGTGGCGAGCGCGAAGATGCCGAACATGTTGAACGCCACCTGGGCCGTCTGCAGCGACGCGAGCAGGGTTGACTCGGTCGACAGGCCTCCGACCTGGTAGTCGGGGCCGAGCGCCGCGGCGACCTGCTGCTCGACCCGCGTGCGGTCCGCGCCGGACGCGAAGACCGCCTCCACCTGGGTGATCCGGTCGCCGAACCCGAGCAGCTGTTGGGCCGCCGGCAGCGTGAGGTAGACCTGCTCCTGGCCCGGGACCGTCGCCGTGCTGAGCAGCCCCACCACCGTGAACCGGGTGGTGCCGCCGGCCGCGGGCAGGACGAGCCGGTCAGCCAGGCCGAGGCCCAACTCGTCGGCGAGGTCGGCGTTCATCATGACCGACGCGTTGTCGCCCGCGGTCAGCATCCGTCCGGAAGCGAGCGGATAGTCGTGCACCTGCTCCGCCGTCGCCAGATCGATCCCGACCACCATCAGCTGCGCCGGTGCGTCCGCCGAGACGTCGGAGGACTGCGGGAGCGGCACCGCGCGCTGCACCCCCGGGCTGGCCTCCTGCACCTGCGGGACCCGCAACACCGTGTCGACCACGTCCGGTCGGAACGGCTGGTTGTAGGCGCTGGTCACCGTCAGGTCGACCTTGCCCGCCGCGGAGAGCAGATTGTGGGTGAACGCCTCCGTCATCGCGGGCAGGATCCCGTTCAGCCCGAAGGTGAGCATCACCCCGAACACGACAGCGAGGGTGGTCAGCAGCGAACGGGCACCTCGACCGCGCAGGTACCGCCAAGCGAGGGAGAGGGTCACAACAGGCCGGCCTTCTCCAGGGCCCGGCGCGGCCCGTCATGGCTCCCGTCCAGCTCCACATCGTCGACCACGCGGCCGTCCCGCATCAGCACGAGCCGCTGCGCGAAGCTGGCGATGCGAGGGTCGTGGGTGACCATCAGGACGCTGCGTCCCCATTCGGTGCTCACCTGGCTGAGCAGTTCGCCGATCTCGGTGGCCGAGCGCGAGTCGAGGTTCCCGGTGGGCTCGTCGGCCAGGACGAGCGCCGGCTCGGTGGACAACGCACGGGCGATCGCCACGCGCTGCTGCTGTCCGCCCGAGAGCTGGTCGGGCCGATTGCGCAGGCGGTCGCCCAGCCCCACCCGCTCCAGCCACGCGACGGCGCGGTCCTCGGCGTCCTTCGCGCCGTCGAGCCGCAACGGCAGGGACGCGTTCTCGACGGCGTTCAGGACCGGGATCAGGTTGAAGAACTGGAACACGAACCCGATCCGACGCCTGCGCAACTCGGTCAGCCGGTCGTCGGGCAGGTCGCCGAGGGCCTGTCCGTCGATGCGGATCGTGCCGTCGGTGGGGTTGTCCAGGCCGCCGAGCAGGTTCAGCAGCGTCGACTTGCCGCAGCCGGAGGGGCCCATCACGGTGATGAACTGCCCCTCGGGAACGCGCAGGTCGACGCGGTCCAGGGCGGTGACCTCGGCCACGCCGCTGCCGTAGATCTTGGTCAGGCCCGTGATCTCGACGATCGGGGACGGCTGTTCGCTCACGGTCGGGCTCACCGCGTCGAGACCCGCTGACCGTCAGACAGAGAGGACGCGCCGGTAGTGACCACCCGGTCACCCGCCGACAGGCCGCTCACCACCTGCGCCGCCGTGTCGGTGGACGCCCCGATCCTCACCGCGGTGGCGTGCGCCACATCGCCGGCGTCCAGGACGAACACCGTCTTCTCTCCACCGCTGGTGAGCACCGCCTCGACCGGGACGATGAGCGCGTCGGGGATCGACTCCACCTCGATCTCGGCAGATCCGCTCATGCCCTGGAACAGCCGCGCGTGGCCGGCTTCCAGCGAGACCCGGACCGGGAAGGCGATGGTGCCGGTGCTGGTCGTGACCGGGCTGGCCTGCACCCGCTCCACGGCCCCGGCGAAGGTGTCGTCGAACGCGTCCAGGGTGATGGTGGCCTTCTGGTCGGCCTCCACCGAGGAGATGTCGCTCTCGAACACCTGCGCCTCGAACGCCATTCGCGTGGCGTCGACGACGGTGAACGCCGCGATGCCCGGCGTGAGCGCCGAGCCCTTCTCCATCGTGCCCTCCCAGGTGACGGTGCCGTCGAAGGGCGCCCGCAGGGCGGCTCCCTCGAGGTCGTCCTCAGCGACAGCGAGCGCCTTGGCGGTCGCGCTCACCGCCTGCGCGGCGGCCGTGCGGGCCAGCGACACCCGTCCGGCCACGGCCAGCGTGTCCAGTCCGGCCTGCGCGGACTTCAGAGCGGCGTCGGCCGTCGCCTTCGCTGTTCTCAGAGTGCGCAGCGTCGACCGCATGGTCTTCCGCTCCGACGAACTCGCGTCCCGATAGTCGGCGAGGTACGCGGCGTAGTTCTGCTTCGCCGTGGAGACCTGCGAGCGGGCCGCCGAGAGCGCGGCACTGGCCGCCGAATGCTGGATCGCGCTGGGCACGCCGTCGTTCACCGCGGCCAGCTGAGCCTGTGCCGCCGTGTGGGCGGCTCTGGCCTGGGCCACGGCCAGCTTCAGCGGTCCCTTCGCCATCACGGCGAGGATGTCGCCGTCAGACACCTTGTCGCCGTCGTGCACCGTGACCGACGCGACCGTGCCCGCGGCAGGCGGGTACACCCCGGCAGAGTGAGCGGCGATGAGCGACCCGGACGCGTTCACGGTGACGCTCATCGGCGCCACCGTGGCCTGCGCCACCCCGACCACCGGACGGTCGCTGGTGACGGAATAGGCGTAGCCGCCCCCGAGGGCGAGGACCGCCGCCGCAGTGACGCCGGTCGCGATGAGCGTCTTGCGCTTCATGGGTGGTTCCTGTCGATGGAATGGAAGAGTTGTGTGGTCAACGCGATGAGCTCGGAGCCCTCCGGAAGCTCGAAGGTTCCGTCGGGGAGACCCAGGACCCGTTCCTGGGCCTGGTAGATCGCTGCGGCCCCGTGGAGCATCGTCGCGACGAAGCTGTCCGCATCGGGGGCGAGGAGTGCCCGCTCCCAGAGCTGGTCGGCCGCGTCGAACCAGAGCATCAAGACGATGTCGGTCGCGCAGTCGGCGTTCACCACCGAGAACGAGCCGTCCGCGACGCCGTCGCGGATCACCGGCATCAGCACGTGGCGCGCCTGCCCCCGCCACGTGGCGAACAGGCGGTGGCGCAGGGGAAGGTTGCCGGCGTGATAGAGGAAGGAGGCGTAGGCGATGTCGGCCTGAGCGAGCTTGTACTCGGCGGCCGCGTTCATGATCGCCCTCAGCCGCTCGGCACCCGTCGCGCCCGCTCCCGGCACAGCGGAGACCAGGCTCTGGAACAGGGCGTCCCCGAACCGCTGGACAAGCTGTTCGAGCATCTCCTCCTTCGAGGCGAAGTAGTGGTAGAAGGTACCCTTCGCCACGCCCGCGGCACGGGTGACCTGCTCGACGTTCATGGTCTCGAACCCGTGCTCGCGGCACAGCCCGAGCGCGATGTCCAGCAGCTCGTCCCTCCGCTCCGCAGGGTCCTTCGTGATCCGCGCCATGCTGCCGACACCCTTTCCGCAGGCCTGGTCATCCGCCCTCGCCACGATACTGACCGACGGTCGGTCACTGCAAGATTTCGCCGGCCCGGTCCGCAGAGCCCATCCACGATCCGAGACCGGGCTCGGAAACCGTGCCGCCCGCCGCGTATTCTCCTCGCCATGAGTCCGGACCAGGCGCGCGTCGTCGCTGCCGCCATGCTCCGGGGTTTTTGTTGTCGACTGTCGCACTGACGTCCAACTCCACCCACTCGCCGTCCGGGAGCGCCCTGCGACGCCGGCGGCATCACCCGAGGACTCGATCATGACCCACACCGAACTCACCGTCCGCCTCCGTCGGATGCCGTCGCTCCACCTCGTTCCCGAGGGCGGAGTCCTGCTCTTTCCCGGCGTCCCGACAGGCCTGCCCGCGCCCGTTCAGCTGGGCCCGATGATGACCCCGCCCGGCCGCGAGGCGCTGTTCGGACGCTGACACACCCGCGGGCGATTCTTGATCGCGCCCGCCACAGGGGTACAGTCCAATCCCGCTGTCTGTTGCTGGTTCCCCTACACGGCAGCAGGGAGTGACACATGCTCGGCGAGTCCATCCGCGCCACCAGGGAACTGGCCCTCATCAATTTCCAGAACTGGCAGCGCACCTATGGCATGGCTCAGGTCGCGCTCACCAAGCGGTACAGCGGTTCGGCCCTCGGCGTCGCCTGGGCGGTGCTGCGGCCGGCCATCTACATCACCGCTTACTGGTTCGCGGTCTCGATCGGCCTTCGCGGCGGCGCGAGCAGAGCGGTCGGCGCTCCGTACATCATCTGGCTGATCCCGGGGAACCTCGCCTGGTTCTTCATGTCGGAGTGCCTGCGCGAGGCCGGTGACTCGATCCGCCGGAACTCCCAGTTCGTCACCAAGATGAGCTATCCCGTCGCCACCCTGCCGGTCTCGGAGGTGCTGTCGCACTTCTTCGTGCACCTGGTGATGATCTGCCTGAACATCATCCTGCTGCTCGTCACGGGCTACGGGCTGACGTTCACGGCCTTCCAGCTGCCCTACTACATGCTGTGCGGCTTCGTCCTCAGCCTCGTCGTCTCCACACTGTTCTCCGCCGTGATCGCGATCAGCGCCGACATCGGGCACCTGATCAAGTCCGGCCTGCAGCTGCTGTTCTGGGTGACCCCCGTGCTGTGGTCGGCGACCAAGATCGGCCTCCCCGCCCGCTACATCATCCTCGCGAACCCCCTCGCCTACGTGATCCAGGGCTACCGTGACTCCCTCGTGCTGCACAACTGGGTCACGTCCTCCCTTCCCTACACCGCCTACTTCTGGGGCCTGATGGCCGTGCTGACGCTGCTGAGCAGCTTCGTCTTCACCCGGCTCGCCCCCGAGTTCGCCGACGTCCTGTAGAGGTGACCCAGATGACCAACCCGCACGCCGACGTGGTGATCGAGGAGTCCAGGACGGACGGTCCCGCCGTCGAGGTGAAGGACCTCACCAAGATCTACCGCACCTATTCCAGCTCGCTGGCCCGTGCGATCGCCCCATTCCGCAAGGCCCCCACCGGCGGCCGGTTCGTCGCCCTCAACAAGGTCAGTGCCACCTTCGAGCGCGGCGACATCGTCGGGATCCTCGGCCGTAACGGATCGGGCAAGTCCACCCTGTCCAAGATCATCGCCGGCGTCACCACCCCGACCAGCGGCTCGGTGCGGGTCAACGGACGCATCTCCGCCATGCTGGAACTGACCAGCGGGTTCGACTCGCAGCTCACCGGCGTGGAGAACATCTACCTGCGTGCTCTGGCCATGGGCATCCCGCGCGAGGAGGCCGACGCCCGCAGGCAGGAGATCATCGACTTCGCCGACATCGGCGAGCACATCAACCAACCCGTCCGCACCTACTCCTCGGGCATGAAGTCGCGGCTCGGCTTCGCGGTCTCGGCCAGCGTGGAGCCCGACATCCTGATCGTCGACGAGGCGCTCAGTGTCGGCGACGAGATCTTCAAGCTCAAGTGCATCGAGCGGATGGGCCAGATCCGCGAACGCGGCTGCACCATCCTGTTCGTCAGCCACGCGCTCGGCACCGTGAAGGCGTTCTGCACCCGGGCGATCTGGATCAACAAGGGAAAACTGGTGGAGGACGGCGAGGTGGGCCCGGTCGCCCAGGCCTACGAGGAGTTCCTGCGCAAGGAACGCGCCTCGATGCGCTCGGAGGTTCGGCAGGACGCGGCCGAGGACGCGCTGCTGGAGAAGTCCGACGTCGTGGAGGTGCGCCGCGCGCGCTTCACCAACGCGGAGGGCACGCCGACCTCGACCTTCCTGCACGGCGAGGACGTCTTCCTCGAGCTCAGCTACACGGTGAAGCGGCCGGTCCCCCAGCTCACCTTCACCTACACGATCCACAACAGCGAGAACGTGGAGGTCTTCGCCTCGGACCGGCAGAGCCCCCAGCTGGCGCTGGACAGCTCACCGGGACGGCACCGGCTCCGGGCGCGCCTGATCAGCCCTCCCCTGCTCGGCGGCGGCTACCAGCTGAGCGGTGAGCTGTGGGACAACACGTCCGCTTTCTTCGTCAAGCACTCCCGCAGCCGCAGGTTCAGCATCGAGCACGACGACTTCGTCGGCACCGGGATCGTCGCCATCGACTGCGAGCTCACCAATGACTAGCGCGGCCGCGACCCCCTCCGGCACCCCGGCCGAGGCGGACGGCAAGGGCGGCACGCCGGGCAGGGCGGCCCGCGTCCGCCGGTCGTTGCGACGCTTCGGCCCGATCTTCGGGCTGATCGTCGGTGTGATCGCCGTGATCGTGATCGGCTACGCCTGGCTGCTGACCTGGACCGACCACGAGTGGTACGCCAGCGTCGGGGAGGACGCGGTGTTCTGGACGCGCTACGCGTCCATCTGGGCGGTGTGGGGCACCTCGACGGCCCTCAACTTCGTCGCGCTGCTGCTGGCCAGCAGGAGCGCGTGGGCAGCGGTCGGCGCGAAGGGACGGTTCCGGGCGGTCACGGCCGTCGCGGCCTTCGCCGTCGCCGCCGCCATGGGCGTCACCATGTCCAACAACTGGATGGTGTTCCGGCTCGCCTGGGCGCAGTCCCCGTTCGGTATCACCGACCCCCAGTTCGGCCTCGATGTCGGCTTCTTCGTGTTCACGCTGCCCGCCCTCGAACTGGTGGTCGGCTGGGGCTTCCAGCTCGTCCTGCTCACGATGGCCGTGCACGTCACGATCGTGTTCATCTCCAGCCGGCTCGACTACACCGGACGCATCCACGCCGACTGGTGGCGGGTCCGGCGCATCTTCTGGCGGCTGCTCGCCACCCTGATGGTCGTCGCGGCGGCCAGCTACGTGCTGAGGGTGTGGCAGCTGAGCTACTCCACGACGCAGACGGCGTTCGTCGGCGCGTCCTTCACCGACGTCACCGTCCAGCTCCCCGGCCTGATCGCGATGGTCGTGGTGTGCCTGGTGATCGCCGCCGTGCTGGCGATCACCTCACGGCAGCGGAACTTCCGGCCGGCGGTGTGGTCGTTCGTCGGCCTGATCGTGATGGCGTTGCTGACCTCGACCCTGGCACCCGCAGCCGTGCAGCGGTTCTGGACGCGTCCCAACGAGGCCACCCTGGAGCTGCCCTACCTGGCCCGCAACGTGGAGATGACCCGGCTCGCCTACCAGCTCGACCAGGTCAGCCCGCAGAGCCACGAGGGCGCGGACACCGTCCCTTCCGCCGACACCTCGCAGGTGCGGGACGAGCTGTCCACGGCCGCGGTGTGGTCGTCGTCCACGGTCGCGCAGGCGTTCAACCAGCTCCAGACGATCCGCCCCTACTACCAGCTGTCCTCGATCAGCACCGACCGGTACCGGATCGACGGCAGGCTCGAGCAGGTGCTGGTGTCGGCGCGCGAGATCTCGCCGTCGAACCTGCCCTCGGCCGGCAGCAGCTTCGTGAACCGCCGGCTCGTCTACACCCACGGCTACGGGCTGGCGATCAGCTCGGCCAGCCAGACCTCGAAGGAGGGGTTCCCGCAGTTCCTGGTCGGCGACGTGCCGGCCACCGTCAGCTCGACGGTGAAGGACGCCTCCTCGCTGAGGATCACCCAGCCCCGGGTGTACTTCGGACCTGACCAGTCCGACTGGGTGGTGGTCAACACCGGGATGGACGAGTTCGACTACCCCAGCGGCACGAAGAACGTGAAGAACCGCTACGCGGGCAGTGACGGCGTCACCATCGGCGGGCCGCTGAACCGGCTCGCCTGGGCGCTGCGGCTGCGCTCGGTCGACCTGCTGGTCTCCGGCTACGTCCACGACGACAGCCGGATCCTGCTCAACCGCGGCGTCGTGGCCAGGGCGTCGAAGATCGCGCCGTGGCTCACCTACGACACGCCCTACGCCGCGATCGTGGACGGCCGGATCACCTGGATCATCGACGCCTACACCACCAGTGACCACTTCCCCTACTCCCAGAGCCTGCCGAACAGTTCGGCCTTCCCGAACGGCACCAACTACGTGCGCAGCTCCGTGAAGGTCACCGTGGACGCCGAGACGGGGCAGATGCACTTCTACGCCGTCGGCGCCGACCCGGTGCGGGACGCGTGGGAACGGATCTTCCCCGGCGTGATCAGCCACGACACGATCCCCGCCGCGCTGGCCGCGCACCTGCGGGTTCCGCTGAAGCTGTTCGCCGCACAGACCCAGGTGTTCGCGAAGTACCACGTGAGCGACCCGACCGTGTTCTACAACCAGGAGGACACCTGGCGGATCCCCAGCGACGCCTCCGGCAAGACGCTCAGCCCGCAGTACGTCCTGCTCGACACCTCGGGCACGGGCACGGGGCTGGACCTCGTCCAGCCCTACGTGCTGCCGAACCGCGACGACCTCGTGGGCTGGCTGACCGCGTCCTCCGAGCCGGACAGCTATGGGGCCAAGACGGTCTTCACGCTGCCCAAGAGCAGAGTGATCCTCGGGGCGGCGCAGGTCAGCGCCCGGATCAACCAGGATCCCGACATCGCCCAGCAGCTGACCCTGTGGAACCAGCCGGGGAGCACCGTCACGTTCGGCTCGATGCTGGTGCTGCCGATCCGGGGCAGCACGGTCTACCTGCAGCCGGTCTTCCTGACCGCGCAGAACAACGCGATCACCGAACTGGTGGGCGTGGTCGCGGTGAACGGCAGCACCATCACTCTCGGCTCGACGCTGCCCGACGCCCTCGCCAGGGCCTTCCCGGACAAGGGGGTCGCCGGCGGCTGATCAGCGATGCCCCGCCGGGTCTCCCCCGGCACCGGGTGCCGGCACCGGGCACCGGGTGCCGACGGTCTGGTCGTCGGCGCCGTCGACCAGGCCCGGCCGGCGCGGGTCGCTCTCAGCGTGCCGCGTAGGCGACGGCGACCGCGGCACCCAGCCGCGCGTTGTTCTTGACCAGGGCGATGTTCGCCCGCAGCGAGTCGCCCTCGGAGAGCTCCACGATCCGACCGAGCAGGTAGGGCGTGATGGCCGCTCCGGTGATGCCCCGCTCGCCGGCTTCCGCGACCGCGCGATCGATCAGCCGGCCGATCACTGCCTCGGGGATCTCCTCCTCGGCGGGGATCGGGTTGGCGACGACCAGGCCGCCGGCGATGCCGAGGTCCCACTTCGCCCGCATCGTGGCCGCGACCTCTTCGGCCCGGTCGAGCCGCAGCGGGGAGCGGAAGCCGCTCGAGCGGGAGTAGAAGGACGGGAAGTCGTCGGACCCGATCGAGATCACCGGAACCCCGAGGGTCTCCAGCACCTCCAGCGTGCGGCCGATGTCCAGCAGCGACTTCACGCCCGCGCTGACCACGGCGACGTCGGTGAGGCTGAGTTCGGTGAGGTCGGCCGAGACGTCCATCGAGTTCTCCGCGCCGCGGTGGACGCCGCCCAGCCCCCCGGTCACGAACACCTGGATGCCGGCGAGCGAGGCCAGCCGCATGGTCGAGGCCACGGTCGTGGCGCCGTGCTCGCCGCGCGCCACCACCCAGGGCAGGTCGCGGATGCTCACCTTGCGCACGTGCTCGTCGGAGCCCAACAGGTCGAGCTCGGCGTCGTCGAGGCCGATCCGCGGGACCCCGTGCAGGACCGCCACGGTGGCGGGCACCGCCCCGCCCTCGCGGATGATCTGCTCGACCTCCCGGGCGGTCTGCACGTTCTTCGGGTAGGGCATGCCGTGGCTGATGATGGTCGACTCGAGGGCGACGACGGGGTGCCCGGACGCGAGCGCGTCCCGCACCTCGTCGGCCACGGCCAGCATCGGATGGGGTTCGGTCATCGGTGTGCTCTCTCACTGTCGGCGAGTGCCGCACGGAACGCGACACCCAGGTCTGGTCGGACGGTGTGGCCACTGGCCACGGTCAGGGCCGCGGCCAGGTGCCCCTGGCGGGCCGCGGTCACGGGATCCTCGCCGGCGAGCAGGCCACGGACGAAGCCGGCCGTCATGGCGTCCCCGGCACCGGTGACATCGGTCACCTCGGCCTCGACCGCAGCGATCGGCACCGCGAGGTCCTCGCTGACCAGCAGGCTCCCCCCGCTGCCCCGGCTCACCCAGACGTGGGACACACCGCGCGCGTGCAGCGACCGTGCCGCCGAGACGATCGCCGGTTCGTCGTCGCGCACGTCGCGTCCGGCCAGCGCGGCGAGCTCGTCGACGTTCGGGGTCACGGCGAAGACCGGACGTCCCGCGGTGAGCAGCGGCGCGATCCTGGTCGCCTTGGCCACGCTGACCGGTTCCAGCACGACCTTCACCCCGCGCGGGGCGGCCACGCCGAGCACCCAGTCGGCGACCTCGGCAGGGATGTTGGCGTCCACGACGACCACGGCGGCGTGGCCGATCAACTCCTGCGATCCGGCCAGGGCCTCGACGCCCATCGCGTCGGTGGCGGCGAAGTCGGACAGGCCGACCACCAGCTCGCCGTCCACGTCGAGCGCGGCCAGGTAGCTGGCCGTGGCGTGGGCGGTGCTGGCGAACACCCTGTCGACGTAGACGCCCGCCTCCGCGGTGCGGGCGAGGAGCTCACCGCCCGCCGCGTCCGCACCGACCGCGGAGACCAGGTGGACGCGTCCCTCCAGCCGGGCGATGCCCTCGGCGATGTTGCGCCCGACGCCTCCCGGTGTCCTGCTCACCGTGGCAGGGTTCGAGGTGTGCAGGCGGGTCGCCGCGCCGCTGCGGGCCTTCACGTCCCACGCCGCGCCGCCGACGACCACGGCCCACGGCTCGTCGCGCAGCACGTAGCCGCGACCGACGATCTCGCCCTTCTGGGTCAGCGAGGACAGGGCGACGGCGACGGCTCCCTTGGTGGTGCCCAGCCGACGGGCCAGGCCTGCCGCATCGAGCATGGGTTGGGCCCGGAGCAGCGCGAGGATCTCGCGTTCGCGCGGACTCAAGCTCATGCTGATCATTCTTAGCGGCGCTAGGTTCTCTTAGCAAGTCGCTGCCCGGTGCCGGCGAACCGGCCCGGTCCCTCCGCGAACGCAGCGGAGCGGACGACCGAACCGGTCATCCGCTCCACTCAGGCGCTGCGATCAGGTAATCCTCAGGTCAGTCGCTCCCAGCCTTTCGGCCTCGCAACAGCGAGCGGCTGCTCCCCCCTGCTGCCCATCATGGTAGGCAACCCCGGGCCGGCTGTCTGTCCCCCCGACGGGGGACCGGGCGTCGGCCATCTCGCCTCGCCCGGCCGCTACTCGCCCGACTCGGGCGGCCGGGGCGCGTCGGCGGGATCGGCAGGCTTCGCCGTGGCGGGCCGCCGCACGCGTCGACGCCAGACCAGCACCGGCACCGCGATCACGGCCACGGCAACCAGGAACGGCAGCACCGCTCCCACGACGGTCATCAGCATCCTGCTGCTGGCCAGGAGTGCGTTCCAGCCCGCCAGCAGACCACCGAGGAAGCCCGTGGTCTCCAGCGCGCTCGCCCTGGCCGGCGTGCTGAGGGTGATCGTCACCGGGGACTGCGCAACCCGTCCGGACAGAACCCGTTGCTGGGCGGTCAGGGAGTCGCGTTCGGCGATCCGGCTGGTGAGTTCTCCCTCGAGCTCGGTGAGTTCACGGATGGTCCCGGCGCGCTTCGACAGCTCGCGCAGCCGGTCGATGGACGCATCCAGCGTCTTCAGCCGCGCCCCCACGTCGGCCACCTCCGTACTGACGTCCTCCGACGAGATCACCCGGCTGGTGAGCGTCCCGATGGCCGCCACCTGATCGAGGGTCGCGTCCAGGCGGTCGGCCGGGACCTGCAGCACCATCGTCGAGGTCGGCCCGCTGTCGGGGTCGGAGTCGTCGCGGCTGACCAGATTCTCGGAGGTCACCTGCCCGTTCATCGACACGGCGAGTTCCCGGAGGCGGGTGGCCGCGGCGCCGACATCGGTCACGGTCAGGCCGACCCGGGCCGTCCTCGCCAGTTGGGGGGTGAGGGTCGTCCCCGGCTCGCCGGCCGGCACGTCCTCCGGGGAGCCTGCGCCCGAACCCTCGGCCACCGAACCGTCGGCGGCCCTCACGTCCTCAGGGAGGGAGGCCGCCGAGCCGGAGCTCGAGCAGCCGGCGAACAGGACCAGGATGGGGACGACCGCCGCTGCGGCCAGTGTGCGGATGTTCCTCATGCCCCTCCCACGCCCCGGCCCGGTCCGGCGTTGCGCGAGTGGGCCCGCCCCGGGTGACTGTTGCCGAACCGTGACCTGTACGACACTGGGGGCATGGCGACCCAGAGCTTCGACGTGGTGGTGATCGGTGCGGGACCGGCGGGCGAGAACGTGGCGGACTACGCGATCCGCGGATCTGGCCGCACGGCCCTGCTGGTCGAGCGCGAGCTGGTCGGCGGGGAGTGCTCGTACTACGCGTGCATGCCGAGCAAGGCGCTCCTGCGGCCGCTGGACGTGCAGGCGGCCGCCGAACACCTGCCGGGCCTCCCCCACCGGCTGGAACTCGACGTGCCGGCACTTCTCGCGCGCAGGGACAGCTGGGTGTCCGGCTACAACGACAAGGGGCAGGCGGACTGGGCCCGAGGAGCCGGCATCGAGGTGGCCCGGGGTACCGGCCGGATCACCGGTGAACGCAGGGTTCTCATCGAGGACGCGAACGGTGCCAGGGAGGTGATCGCCCGCCACGCCGTCGTCGTCGCGACCGGGAGCCGGCCGGTCGTACCCCGGCTGTTCGCCGACCTCCACCCGTGGACGTCCCGCGATGCGACCGGCATCCTCGACGTGCCCGACTCCATCGCCGTCATCGGCGGAGGGGTGGTCGCCGTCGAGGCGTGCGTGTGGCTGGCAGCGCTCGGCGCCTCGGTGACCCTGCTCGTTCGCGGCCCGAGGGTGCTCAGCCGGTTCGAGCCGTTCGCGTCCGAGCTGGTCGCGGCCGGGTTGGGCCGGCGGGGTGTCGAGGTTCGGCTCGACGCCCGGGTCGACTCCGCCGCCCGGCTGGACGGTGCCGACACCGGACTGGGGCGTGTCCACGGCGGCCCGGTGCTCATCGAGGTCGAGGGCCGCGGCCAGGAGTTCTCCGAGGTCCTGGTCGCCACGGGCCGAACGCCGGCGACCTCCGACATCGGCCTGGAGACCATCGGGCTCACCGGGGACGGGTTCGCCGACCCCGCCGGGCGACCCGACTGGCTCTACGCCGTCGGCGACGCCAGCGGGGAGGCACCGCTGACCCACTGGGGCAAGTACCGTGCCCGCCTGATGGGTGAGCGGATCGCCGCTCGCGCCGAGGGCCGCCCCGACCCGGACGTCCCTGCCGAGGTGCCGGTGCCACAGGTGGTCTTCACCGATCCCCAGGTCGCCTCCGTGGGGCTCACCGAGGCCGACGCGGTCGCGCGTGGCGCCGCGACGCGGTGCGCGCAGGTCCCGTTGACCAGCGCCGCGGGGTTCTCCCTCCTGCGCGACGACGCGTCCGGTCAGGCGAAGCTCGTGTTCGAGGCGGGCTCCGAGCGGCTGCTCGGAGCCACGTTCGCCGGCCAGGAGGTGGCCGAACTCGTTCACGCGGCGACGATTGCGATCGTCTGTCGGCTGACCGCGACGCAGTTGTGGCACGCCGTCCCGTCCTACCCCACAGCGAGCGAGGTGTGGCTGCGCCTGCTGGAGGACTATCGCGCACGCTGACCCGCCCTCGGCGGCAGCTTCCACCCCCCCTGCTCGTCCTGCACGAGGAACCCCCGCTCGGCGAGGAGGTCGAGGACCGCGAGGCATCGCGGCACCGTGAGCGCCGCCCGCAGTGCCAGCTCGCCGGCCGGCAGGGCGCCCCGCCCCGGGACCGCCTCGAAGACCCGCAACTCATCGGTCGACAGCTCGTCGGTGGCCCTGCGCTCGCTCGCCGGTGCCGCCGGGCGGCCACCGAGCGGGGAGAGCAACTCGAGGACATCGGCGGCGGTCGTGACCAGGACGGCCTCCGCCTCCCTGATCAGACGATGCGGCGTCACCGAGGTGGCGCTGGTCACGGGCCCGGGTACCGCCATCACCACGCGCCCGAGGGCGTTGGCCCAGGTGACGGTGTTGCGGGCCCCGGACCTCGCCGCGGCCTCGACCAGCACCGTTCCGGGAGCGAGTGCGGCGATCAGCCTGTTCCTGGCCAGGAACCGCGCAAGTCATCCAGTCCTATGTTTCACATAGTGAGACAAGGACTTTCCCCAGCTCTCCCCGAAACCTACCCACAGAACTAGCTGAGGGGTACCTGTTTCCCCTAGTCGTCACGCTCGAAAACGACCCCGTTTCACGGGTGTCTGGCGACTGGCAAGAATCGGCCGCGATTGGTGGCCGGGCTGGCTGCGCTGGGGCCTGTGATGGCCGCGTGCCGCGTTCGCTGTCCCTCGGCTGGCTCGCGAGAGCTGGGCGGCTGTGCGGCCCGTGGCTGGCTCGCTGTTGCGTGCTGCCGCGCTGGCCGTGGCCCGTGCCGGCCGTTGCGCTGGCCCTGGCTGTCGCGTGCTGGGGCTGGCTGGGCTCGGCGCGCTGGCCGCGCGCTCTCGGCTTCG
>NZ_JASGES010000130.1:0-6512 GCF_047606205.1 Propionicimonas sp. | reverse complement strand
GTCCCGAAAGGGCGGCGCGTCCGCGCCCCGAGTGGCGAAGGCGCGTCCGGGCCGCCAGGGAGCTGCTCCGAGTTCGCGTACGACGCAGGGCTCCGCACGGTCGGGCCGGGCCCGGGCCCAGGCACCGCACGGCGTCGCCGACTTCTCGGCGCGGCAGGGCCGTCGCCGCTCCGGCACGCGCAGGGCGGCCTGAACCTTCGGGCTGCCGGGCCGGCCTGCGCCCGGAGCGAAGTCTCACGAACCTGTAACAAATAGCTCTGTACCTTCTGGGCAGCCCACCCTAGGATCAGGGCATGTTCGGTCAGAAGCCAACAGTTACAGGCAAAAACGGGCATGCTCGCGACTGAACGGCATGCCCGGATCCTGAGTGTGGTGGCGAGCCGGCAGGTCGCCAGCACCGAGGAACTCGCGACCTCCCTCAACGTCTCGCCCGAGACCATCCGCCGCGACATCCGCGCCCTGGACGAGCGTGGGGAACTGCGCCGGGTGCGCGGAGGGGCCGCGACCGCGTCCGGGGCCATCGGCGAACCGCGCGTGGAGGAGCGCCAACTCCTGAACAGCGCCGAGAAGGAACTCATCGGACGGCTGGCGGCCGACCTCCTGCAGGACGGCCAGACCGTCGTCCTCGACCTCGGCACCACCGCCATGGCGGTGGCCCGGGCGATGGCCCCGCGTTTCCGCGGGGTGGTCGCCACCACATCGTTGCTGGTGGCGGGCGAGCTGGCCGCGTATCGGGACATCGAAGTGCTCGTGTGCGGCGGCCGCGTCCGCGCGGGCGACCTCGCTCTGTCGAGCGCGCTCGCGGTCGACTTCTTCGCCGGCCTGCACGCCGACATCGCCCTGGTCAGTTCCGGCGGCGTCGCGGCCGACCAGGGCCTCACCGACTTCTACTTCGACGAGGTCTCCACCCGCCGCGAGATGCTCCGCAACGCCAGGCGGGGGTTCGTCCTCGCCGACTCCTCGAAGTTCGGCGTCGTGGCCCCCCACTTCGTCGCCGGGTTCGGCTCGGAGCTGGGGCTCATCACCGACCGCAACCCCGGCGGCGACCTGGAGCGCGAGATCCGAGGGAAGGGGGGCGCCATCGTCTGTCCCTGACCGGTCGATGCCGGTCCGCCCCCAGCAGTAAGCACTGTCGGGCGGCGCTGTGAACGCCACCCGACAGGAAGCCCTCCCCGTTCCTCTGCAAAGGTCTCAAGGAGTCTCCATGTCCGATCCTGTCACACAACCGCAACATTCATCCGCCGAGGATGCCGATGCCCACGTCGCGAACGCGGGCTACAAGCAGCAGTTCACGCGCACCCTGGGCCACTTCGAGTCGTTCGCTGTGGCCTTCTCCTTCATCTCGATCACCACCGGCCTGTTCTCCACCTTCGGGGTCGTGCTGAACTCCTCCGGCCCGGCCGGCATCTGGACCTGGCCGATCGCCACGATCGGGACGGTCCTCGTCGCCCTCGTCTACGGCATGCTGGCCAGCCGGATCCCGCTGTCCGGCTTCTCCTACCAGTGGGCCAGCCGCCTGGCGAACCCCGTGGTGGGCTGGTGGTACGGCTGGATCTCGTTCGCCTTCCTGCTCTCGGTCACCATCTCGGTCGACTACGCGTTCTCCCAGGTCGCGCTGTTCCCCCTGCTGGGGTGGGAGTACAACCCGCTCAGCGGTGCGGTCACCACGGCCGTCGTGATGGTGCTGCAGGCATCCTTGATCATCTGGTCCACTCCCATCCTCACGAGGATCAACAACGCGGCCGTCGGCGCCGAGCTGATCGCCATGATCGGCCTCACCGTCCTGATCACCGGCGCGATCATGGTCGGCGGCAACGGCGACATCGGCAACTGGACCTCCACCGGCGTGGTGTCGCGCGAGGGCTACTTCGGGTGGTTGGGGCCGTTCATGATGGCCTTCCTGCTGGGCGCCTACACCCTCGTCGGGTGGGAGTCCTCGGCCAACCTGACCGAGGAGACCAAGAACCCCAAGCAGGTCATCCCGAGGGCGATGGTGCGCTCCGTCCTCGTCTCGGGAATCGTCGGCACCCTGTTCCTGATGGCGATCTCGGCGGGCATCGGAGGCGACATCGAGGCGATCTCTGCGAGCACGTCCCCCGTCGCCGACATCATCGGACGCACGGTCGGGCACACCGTCGAGGTGGTCATGCTGGTCGTGGTCTGCGTCGCGATCTTCGCCTGTGGACTCGTGATCATGACCTCGAACAGCCGGCTGATCTACGCGATGGCCCGAGACGGGCGGATCCCGTTCGCCGAAACGTTCACGAAGGTTCCCCGGGCGACCGGCGGGCCGATCTGGGCCACCGTCCTCGCCGCTGCCGCAGCGATCGTGATCACGCTCGGCTTCTACGCGAACAGCGACGCCCTGGCCGGCTTCCTCGGTGCGGGCACCCTGATGCCGGCCATCCTCTACGCGGCCACGATCGTGCTCTACCTGGCCAAGCGCCACAAGTTCACCCATCATCCCGACGACTTCTCGCTCGGGAAGTGGGAGTGGCCGGTCGTGATCGGGGCCTGCATCTGGCTGCTCGTGGAACTCTCGATCCTGATCTTCCCCGAGGACTTCCGGATCGCTCAGTACTACGCGCTCGGCACTCTCCTGGTCGGCGGAGTGGTGTTCGCCGTCCTGTGGGCGACCCGGCGTGACAAGCTGGTCAGCGAGGTCGGCCAGGACGTGGACGCGCTATGACCGTTCTGGCCATCGACCAGGGCACGTCCGGCACCAAGGCGATCGTCGTCGATCCCAGCGATGGGATCGTCGGCCTCGCCGAGGTGCCGGTGCACCCGGCCTATCTCGCCGACGGCGGGGTGGAGCAGGACCCGCGGGAGCTGCTCGACTCCGTGCGATCCGCGGCACGCCAGGCGATGGCGGCCGCCGGGCGCCCGATCGACATCGTCAGCCTGGCCAACCAGGGCGAGACCGTGCTGGCCTGGGACCCGGACACCGGGCGTCCGCTCAGCCCGGCGATCGTCTGGCAGGACGGACGCGCCGCGCCGGTCTGCGCGGAGCTGGAGGGGTCGAGGGAACTGATCGAGCACCGGTCCGGCCTGGCGCTGGAGGCCTACTTCTCCGCGCCCAAGCTGGCCTGGCTGCGCCGCACCGTGACCACCGACGGCGTGGTGACCACGTCGGACTCCTGGCTGCTGCACCAGCTCACCGGCGAGTTCGTCACCGACGTCACCACGGCTTCGCGGTCGCTGGTCCTGGATCTGGACGCCCGGGCCTGGGACGCGGAACTGCTGGACCTGTTCGGTCTCGCCGAGGAGCCGCTGCCTCGGGTGGTGGCGTGTGACGAGCCGCTCGGGACCACCACGGCTTTCGGCGCGGAGTTGGCTGTCGGCGGCCAGGTCGTGGACCAGCAGGCCGCGCTCTTCGCCCAGGGCTGCCTGGAGGCCGGCCAGGCCAAGTGCACCTTCGGCACCGGCGCCTTCCTGCTGGTGAACACCGGCGCCACCGCGCCACGTTCGGCGAACGGGCTCACCACCTCGGTCGCGTGGACGCTGCGGGACGCGTCCGCCTACTGCCTGGACGGGCAGGTCTTCACGGTGGCGTCCGCCGTGCGCTGGCTCACCGACGTCGGTCTCATCTCGGCGCCGACCGACCTCGACCCGCTGGCCGCGGACGGTGCCGGGGACGTCCTCTGCGTCCCCGCCCTGGCCGGGCTCGCTGCACCCTGGTGGCGTGGCGACGCGCGGGCGGCCTTCGCCGGCATCGGTCTGGCGAGCACCAGGGGAAACCTCGTCGCCGCGGTGCTGCAGGGCGTGGCGGCGCAGATCGCGGAACTGGTCGCGGTCGTCGAGAGGGACACCGGCGAGCCGCTCGAGCTGCTGCGGGTGGACGGCGGGCTCACCCGCAGCACGGCGTTGATGCAGGCCACGGCAGACCTGTGCCAGGTGCCGATCGAGGTCTACTCCTCCCCGCACGCCACCGCTCTGGGGGCCGCGGCGATGGGCAGCCTCGCCCTCGACCCCCACCTCGGGGTCGCCGAGGCGATCAGCGGCGGCGGGATCAGCGCCAGCTACGCCCCGATCTGGGACGCCGGCCGAGCCGGAGCCTTCCTGGCCCGGTGGCGGCGGCTCGCGGAGCAGACCATGGAGGAGGAGTGATGCAGAGCACATCGACGTCCGCTACCGACGCCGAACCCTACGACGTGACCGTGGTCGGTGCCGGGGTGGTCGGCTCGGCTGTGGCCCGCGAGCTGTCCGGTCACCGGCTCCGGGTGGCCCTGGTCGACGCCCGCGACGACGTCGGTGACGTCACGTCCAAGGCGAACACGGCGATCCTGCACACCGGTTTCGACGCCAAGCCCGGGAGCCTGGAGTCCCGGCTCGTCCACGAGGGGTACCTGCTGCTGGGGGAGTACGCGCAGCTGGCGGGGATCCCGGTCGAACGCACCGGCGCCCTTCTGGTGGCGTGGACCGCCGAACAGCTGGAGGCCCTCCCCGGCCTCCGCCAGAAGGCGGAGGTCAACGGGTACCACGAGACGTTCCAGATCACGGCGGAGCAGGTCTACGAGCGCGAGCCGCGGCTCGGCCCCGGGGCCCTGGGCGGCCTCGTGGTGCCGGGTGAGTCGATCATCTGCCCCTGGACCACGACCCTGGCGTACGCGACCGAGGCGAAAGCCAGAGGGGCCGACCTGCTGCTCGGTCGGAGGGTCACCGGCGTCCGGGTGGACGCGGACCTGACCGTCCTCGACACCGGGGCCGGGCCGATCCGCACCCGATGGGTCGTGAATGCCGCCGGCCTGGGCAGCGACCACCTGGACCAGGCTTTCGGTTTCGACCGGTTCACGGTCACTCCGCGTCGCGGCGAGCTGTTCGTGTTCGACAAGCTGACCCGTCCGCTGGTCGCCGAGATCCTGCTGCCCGTGCCTTCGGCCAAGGGGAAGGGCGTGCTGATCTCGCCGACCATCTATGGCAACGTGATGCTCGGCCCGACCGCCGAGGACCTCACCGACCGCACCGACACCTCCACCTCGGCAGCGGGGTTCGCCCAGCTGCTGGCCAAGGGGCGGACGATCCTGCCCGAACTGCTCGAGGCGGAGGTGACGGCCACCTACGCGGGCCTGCGGGCAGCCACCGAGCACTCCGACTACGTCGTCGAGATCGATCCGGGGCAGCGCTACCTGTGCCTGGGAGGGATCCGCTCCACCGGGCTGACCTCCTCGATGGCTCTGGCCGCGCACGCGGCCGGCCTGCTGGCCGACGCCGGCCTCGAGCTCGTCCCGCGCGAGGTGCCGCCGCCGCCCCTGATGCCCTGGATCGGCGAGGTGGGGACGCGACCGTACGCCGATGCCGTGCGGATCGCCGCCGACCCCGCCTACGGGGAGATGGTGTGCTTCTGCGAGCGGGTCACCCGGGGCGAGATCAGGGACGCGCTCGCCTCGCCGATCCCGCCGGGTGACCGGGGCGGCCTCGCCCGTCGCACCCGGGCCACCAACGGCCGCTGCCAGGGGTTCTTCTGCGGGGCCAGGGTGGACGAGCTCCTGGGTGCGCGCGTCCCGGACGGACCAGCCTCGAAGGGAGGCAACTGACATGGGCCAGGAACGCACGGTGCGGGTGGCGATCGTCGGCGGCGGCCCGGCGGGACTGACGGCGGCCGCACAGCTGGCCCGCACCGAAGAGGTGCTCGTCATCGAGCGTGAGGCCGAGACCGGCGGCATACCGCGGCACAGCAATCACTGGGGCTACGGCATCCGGGACCTGCACCGGGTCGTCACCGGGCCCGGCTACGCACGGCGGCTCACCGAGACCGCCGCGGAGGCGGGTGCTCACCTGCTGACCTCCGCGATGGTGACCGGGTGGTCGGGCCGCTCGCTGGAGGTCACCTCGCCCCTGGGACTGCAGAGGATCCAGGCCGATGCCCTGGTGCTGGCCACCGGTGCCAGGGAGCGTCCGCGCGCCGCGCGCCGGATCCCCGGCGACCGTCCGGCAGGGGTCTACACCACGGGAGAGCTGCAGAACCACGTCCACGTGTTCGGGCACAGGGTCGGCACCCGCGCGGTGGTGGTGGGTTCGGAACTGGTGTCCTGGTCGGCGGTGCTGACCCTGCGTCACGCCGGTGCACGGACGGTGCTGATGGCCTCTCCCCGTCCGGCTCCCGACACCTACGCCGCCGTCAGCCTTGCCGGCCGGATCGCGTTCGGCGTCCCCGTCGCCGCGGCGACCACGGTCGAGCGGGTGATCGGCAAGGGCAGGGTGGAGGGCGTGGAGGTCCTCGACCATGCGACGGGCAGGACCAGGGTGGTGGCCTGCGACTGCGTGGTGTTCACCGCCGACTGGATCCCGGACAACGAACTGGCGGTGCAGCTCGGCCTCGAGCTCCAGCCGCGGTCGCTGGCGCCCCGGGTGGACACGGCGCTGCGGACCGGGTTGTCGGGCGTCTTCGCGGCCGGGAACCTCCTGCACCCGGTCGACACCGCCGACCGTGCCGCGCTGGACGGCCGCCACGTGGCCGCCTCGGTGCGGGCATGGCTTGCCGGACGGGAACAGCCGCCGGCCGGGGTGCAGCT
>NZ_JASGES010000129.1:0-5041 GCF_047606205.1 Propionicimonas sp. | reverse complement strand
CGGAGGTCGGCGACCGTGGCCGCCGCCTGCGCGGCGACCGTGCGCGAGTACAGCCAGACGCCCACCTGGACCAGTCCGAGCACGAGCAGCAGGAGCGTCGGCAGCAGGACCGTCCACTGGGTCGACTCCGCCACGCCACGCTGGCGGCGTGTCCGGCCGCTGCCGGGGTGCCGGTGGGCATCCGGCGGAGCGGCCGGCCGGGCCCGGTTCACGGTCTCGGCAGCTTGGCGTTCACGTACACGGTGACGGCGGCGACGACGGCCGCGGCGACGAGCACCGCCCCGCCGAGCAGGATGGCCGTCTCCGTGGACTGGGACAGGCCGCGCTGGTCGCGGCGCGGTGGCGGCCCGACCAGGGCTGCCACGAGCAGGTGCAGAAACCTCATTGCAGTGCCTCCTTCGCCCGGCTCAGCTGCCGAGCAACCGCAGGATCGGTGGGACGAGAAAGAACAGGCCGAAGACGAGCGAGGGGACGACCATGAACACGGCCATCCGCTCGGAGACGGCGGACGCCGCGATCCTCGTCTGGGTCAGGTGGGCGTCGCGCAACTCCTTCACCCTGGCCCTCAGCGCGACCGAGAGGGACGCCCCGGCCTCGTCGAGGGCCATCACATCGGCGACGTCGACGAGCGCGGGCAGTTCGAGTTCCGTCCCGAGCCGCCGCAGCTCGGGGTAGGGCGGGCGCTGCTCGAGGCGGGCACGTTCGAGCGCGTCCCTGATGGCTGCGAAGACGGTCACGTCGCTGACCGCCGCCGCCGAACGCAGGGCCTGGCTGCCCGAGGCGTTGGCCAGGCGTTCGAGGGTGACGAGGTCGAAGTAGGTGAGCAGCGCCTCGGTGGCGTCCTCGGTGCGCTCGCCGTCCGCGCTCCGCAGCAGCAGGTCGGGGAGGAGGAAGCCGGCCACGCCGCCCGCGAGGCCGACCAGGGCCGGCACGGCGGGGCTCGTCCCGAGCAGCGCGGAGAGCGCGGCGCCGAGGAGGACGGGCAGCAGCAGCCCGGCGAACGCACCGAGGACCTTGTGGGCGTCGTGGCGCTGCACACTGCGCCCGGCGAGTCGCAGCCTGCGCAGCGTGGCCGCGGACACCGGTCGTCGTAGCCGCGAGCGCAGCCGGGCGCCGAGCCGGTCGATGCCGCCCCCGGGTGGCTCGGCAGGGGCGGAGAGCCGACCGTCGAGGAGGTCGAGCGCGTCGGCGAGCCGGGGCCGGACGGGCAGCGCGGCGCCGGCGAACGCCCACAACCCGAAGCCCAGCAGGGCGCCGGTCGCGACGGCGAGCAGGAGCGGGTTCACCGCGTCCGCCGGGGACCGGGAGGTGACGCCTCGGCAGGGACGGGCACCGGGCGCCTGGCGAGGATGCGCTGCCGGGGCCGGGGCAGCGTCATGCGGCGCAGCAGGAGCAGGGAACCGAGGTAGGCGGTGACCAGGGTGAGCAGGAGCACCTGGCCGAGGTCGGTGCCGTACGGGGCGAAGAACGAGCCGCCGAACGCCAGAGCGAGCGCGAGCACGACGGCGGTGATCACCGTCACCTGGCGCACGACGAAGCGGGGCTTGGCCCGCTCGGTCTCGATCTCGCGCAGGGCGCGCAGCCGGTCCTGGATGTTGTCGGCGAGCGCGGCCAGGGTGGTGCTGGCGCCCGTGCCGCCGCGCTGCGCAGCCAGTGCGAGGGCGGCCAGCACGGCGTCCGCGTCGGCACTGTCGAGCTCGTCGGCGAGTGCGAACAGGGCCTGCTCGATGGTCCAGCGGTCGTCGAGCCGCGCGACCAGTAGCCGCAGGTCGGGAGCGATCAGCGCGGGAGCCTGCCGGACACCGACGCGGACGGCGTCGGAGATCGATCGCCCGGTGGGCAGCAGGGACGCCAGCGTCCGCACCCAGCGGTCGAGGGCCTCGAGCAGGGCGAGGTCGCGGTGGGGCGGGGCCGAGAGCACCAGCGGAAGGCCGTAGCCGACGACGGGGACGAGGATGGCCAGCAGCGCCCACCCGGTCATCGACGCCGCGACGACACCGACCACGACGGCCAGCAACAGCTGCCACCAGCGCCGCCGTACGGCCCGGCCGGGGCGGCTGTCCACAAGACTTGTCCACAGGCCTGTGGAGGAGGGCCCGCTCGCGGCGGGAGGGGTGTGGAAACCCGCGACGACCAGGACGAGCCCGCCGGCGAGGAGGACACCGCAGAGGGAGGCGAGGAGGGTTGCCATCATTCCTCCCAGGCCGCGGTGTACGGGGCGAGTTCGCCCAGCAGAGCGGGCTCGGGGTTGAACCAGTCCTCTCCGTCGCCCGAGCGGTAGACCAGGTGGGTCACGGGCCGTCCGTCCTCGAGCCCTCCGGTGAGCTCGCGGATCTCCGCGACGGTGCGCGTCCGCAGACCGCCGCGCCAGGTGTCATCGACGAGGCGGACGTGGACCAGCAGCGAGATGTGGTGGGCGATCTGCCGGTAGGCCTCGTCCATGCTGAGCACGCCGCCCTGCGCGACCCGGGACGCGAGCCGGTCCATCGTGGACGCGGCGGAGTGCGAATGTGTCGTGCTCAGCGTCCCCGCTCCTGCGGTCATCGCCTCGAACATCGCCCCCGCCTCCCCGCCGCGGACCTCCCCGACCACCAGCCGGGACAGGTTCTGCCGCAGCGCCTCGGGGATCAGGTCGGCGACCGTGAACTCGCCGACGCGGCGTCCGTCCTGCACCTCTCCCATCCCGACCCGGGCCTGCAGCGCGACCATGTTCCGGCGGTGCGGCTGCAGGTGGGTGAGCAGTTCGTAGTCGGTCTCGAGCGTCCCGAACCGCTCACTCTGCGGGATCGCGGCGATCAGCGCCCGCAGCAGGGTCGTCTTGCCGGCGCCCTGGTCGCCGGAGATCACCATCGACTTGCGGGCGAGGACGGCGGCGTGGAGGAGGCGCGCGACCTCTTCGGGCATCATCCCGCCTGCGGCGAGGCGGCGCAGGTCGATGTCGACCAGGGTGTGGTTGCGGATCGTGATGCTCGGCCGGTAACTCAGCCCGAATCCGATCGCATGCAGCCGGTGCCGGTCGCCGAGGGCCAGCGTCATCATCGGGTGGGTGTCGTCGAATGGACGGGCCGGGTTGACAGTCTCGCCGAGGAAGCGGATCGCCTCGACCAGTTCCTCGTCGCTGTCGGCGACCGGCGGCCGGTTCTCCCTGTGCCCGTCCCCGAACTGGACGACGACCGAGTCGCAGCCGTGGATCTCCACGTTCTCCGCGTCCGGGATCTCGAACAGGGGCTGCAGCCGGCCGAACCCGAAGATCGCGTTCTCCACCGCGTCGGAGTAGGCCTGCTCGACGGCGATCGGCCACAACGCCTCACCCCGGGTGCTCAGCGCGTCCACATGATCGCGCACCACCGTCCGGACGATCGAACGACCGAGCAGGCGTCGGTCGACCTCGGCCAGCGGCCCCGGTTGTTCGGCGATCGCCGCCGTGATCCGCTCGGACGCCCTGCGACGCAAGACCACGACCAACTGCCAGTCCACCGGTGGCTGCTCGGGCCGCGCCTCGACCAGACGCTGCCGAGTGACAGCCTGCTCGAACGACACCCCACCGACCAGCAGGTCCACCTCCGCCAGGCGTTTCGCGCCCCGCTCACCACCGCCGCGCGTCGCAGACGCCGAGCCTCTCCACACCGGGCCGCCACCCGGGACCAGTCCGGCCATCGCCGACCCCCTGTAGCGCGCGCCCTGGAGGCCGGGGGTGGCCTCGCTGACCCGCGATTCCGAGGATCGTAGGCGACCCCCCACCCGCCGCCACAAGAGGCCCCCGCAAATCTGTGGATAACTTCCCCGACTCGTACACCGCCGTCCACAACCCCAAGGCCCCGGCGCAGCGAACTCACCACGGCGGCAATCTCGTGGGGACTGTCGCGGGAACGGTGCAACTGGCTCTACCGCCCGGATGTGACGACGACGCTCGAACTCTGGTCGGTTTCGAGCCGTCGGTGATGGGCCGCCCGGCCGCCGTCGTCGTCGCCTCCAGCCATAGCCGGGCGCAGCATGCGGCACGTGGATGCGCCCTGTTTCGGGCGGCCAGTCGAGATGCCGCGTCGGAAGCGGAATGTGCGCAGCGGGCCTGTCCGGTCGGGGTGCTCACCGAGCAGCACGCCAGGATCGCCATGCCGCGGTCAGGCCATTGTTTGGGTTGCGAAGGTTCTTGGGACCGAAGTCGCGCGTCACTCCGGCGCGGTCGCATCCAGATGAGTGGCTTGGGTGCGGAACGGAAAAACCCGGCGTGGCGACCGCGGTTCTGTTTGCGTTGGCTCATCCGAGTGGGCGCCGGGGAGGTCAGAATCTCGTGTCGGATCAAACCAGACCTAAGTCGAGGGTTGCGGACGCATATCGGATCGCGCCGGGATAACACCGTCCCTGTCGGGGACCCCGGCGAGGGCTAATGCCGAAGAACAACAGCCAGACGATTGAGCCCGAACGCAATCATGGCTACCGCTATCGCGAGACTAATCCAGTTCCCGGCTGTGGCGCCCCAATCAACAACAGCGCACCCACGACCGCAACAATGAGCCCGGCCATCCCGCCCCACAAAACCTTCTCGGGGCGACTCAGTTCAACCGCACGGCCAGCCCTTGCTGATGAGTTCTACGATCTCCGTCCTTCGCGAACCGAACGTGGCCTGATCAATCTCGCCGGCCGCAAAGCGGCGTTCCAGGTTGGACAGCATCTCCTGGCCAATGTCGCGAGCCATAGGTCGAGACTACACCGGCCGAAACAGTCCGGACCCACAAATAAGCACCGGATCTTCGGGCTTGAACCCCGGCCCGGAGCCGCTTCAACTCCTCCAGGTCGACCTTGGGTAGATCGCCCTGTGGCAGACATCTCGGCCGTCTATCGATCCTCTCGGACGATGGTTGCAGATCTGCCATACCCGCGGGCGTCGTCATGGCGGATCCATGACCATCGCTGGACTGTGGCGGCATCCTCGGGACGCCTGGCGCCGTGGTCAGCTTCCCAAGGAAGCTACCGCCCGTGCCGATGAGTGGATGAGAACCGTCAGTCCCTCGTCTCGTCGAGCATGGCGCCCCAGGCGTGG
>NZ_JASGES010000128.1:0-3009 GCF_047606205.1 Propionicimonas sp. | reverse complement strand
GCCGGCCACGATCGCGACCAGCCGGTGCGCCCTGTCATAGCTCCGGTAGCCGGCCCCGGTCGAGCCTGACCAGTCCAGCCTGGTGCGGTAGTGGTGCTGGGAGAAGCGGGAGTTCACTCGCGCGAGCCTATGCTCGCGGGCCGGTCGCGGCTCAGCCCAGCCCGAGGAACTCCCGCCAGCGCGGCACCTCGCGGCGGGCCTGCGCGAGCCCCGCCTCGTGGCTGGCGCGCAGCCGGGCGACCTCCCGGGTGCTGTTGCTGACCGGCATCCGGTCCGGCACGAACAGCAGGGCGTCGCCGGAGCGCTCCAGGTCGAAGAGCTCCTCGCGGGTGCGGTTGTAGTTGAGGTGCCGGACGCGCAACGCCTCCGCGACGGCGGGATAGCGGCGGAACCACGTCCGGTACACCGCGGGGGCGGAGGTCGGACGCTTCACGTAGCCGCGTTCCTGGGTGAGGACGACGAAGAACCGCCTGAACCCGTCCGCCTGGGCGGCATTCAGCGCGATCCCGCCGTGGTCGGCGAGCGCCCCGTCGACGTAGACGTGGCCGTCCAGCCGGACCGGCGGCATGATCACCGGCATGGTCGAGGACGCCCGGACGCGCCGCATCAGGTAGGGCATGGTCGCCACGTCCTCGCGCGACCAGGCGACCCCGCGGCCGGTGTCGCACTCGAACGCTCCGATCCGCAGCCGGGCGGGGTTCGCGGCGAAGGTGGCGAAGTCGAACGGGAGCGCCTGATCGGGAGCGGACGTCTGCTCGTAGATGTAGGCCGCGTTGAACAGGCCCTGGCCGCGCAGAAAGCTGCCCCAGTTCCCGAAACGCGGGTCGGCGGCGAACTCGACGAAGGATCTCCGGGCGCGGCCGGCGTCGCGGGAGACGTAGTTGGCGAGGTTGCTGGCTCCGGCGGAGATCCCGGCCACCCAGTCGATGTGGATCCCCTCGGCGAGCAGGGTGGCCACCACGGCCGAGGTGTAGCTGGCGCGCATGCCGCCGCCCTCGAAGATGAGGGCGACGTCGTCCACGTTGCTCGTCAGCATCTCGGGCACGCGTCCTCCTCCCTCCGCACTGTAGCCCCGCTCAGTGGGTCCTGGTCCGGGCCTTCCGTGCGGGGACGGCGCGGGCGGCCCACCGTCCGTCCTGGTGGTGGACCTCGATCGGGTGGTCGAAGGCCGCCGAGACGTTGGCCGTGTCGAGGACGGACGCCACGGGCCCGGCCGCCACCACGCGTCCCGACCTCAGCAGCAGCGCGTGGGTGGTGCTGGCCGGCAGTTCCTCGAGGTGGTGGGTGACCAGGATCGAGGTCAGCTCGGGCCGGTCGTCCGCCAGGTCGTCGAGGGTCTCGAGCAGCTGCTCGCGCGCCGACACGTCCAGGCCGGTGGACGGCTCGTCGAGGAGGAGCAGCAGCGGATTGCAGATCAGGGCGCGGGCGATCAGGGTGCGGCCGCGCTCCCCCTGGGAGAGGGTCGGCCAGCGGTCGCCGGACCGTCCGGCCAGCCCGAGGGTCTCGATCAGCACGTCGGCGTGGGCGCTCTCCGCGGTCGAGGGCTCCCAGCGCAACGGGGTCTCGATCGTGCCGGTGACACCGGTGAGCACGACCTCCCGCACGGTGAGCGGTGAGCGCAGCGGGTGCCGGGGGTTCACGTGGCCGATCTGCCGGCGCAGTTCCTGCAGTTCGACCCGGCCCAACCGGCCGCCGAGCACGCGGACGGTCCCGGAGCTCGGGTGGATGACCGCTCCGCAGAAACCGAGGACGGTGCTCTTGCCCGCTCCGTTGGGTCCGAGCAGGGCCCAGTGTTCGCCGGGGCGGACGGTGAAACCCACGTTCTGCAGGATCTCCTTGCCGTCCCTCCGGAAGCAGACGTCGTCGAGCTGCAGCACCGGCGCGGCGTGGTCGACCATGCAGGACTCCTTCCCACGCCGCGGGCGCAGGGGTCGGGGATCGGGTTCGGGGTCAGCGTAGCCTTCGTCCCGGTTCGCCCCGGCCGGTCTCCGTCCCGGACCGTTCCGCCCGCCCGGCCGGTCCCGGCCACCGGGTGTCCACCGACCGGTTTCGGGATGGCGCCGCGGGACTCGTCGAATTAGGTTAGGCTCGCCTTACGAAATACCGGGAGTGACCGCAGGCCGGCGTGGACGCCGGGCGCGGCGCTCACCGGCAGAGCCGACTCCAGGGGGTCTCGTGGAAGACGTCGAAACCACGATCTCGGTCATGCACGACGAAGCGTTGCGTGCCCGTTCGATCTCTCTGGTGCACCGGTTGCTCTCGGGCGCGGGCCGCGCGTCCGTGGTCGCCTACGACCTGGCTCCGGTCGTCGAGGCCGAGGCCATCACCCACGCGCTCAGCGACGTGGGCGAGTTGATGGTCGCCTGCATCGCGGACGAGGAAATCCCGCTCACCACGTGGGGGCAGCTGCCGGTACGGGTCCGGATGGACGTCGTCAAGGAGGCTCCGGAGTGGTCGGTGCGGATCACCGCCTGCGCCGTGCATCTGCTCGGCGTCCTGGAATGGCTGGACGGCGACGTCCGCGACAGCTACCTGGCCGGCGCCGGACTGCCCGCCCGGATGGTCGAGCTCGCCTCGGCCCGCGGCGGGCGACTCGGGATCGTTCGGACCGAGCGCGTGCTGCTCCACGACGCCACTGGCGTGACGCCCGTCCCGTTCGAGGAGATCGCGGAGCGGGCTGTCCGGACCGTGGCGTCCTTCCCCGACGCCGACGCCGAGTGGGCGGCGCGCGAGCTCTTCGGTCGGCTCGCGCCCACCGATGTGTCGGACCTCCTGGAGGCGGCCGCCGCCGGTTGGGACGCGGCATTCCCCCTGTCCGTGCGCGAACAGGGCGGCTGTCCGCACCTGCACGGCCAGGTCTTCTGCGTGGACGTCGACAGCAACGGCCTGACCGTGATGGATGTCGACTCGGGATTCACGAGCGTCGTGCTCTTCACCTTCGACACCCCGGCGACAAGCGTCGAGGAGCAGGGCCATAGGCGCGGCCAGCACCTCCGCGGGGGGGCCGGG
>NZ_JASGES010000127.1:0-3073 GCF_047606205.1 Propionicimonas sp. | reverse complement strand
GTCACGACGCGGCCCGCGAGCCGGCCGGCGCTGACCGCCGGCTGCCTGCCGGGCGGCCTTCTGGGCTGCGCGCTCGGCGCGGTTGCCGGACACGTCGCCCTTGTAGATCCACACCTTCACACCGATCCGGCCGAAGGTGGTGCGGGCCTCGTAGAAGCCGTAGTCGATGTCCGCCCGCAGGGTGTGCAGCGGCACGCGGCCCTCGCGGTAGAACTCCGAACGGCTCATCTCGGCGCCGCCGAGACGGCCGGAGCACTGGATCCGGATGCCCAGCGCACCGGCGCGCATCGCGCTCTGCTGCGCCTTGCGCATGGCGCGGCGGAAGGCCACGCGGGCGCCGAGCTGCTCGGCGATGCCCTGGGCGACCAGCTGCGCATCGGTCTCGGGGTTCTTCACCTCGAGGATGTTCAGCTGCACCTGCTTGCCGGTGAGCTTCTCCAGCTCCGCGCGGACGCGCTCGGCCTCGGCGCCGTTGCGGCCGATGACGATGCCCGGACGCGCCGCGTACAGGAAGATCGTCACCCGCTCGCTGCGGCGCTCGATCTCCACCGAGGAGATGCCGGCCCGCTCCAGGGTCTTGGCCAGGTAGCGACGGACCTTGACGTCCTCCGCAACCAGGTCGGAGTAGTTCTTGTCCGCGTACCAGCGCGTCTTGTGGTCGGTGGTGATCCCGAGGCGGAAGCCGTTGGGGTTGATCTTCTGGCCCATGCTCAGGCTCCCTTCTCTGACTTGGGTTCGACGACGACGGTGATGTGGCTGGCGCGCTTGAGGATCCGGCTGGCCGAACCCTTCGCCCGCGGCCGGATGCGACGCAGGGTCATGCCCTCGTCGACGAACGCCTGGGAGACGTACAGCTCGTCGGCGCGCAGCCCCTCGGTGTTCTCCGCGTTGGCCGTCGCGGACGCGACCACCTTGTACACGGGCTCGGAGGCCGCCTGGGGGGCGAACTTGAGCACGTCGAGGGCGTCGGTGACGGGCAGGCCGCGGACCAGGTCCACGACGCGGCGCACCTTCATCGGGCTCATCCGGACGTGACGCGCGATCGCGTACGAGCCAGGACGATCCCCGAGCAGGGCGGCGCGACGGGTGGGTCGCTCTTTGTTGCTCATCTGAGTATCAGTTCCTCTTCTCGCTGCCTCAGCGGCGGCGCGACTTCTTGTCTTCCTTGATGTGCCCGCGGTAGGTGCGGGTCGGGGCGAACTCGCCCAGCTTGTGGCCGATCATGGCCTCGGACACGAACACCGGCACGTGCTTGCGGCCGTCGTGCACCGCGATCGTGTGGCCGATCATGTCCGGGGTGATCATCGAGCGCCGGGACCAGGTCTTGATGACCTGCTTGGTGCCCTTCTCGTTCTGGGCGTCGACCTTCTTGACCAGGTGGTCGTCGACGAAGGGGCCCTTCTTCAGGCTGCGTGGCATTGGTTACCTCACCTGTCCTATCAGCGCTTCTTGCCGGACTTGCGGCGGCGGATGATCAGGCGAGAACTCGCCTTGTTCTTGTCCCGGGTGCGGCCCTCGGGCTTGCCCCACGGGCTGACCGGGTGACGGCCGCCGGAGGTCTTGCCCTCGCCACCGCCGTGCGGGTGGTCGATCGGGTTCATCGCGACACCGCGGACGGTCGGGCGGACGCCCTTCCAGCGGTTGCGGCCCGCCTTGCCCCAGTTGATGTTCGACTGCTCGGCGTTGCCGACCTCGCCGACGGTGGCGCGGCAGCGCACGTCCACCAGGCGCATCTCGCCGGACGGCAGCCGCAGCGTGGCCATCTTGCCCTCGCGGGCGACCAGCTGGATCTTCGCGCCGGCGGAGCGGCCGAGCTTGGCGCCGCCACCGGGGCGCATCTCGACGGCGTGCACGGTCGTGCCCACCGGGATGTTGCGCAGCGGCAGGTTGTTGCCGGGCTTGATGTCGGCGGCCTCGCCGGCCTCGACCGTCGCGCCCTGCTTCAGGCCGTTCGGGGCGATGATGTAGCGCTTCTCCCCGTCGGCGTAGTGCAGCAGCGCGATCCGGGCGGTGCGGTTCGGGTCGTACTCGATGTGCGCGACCTTGGCCGGGACGCCGTCCTTGTCGTAGCGACGGAAGTCGATCAGGCGGTAGGCCTGCTTGTGGCCGCCACCGATGTGCCGGGTGGTGATCCGGCCGGAGTTGTTGCGGCCACCGGTCTTCGGCTTGGACGTGACCAGCGACTTCTCCGGGGTGGAGCGAGTCAGTTCGACGAAGTCGGCCACGCTCGAGCCACGACGGCCCGGGGTGGTCGGCTTGTACTTACGGATACCCATGAGTTCGTTTTCCTCCCTCGACTCAGGCCAGCGGCCCGGAGAAGATGTCGATGCGCTGGCCCTCGGCCACACTCACCACGGCGCGCTTGGTGTCGGGACGCTTGCCCCAGCCGGCCTTGGTGCGCTTGCGCTTGCCATGGCGGTTACTGGTGTTCACGCCGGTCACCGTGACGCCGAAGACGGCCTCGACCGCGATCTTGATCTCGGTCTTGTTCGCGCTCGGGGCGACGAGGAAGGTGTACTTGTTCTCGTCCAGCAGCCCGTAGCTCTTCTCGCTGACCACAGGGGCCAGGAGGATGTCGCGGTGGTCGCGGATCTTCAGGTCGCTCACTTGGCAGCCTCCTCGTTCTCGGTGGTCACCACGGTGACCTTGCCCTTGACCGGCCCGGCCACGAAGGCGGCGAGCGCGGCCGTGGTGAACACGATGTCGTCGGCCACGAGCACGTCGTAGGCGTTCAGCTGGTCGACGGCGATCGCGTGCACGGTGGCGACGTTGCGCAGGCTCAGCCACGCGACGTCCTCGTCCCGGTCGAGCACCACCAGGAGCTTGCTGCCGCCGATCTCGGCGAGCGCCTTCAGGGCGGCCTTGGTGGACGGGGTCTCGCCGGTCACGACGGCCTCGACCACGTGGATGCGTCCCTCGCGGGCCCGGTCGGACAGCGCACCGCGCAGGGCGGCGGCGATCATCTTCTTGGGCGTCCGCTGCGCGTAGCTGCGCGGCTGCGGGCCGTGCACGACGCCACCGCCGGTCCACTGCGGGGCGCGGCGCGAACCCTGGCGGGCGCGGCCGGTGCCCT
>NZ_JASGES010000126.1:0-5474 GCF_047606205.1 Propionicimonas sp. | reverse complement strand
CCCGCGCCTCAGCCGTGGTAGCGGGAGCCCACCGCGGCGATCGGCTGGGCAGCCGGGACGCCGGAGCCGTCGCGGCGGAGGTCGGGAGCCGGCAGGTCGATCGGGGTGCCGGACGCGGCCGCGGCGATCGCGGGGTCGGGGCCGGCCCAGCCGAGCAGCAGGCCGTCCTCGCCCTTCAGCAGGCGTTGGCAGCGGACTCCGCCGGTCGCGCGGCCCTTCCCGGGATACTCCGCGAGCGGGGTCACCTTCACCGTCCCGGCCTCCGTGCCGGGCAGCGCGGACGACGAGCCGGCCACCGTCACCACCGAGGAGTCCGCGACCGGCGTCGCGCCGAAGAACACCACCCGCGCCCCCGGGGAGAGCTTGATGCCGGCCATGCCACCGCCGGAGCGTCCCTGCGGACGCACTCCCGCGGCAGGGAAGTGCAGCAGTTGCGCGTCGCTGGTGATGAACACCAACTCCACCAGGTCGTGGCCGAGTTCGACCGCGCCGACGACCTCGTCGCCGTCGTCGAGCCGGATGATGTCCCACGCGTCCTTGCCGATCACCTCCGGATTCACCCGCTTCACCACGCCGTTCCGGGTGCCCAGCGCCCAGCCGAAGGTGGTCTCGCCCAGCGTGCCGAGCCCGAGGATCCGCTCGCCGGGCTCCAGCGGTAGCAGTTCGGCTGCCGGCGACCCGCCCTGCAGGTTCGGTGCGGCGGCGGTCACCGGTACCGACGGGACCTCGATCGCCTGGCCACGGACCAGCCGGCCGGTGCTGGTCAGGACGCAGAACTCCCCACGGGCCGTCGTCCGTACGGCCGAGCTGATCACGTCGTGGGTCGCCCGCGGCCCAGACGTCGGCAGCGGCTCGTCGTTGTCGCTGCGCGCCAGCAGGCCGGCCGAGGACAACATCACCCAGCAGGGGTCGTCCGCGATCTCCAGGCCGGCACCGTTCGCCTTCGCGGCCCTGGTCGCGGTGACCTGGTTGCCGGCAGAAGCCAGCAGGATCGTGCGACGCGGCGTCCCGTGGGCCCGCGCCACGTCGTCCAGCTCGTTCGCCGTGACCTCGCGGAGCCGCTCGTCCGAGTCCAGGATCCCCTGCAGGTCGTTGATGGTCAGCCACAGCTTGTCGCGCTCGGCCTCCAGCTCGATCGTGGAGAACTTCGTCAGCCGGCGCAGCTGCATGTCGAGGATGTAGGTGGCCTGCACCTCGGTCAGCTCGAACGCGTCCATCAGCCGGGCGCGGGCGTGTGCGCCGTCGTCGGAGGAGCGGATGATCGCGATCACGTCGTCGATGTCGACGATCGCGATCAGCAGGCCCTCGACGAGGTGGAGCCGATCCTTCGCCTTGTTCAGCAGGAAGGTCGAGCGGCGGCGGATCACATCCAGCCGGTGGGCGAGGAAGACCTCGAGCAGCTGCTTCAGCGACAGCGTGTTCGGTTGGCCCTCGACGAGGGCCACGTTGTTGATCGCGAAGGAGTCCTCCAGCTTCGTCAGCCGGTACAGCTCCTCCAGCAGGGCGTCGGGGTTGAACCCGTTCTTGACCTCGACCACCAGCCGGGTGCCGTTGGTGAGGTCGGTGAGGTCCTTGATGTCGGCGATGCCGGTCAGCTTCTTGGCGCCGACCAGGTTCTTCACCTGCTCGATGATCCGCTCCGGGCCGATCATGTACGGCAACTCGGTGACCACGATGCCCTTGCGGCGGGGGTGCACCTGCTCGATCCGGGCCGAGGCGCGGACGCGGAAGCTGCCGCGCCCACTGGCGTAGGCGTCGCGGATCCCGTCCAGGCCGATGATCTTGCCGCCCTCGGGGAAGTCCGGGCCGGGCACATAGCGCATCAGCTCGTCGACGTCGGCCTCCGGGTGCCACAGCAGGTGCTTCAGGGCCTGGACGACCTCGACCAGGTTGTGTGGCGGCATGTTGGTCGCCATGCCCACCGCGATGCCGGTGCTGCCGTTCACCAGCAGGTTCGGGAAGGCGGAGGGGAGCACCGTCGGCTCGGACTCCTTGCCGTCGTAGTTCGGCCGGAAGTCGACGGTGTCGGACTCGATGTCGGCGGTCATCGCGACGGCCGCCGGCGCCATCCGGCACTCGGTGTACCGCATCGCCGCGGGTCCGGAGTCGAGCGAGCCGAAGTTGCCGTGGCCGTCCACCGTGGGCAGTCGCATCGACCACGGCTGGCCCAGCCGGACGAGAGCGTCGTAGATGGCCGCGTCGCCGTGCGGGTGGTACAGGCCCATCACCTGGCCCACGACCCGGGAGCACTTCACGTGCGAGGTGTCGGGACGGATCCGCATCTGGTCCATCGTGTACAGGATTCGCCGCTGGACCGGCTTCAGGCCGTCCCTGGCGTCGGGGAGCGCCCGGGAGTAGATCACCGAGTACGCGTACTCGAGGTAGCTGGTCTCCATCTCGGCGGACACGTCGATGTCGACGATCCGCTCGGCGACCTCGTCATCAGCGCCAGGCTTGGCAACCATCTGGTCCTGCTCTCTGTCTCTTCCGGGCGTCACAGGGGTTCGGGCAGGGCGCGGAGGCCCGCGAGCAGTCCGCGTCCGTCGGGCGCCTCGACCCACGGGGTGTCGGCCGCGGCCTCCTGTTCCTCCGGCAGCGCCGACGTGGTGCCGTGGGCGAGGACCTGCTCGGTGGCCGAGAGCTGGCGGATCGCGATCGCGCGGACCCGGTCGGGGGCGACGTGTGCGAAGTTCGCGTACAGGACGGGATCGTGCTGGCCGTCATCCCCGACCAGCACCCACGAGATGCGTGGGAAGTCCCTGGTCAACTGCAGCAGGGCGTCCGCCTTGTGCGCCATCCCGGAACGGAACCAGCCGGTGTTGGTCGGCCCCCAGTCGGTGAGCAGCATCGCGCCGTGCGGGTAGCCGTGCCGCTTCAGGAACCGGGAGAGGAACCCGTGGGTGTTCCACGCCCCGGTGGAGATGTAGAGCACCGGGGCACCCGGGTGATCGGCCAGCAGGCCGGTGTACATCCGGGCCATGCCGGGGACGGACTGGCGGGCCGACTCGTCACGGATGAAGGAGTTCCAGGCCGCGATCATGGGGCGCGGCAGCCAGGTGGAGATGATCGTGTCGTCGATGTCGGAGACGATCCCGAAGGTGACCTCGTCGCCGACGACGTGGACGTCTGCCGCCGCCATCTTCGACGAGCGGCTGCGCACGCCGACCTGCTGCCAGCCGGGTGCGAGCTGGTGGTTGCGGATCCGCTCGTCGATGTACCCGCCGCGGTCGGTGCTGGCCGTGACCACCTGGTCGCCGACGGTGATCGTGACCGCGGCCCGGACGCAGGCCGCACTGAAGAAGTTGCGGAAGCCGCGACGCTTGATCAGGTCCTCGGTGGCCTTGGCCAGCCCGCCGCGCGCGCGGTTCGGGACCAGGACGACGCGGCCGAGCACCCGGATGCTCTCGCTGCTGCCGTAGCCGGTGTAGCAGATCACCTTCTCCCGCCAGCCGAGCCCGCGCAGCAACCCCTCGATGCGGCGATCGATGAACTCCTCGACGCGCGCGGCGATGAAGGGACGGGTGGTGCTCACGGCACCCCACCCTAATGGGGCGGCGGCCCCAGTCCTCGCAGCCCCGCGCAGGCACGACCTGTCGAGCCGCGGCGGTCCGGGACTGCGAGATTCTGGCCGGCCCGAGGAGGGTGAGAAGATGCAGCAATGACGCCACGTCCTGCGCTGAACCTGCCTGCGGGCCTGCGGGCCGAGATCCACGCCTGCGGCTACTTCCCCGAACTGGTCTGTGACGCGGTGTCGCTCGCCCTCGGGCCGGAGGAACCGGTCGCGCACCTGGTCCACCACGAGGCCACCTTCAACCGCGAGGAGATCCAGCGGCACCTGTCGGTGCTCGTGCTGACCGCCTCCCGGCTGATCGTCGCGCACACCGACGAGAACGAGGATCCCGGCGAGCCCGCGCAGGCGCTGACCACCACCGAGTCGGTCGGGCTGAGGGAGGTGAACTCGGTCGCTCTGAGTCAGGTGGTGGCCCACCCCGAGCGGTACGGCTCGCGGCGGACCGAGGTCTCCGAGGCGTGGCTCACGATCACCTGGGGCACGATGCGGCGGATCGACCTCGAACCCGCCCACTGCGCCGACCCCGAGTGCGAGGCCGACCACGGCCTCACCGGCATGCTCGCCGGCGACGACCTGACCGTGCGGATCAGTGCGGCCGGCGACGGCGAGACCAAGGTGTCACAGTTGATCAGCTTCGCCTCCGCGCTGCAGCTGGCCACCGGCAGCTTCGCGTGAGCCGGCCCCTCGTTCCCGGCTACGGGCGCTCGACGCTGGCCGACCTGCTGCCGAGCCTGGGAGCCCACCTGGGGCTGCCGGGCGCGCAGGACGTGCTCGGGCTGCCGGCGTCCCACCGCTATCTGGTCGTCCTCGTGGACGGGCTCGGCCGGTCGCTGCTGGACAGCTACGCCGACCAGGCGCCCTACCTGTCCGGACTGGCGGGGCCGACGATCACCTCCGGGGTCCCCAGCACCACCGCGACGTCGATCTCGAGCCTGGGGACCGGGCTGCCACCGGGTCGGCACGGCATCGCCGGCTACTCGTTCTGGTACCCGCCGGCGGGCTGCGTCCTGGCCACCCTGCGCTGGCCCGCGAGCATCGACGGCCTCGACGTGCAGCCGCAACTGACCTGTTTCGAGCGGCTCGAGCGCGCCGGCGTCCGTACCGCGGCGATCGCGCCCGCCCACTTCGCCGGCACCGGGCTCACGACGGCGGCGCTGCGAGGTCCGTCCTTCCTGCCGGTGACCGACGAACGGGACCGGACCCGCAGGGTGGAGCTCGCCCTGCAGGCGGTCACGGCGGGGGAGCGGGCGCTGGGCTACTTCTACGAACGGCAGCTCGACCACGCGGGCCACGAGCGCGGGGTCGGGTCGCCGCTCTGGCTCGCCGAGCTGGGAAGGACCGACCGCCTGGTCGCGCAGCTGAGGGATGCGCTGCCCGCCGACGTCCGGCTGGTCGTGACCGGCGACCACGGCATGGTGGACGTTCCGCGCCGGCAACGGCTGGTGGTCGAGGACGAGCCCGAGCTGCTGGCCGGCGTGACCGCTCTCGCGGGGGAAGGCCGGTTCCGGCAGCTGATGACCGGCGAACCCGGGGCGCTCGCCCGACGCTGGCGCGACCGGCTGGGTGACCGGGCGTGGGTGCGGACGCGGGACGAGGCGATCGAGGAAGGCTGGTTCGGCGAGGTCTCGCCGCGGCTGGCCGATCGCTTCGGCGACGTCCTGGTCGCGATGGCCGACGACGGTGCCGTGATGACCCGCACCCTGCCCAGGGAGGCTGAGCTGGTCGGCATGCACGGCTCCCTCACCCCTGCCGAGATGCAGGTCCCGCTCCTGTTCGCCTGACGGCGCGGAGCCGGCCCCGCCCGGGAGGGCGGGCGGCCGCCGCGATCCGGGCGTGGGCGGCACGAGGGGCCGCCGTGATCGGGAGCGGTCCGGGTGCGCCACAATGACGCCGTGGCTGAACT
>NZ_JASGES010000125.1:0-14531 GCF_047606205.1 Propionicimonas sp. | reverse complement strand
GGCCCTCTAACACCTTCATTTCACACTCTCACCACCACATGATTGCGGGGGGGGGCTCCCCCGGGCCCCCCCCCCCCCTTCTGCATGCCTGAGGGGGGTGTGTGGCTCGGTTCGCTCCCCACCGGGGTGTGTGGAGACACGGCCCGCCGGTGGCCCGAACGGGCCACCGCCGTTCTGAGTACTGGGGGTGGAGAACTATGAGCGAGGGGGGTGGCTCACTTGCCGAACGGCCAGCTGCCCTGGCCGCCTGCGACGGTGATGCCGGCGGACTGTGCGGCGGTGATGGCGCTGACCGGCAGCACGACGAGCGTGCCGGCGACGGCGGCGGTGGCGATGATCCTGCGAACGATGCTCATGGTGGGATTCCTTAGGGGGTCAGAGGGTCAGCGGATCACTTGCCGAACGGCCAGCTGCCCTGGCCGCCCGCGACGGTGATGCCGGCGGACTGTGCGGCGGTGATGGCGCTGACCGGCAGCACGACGAGCGTGCCTGCAACTGCGGCGGTGGCGATGATCCTGCGAACGATGGTCATGATCCCCGTGGCTCCTCTTGTATCGACTGGCTTCTGACAGAGAAATTAGCCACACTTGACTGACGTGTCAAGTTTTGACAGAGTCTTCCTGAGAATCGAAGATCGGAGGTCGAGTGGACACATCCAGCCCGGTGTTGTTCGGCTCGTTGCTGCGCGAAGCGCGACGGCGGAAGGGGCTATCCCAGGCCGAACTCGGAGGTGACAAGTACTCCGGAAGCTACATCTCTCACATCGAGAGCGGGCGTCGGGTCGCGACCCCTGAGGTGATCGAATTCCTTTCCCGACGGCTGGGAGTGTCTCCGTTGGAGTGGGGAGTCTCACCCGCCGCCGACCCTGCGCAGTTGGTGGTCGGTGACACGATCGAGGATCTTCTGGTCGCCGAGCGGGCCTGGTCGGAGCACGACTGGGCCGCGGCGATCAAGCATTCGAGCCAGGCGGCGGCGATCGCCGAGGCCACCGGAGACGCGGGACGGTTCTGGGAGGCGTCCTATGTTCATGGTCAGGCGCTGTTCTCCTCCGGCGCGTTCGCTGAAGCTGCGGCGCTCGGTGAGATGCTCGCTGAGCACGAGGTCGCACAGAGGTTCGCGGTCGCACGAGCTCAGGCGTTGAGCCTCGCGGCAACGGCTCACCGTGCTTCGGACCATCTGGGATGGGCGGTCGCGTTTGCCGCACGGGCGGTCGAAGCGGCCTCGTCCGCGCCCCCGATCATCCTTGCCGAGGCATTGATGGCCCTTGTCAGCGCCATGTCTGAGGCCGGCAGCACGCACACCGAGACCACGCCCTATCTCGATCGCCTCGGCGAGTTGAGCCCGCGTCTGACTTCTGACCACTCGCGCGGGACGATCGCCTGGACCATGGGTGTCGCCGCCTACATGGCCCACGAGATCGACAAGGGCATCGCTCTCCACGAACATGCACGCCACTGGCTCGACGCCCGAAGGGACTTCCGCCTCTGGTCGCGGTTCCACAGCGTCGCCGCGCGTTGGCGTCTGAATGCGGGAGTGCTTCCCGGCACCGAGGAGTTGATCGCCACGGCCGACGTCGGGTTGAGGATCTTGGGCAACAGTTACGACATCGTGGAGCTGCGGCAGGTGAAGGCCATGTACGCACTGCGCAGGGGCGACCCGCTGGATGCGGCGCGCATCATGTCGGAGGTGTTGGACGATCCGATCCTCGGTGGTGAGCACATGTCGAGAGGTGGGTCCGAGTTGCTGCTCGGGCACGCGTTCAACGATCTCGGCAAGGTTGACGCCGCCAGGGAACGGTACGCCCGCGCGGCACTCCAGTTCGAGGTCGAAGGCAGGCTCAGGGCTGCCGTCAACGCCTGGCGGAGGAGCGTCGGTCAAGAAGTCTCAGAGACTTTCTTGACACAGGGTTGACAAGACCCCGTCAAGTCTGATGGAATCTTCTTGTCGGCGCCCCCCCTAATGCGTCGGATGAGTACACCACTTGGGCCGGTGTTCTGCAGCGTATGGAAACCCCTCCCGTGCCAGCCGCAGACACCGGCCCTGTGGCGTGCAGGGGATGGTCGAGGCCGCCGAGCCGGCCGGTCCCCGTCCCCAACCAGCGAATCCGCCCGGCTGGGAGCCCGTTCCTGGCCCCCCGCATGGACGGCGCGCTCCCTCCGGGCGGATTTGCGAGGTCGCGGGGTCCGAGGTAAGCTTGCGCTTTGCCCATCGCCATCGACGACCCGTGCACTTGACGCGGGCCGTTCTGCGTGCAACGAAACCGGCTGCAGCCGGATTTTTGCGGAAGGACTCCACCTTGGCCGTCTCGCGCACTGCGTCGAAGAACACCAATGTTGTCTCACCCAGCGGTCGGATCTCCTTCGCGAAGATCCACGAACCGCTCGAGGTTCCGAATCTTCTTGATCTCCAGGTCGAGTCCTTCGACTGGCTGATCGGCAACGAGACCTGGCAGGGCCGGGTCGCAGCCGCCCAGGCCGAGGGACGCACCGACATCAACACGAAGTCGGGGCTGGAGGAGATCTTCGAGGAGATCTCCCCGATCGAGGACCTCTCCCAGACCATGTCGCTGTCGTTCCGCGACAACCGGTTCGAGGAGGCCAAGCACACCGTCGAGGAGTGCAAGGACCAGGACTTCACCTACGCGGCGCCGCTGTTCGTCACCGCGGAGTTCATGAACAACGACACCGGCGAGATCAAGAGCCAGACGGTGTTCATGGGCGACTTCCCGCTGATGACCGACAAGGGCACGTTCATCATCAACGGCACCGAGCGGGTCGTCGTCTCCCAGCTGGTCCGGTCCCCGGGCGTGTACTTCGAGCAGACCCCGGACAAGACCTCGGACAAGGACATCTTCACCTGCAAGATGATCCCGTCCCGGGGCGCGTGGCTGGAGTTCGAGATCGACAAGCGCGACATGGTCGGCGTCCGCGTCGACCGCAAGCGCAAGCAGAACGTCACCGTGCTGCTGAAGGCGCTCGGCTGGACGAACGAGCAGATCCTCGAGGAGTTCGGCGAGTTCGAGTCCATGCGGCTCACCCTCGAGAAGGACCACACCGCCAACACCGACGAGGCGCTGCTCGACATCTACCGCAAGCTGCGTCCGGGCGAGCCGCCGACCCGTGAGGCCGCCCAGCAGATGCTGGAGAACTACTACTTCAACCCGAAGCGGTACGACCTGGCGAAGGTCGGCCGGTACAAGATCAACAAGAAGCTCGGCACCGGCCTGCCCTTCGACACGCAGGTGCTGACGATCGAGGACATCGTCGCCGCCATCCGCTACATCGTCATGCTCCACGAGGGCCGGACGGAGTACGAGGGCATGCCCGTCGAGACCGACGACATCGACCACTTCGGCAACCGCCGCCTGCGCACCGTCGGCGAGCTGATCCAGAACCAGCTCCGGATCGGCCTCGGCCGTCTCGAGCGGACGGTTCGCGACCGGATGACCACCCAGGACATCGAGGCGATCACGCCGCAGACCCTGATCAACATCCGTCCGGTCTCCGCCGCGCTGAAGGAGTTCTTCGGCACGTCGCAGCTGTCGCAGTTCATGGACCAGACCAACCCGGTCGCCGGGCTGACCCACAAGCGGCGCCTGTCCGCGCTCGGCCCGGGCGGCCTGTCCCGGGACCGCGCCGGCATGGAGGTGCGCGACGTGCACCACAGCCACTACGGCCGGATGTGCCCGATCGAGACCCCCGAAGGTCCGAACATCGGCCTGATCGGCTCCCTGGCCTCGTTCGCGCGCGTCAACGCGTTCGGGTTCATCGAGACCCCCTACCGCAAGGTCGAGAACGGCTACGTCACCGACCAGATCGACTACCTCACCGCCGACGAGGAGGACCGCTACGTCATCGCCCAGGCCAACGCCAGGGTGGGGGCCGACGGCCACTTCATCGAGGACCGGGTGCTGGTCCGCAAGAAGGACGGCGACGCCGACGAGGTTCCGCAGCTGGAGGTCCAGTACATGGACGTCTCGCCGCGCCAGATGGTGTCGGTGGCGACCGCGCTGATCCCTTTCCTCGAGCACGACGACGCGTCCCGCGCCCTGATGGGTGCGAACATGCAGCGCCAGGCCGTTCCGCTGATCCGGAACGAGGCCCCGTTCGTCGGCACCGGCATGGAGTACCGCGGTGCGGTCGACGCCGGTGACGTCACCGTGGCCAACAAGCCCGGCGTGGTCACCTCGGTGAGCGCCGACATCGTCGACGTCACCAACGACGACGGCACCTACACCAGCTACCGGCTGGACAAGTTCCGTCGCTCGAACCAGGCGACCTGCATCAACCAGCGCCCGCTGGTCGGTGCCGGCGACCGGGTCGAGGTCGGCACGCCGCTGGCCGACGGTGCCTGCACCGATGGTGGCGAGATGGCACTGGGACGCAACCTGCTGGTCGCGTTCATGCCGTGGGAGGGCCACAACTACGAGGACGCGATCATCCTGAGCCAGCGGCTCGTGCAGGACGACGTCCTGACCTCGATCCATATCGAGGAGCACGAGATCGATGCCCGCGACACCAAGCTCGGTGCCGAGGAGATCACCCGTGACATCCCGAACATCGGCGAGGACATGCTCGCCAACCTGGACGAGCGGGGCATCATCCGGATCGGTGCCGAGGTCGGCACCGGCGACATCCTGGTCGGCAAGGTCACGCCCAAGGGCGAGACCGAGCTCACCCCGGAGGAGCGGCTGCTGCGCGCGATCTTCGGCGAGAAGGCCCGTGAGGTCCGCGACACCTCGATGAAGGTCCCGCACGGCGAGACCGGCACCGTGATCGGCGTCCGCGTCTTCGACCGCGAGGAGGACGACGAGCTTCCCCCGGGCGTGAACCAGATGGTCCGCGTCTACGTGGCCCAGAAGCGCAAGATCTCCGACGGTGACAAGCTCGCCGGCCGCCACGGCAACAAGGGCGTCATCTCCAAGATCCTGCCCGTGGAGGACATGCCGTTCCTCGAGGACGGCACCCCGGTGGACATCGTGCTGAACCCGCTCGGCGTCCCGTCCCGGATGAACGTCGGCCAGGTGCTGGAGACCCACCTCGGATGGGTCGCCAAGGCAGGCTGGGATATCAAGGGCGTGCACGAGCCGTGGGCCGACCGGCTGCGCGAGGTGGGACTGGAGCATGTGGACGGCGATGCCCGTCTGGCCACCCCGGTGTTCGACGGCGCCAACGAGGAGGAGATCGCGGGGCTGCTCGAGCACGGGCTGCCGCAGCGCGACGGCCTCCAGCTGGTGGACTCCGGCGGCAAGGCGCAGCTCTTCGACGGCCGCTCCGGCGAGCCGTACCCCGAGCGCGTCGGTGTCGGCTACATCTACATGCTGAAGCTGCACCACCTGGTCGACGACAAGATCCACGCCCGGTCCACCGGCCCGTACTCGATGATCACCCAGCAGCCGCTCGGCGGTAAGGCGCAGTTCGGCGGCCAGCGGTTCGGCGAGATGGAGGTGTGGGCACTGGAGGCGTACGGCGCTGCCTGGGCCCTGCAGGAGCTGCTCACCATCAAGTCCGACGACGTCCCCGGCCGCGTGAAGGTGTACGAGGCCATCGTCAAGGGCGAGAACATCCCCGAGCCCGGCATCCCCGAGTCCTTCAAGGTGCTGGTCAAGGAGATGAAGTCGCTGTGCCTGAACGTGGAGGTCCTCTCCAGCGACGGCACCGTGGTGGAACTGCGTGACTCCGAGGACGACTTCCGCGCGAGCGAGGAGTTCGGCATCGACCTGTCCCGTCGCCCGGGTGCGGACTCCTTCCGCTCGCTCGACGAAGTCTGAGTTTCGACTCAGTCACCAGACAACTCAGACAACACACACGTTTCCTGGCAACAGGAGAAAGAGAAGCAACGTGCTGGACGTGAACTTCTACGACGAGCTGCGCATCGGGCTGGCCACGGCCGACCAGATCCGGGAGTGGTCGCACGGCGAGGTCAAGAAGCCGGAGACGATCAACTACCGGACCCTGAAGCCCGAGCGTGACGGCCTGTTCTGCGAGAAGATCTTCGGCCCGACCCGGGACTGGGAGTGCTACTGCGGCAAGTACAAGCGGGTGCGCTTCAAGGGCATCATCTGCGAGCGCTGTGGCGTCGAGGTGACCCGCTCGAACGTCCGCCGCGAGCGGATGGGCCACATCGAGCTGGCCGCCCCGGTGACCCACATCTGGTACTTCAAGGGTGTGCCGTCCCGGCTGGGCTACCTGCTGGACATCGCGCCGAAGGACCTGGAGAAGGTCATCTACTTCGCCGCGTACATGATCACCGCGGTCGATGTCGACGCCCGTCACCGTGACCTGCCCTCGCTCGAGGCCAAGGTCGAGGTCGAGCGCAAGCAGCTGGAGGCGCGTCGTGACAACGACGTGAACGCCCGGATGCGGAAGATCGAGGAGGACCTCGCCCAGCTGGAGGCCGAGGGCGCCAAGGCCGACATCAAGAAGCGGGTCCGTGAGGGCGGGGAGCGCGAGGTCAAGCAGTTGCGCGACCGCGCGCAGCGCGACCTCGACCGGCTGGAAGCCGTCTGGACGCGGTTCAAGGGCCTGAAGGTCCAGGACCTCGAGGGCGACGAGATCCTCTACCGGGAGATGAAGAACCGGTTCGGCAAGTACTTCGAGGGCTACATGGGGGCCGAGGCGATCAAGAAGCGCCTGGCGACCTTCGACCTGGACGCGGAGGCCGAGAACCTGCGCGAGATCATCCAGACCGGCAAGGGCCAGCGCAAGACCCGTGCCCTGAAGCGGCTGAAGGTGGTGGCGGCGTTCCTGAACACCACCAACTCCCCGCTCGGCATGGTGCTCGACGCCGTCCCGGTGATCCCGCCGGACCTGCGTCCGATGGTGCAGCTGGACGGTGGCCGGTTCGCGACCTCCGATCTGAACGACCTCTACCGCCGCGTGATCAACCGGAACAACCGGCTCAAGCGGCTGCTCGACCTGGGCGCGCCCGAGATCATCGTGAACAACGAGAAGCGGATGCTCCAGGAGGCCGTCGACAGCCTCTTCGACAACGGCCGCCGCGGCCGCCCGGTCACCGGGCCGGGCAACCGTCCGCTGAAGTCGATCTCGGACATGCTGAAGGGCAAGCAGGGCCGGTTCCGCCAGAACCTGCTGGGCAAGCGCGTCGACTACTCCGGCCGTTCGGTCATCGTGGTCGGCCCGCAGCTGAAGCTGCACCAGTGCGGCCTGCCCAAGAACATGGCCCTGGAGCTGTTCAAGCCGTTCGTGATGAAGCGGCTCGACGACCTGAACCTGGCGCAGAACATCAAGAGCGCCAAGCGGATGGTCGAGCGGCAGCGTCCGGTCGTGTGGGACGTGCTGGAAGAGGTCATCGCCGAGCACCCGGTGCTGCTGAACCGTGCACCGACGCTGCACCGGCTGGGCATCCAGGCGTTCGAGCCGCAGCTGATCGAGGGCAAGGCCATCCAGCTGCACCCGCTCGTCTGCACGGCGTTCAACGCCGACTTCGACGGTGACCAGATGGCCGTGCACCTGCCGCTGAGCGCGGAGGCGCAGGCCGAGGCCCGGATCCTGATGCTGTCGACCAACAACATCCTCAAGCCCGCGGACGGCCGTCCGGTGACCCTGCCCACGCAGGACATGATCATCGGCCACTACTTCCTCACCCTCGAGCAGGCCGGCAAGGTCGGCGAGGGACGGGCGTTCTCCTCGATCGCGGAGGCCTACATGGCCTTCGACCGGGGCGAGCTGGCCATCGGCGCGCGTTGCCGGATCCGCCTGGAGGGCATCGTCCCGCCGGAGGGTGCCGAGCTTCGGGCCGACGGCAGTGTGCTGCTGGAGACGACGCTGGGTCGCGCCCTGTTCAACGAGGCGCTGCCGGCGGACTACCCGTACGTGAACGAGGAGGTCGGCAAGAAGAAGCTGGGCCAGATCGTCAACGACCTGGCCGAGCGCTACCCGAAGGTCGACGTGGCGGTCACCCTCGACCGGCTGAAGGCCCTCGGCTTCAAGTGGGCCACCCGTTCGGGTGTGACGGTGTCGATCGCCGATGTGCAGACCCCGCCGTCCAAGCCGGAGATCCTCGCCGGCTACGACGCCAGGGCCAACAAGATCACCAAGCAGTACGAGCGTGGCAAGGTGACCGAGGAGGAGCGGCACCAGGAGCTGATCCAGCTGTGGACCGACGCCACCGCGGAGCTCACCGCGGCGATGGAGGCGAACTTCACCAAGGACAACCCCATCTTCATGATGGTGCACTCCGGCGCCCGAGGGAACATGACCCAGATGCGCCAGATCGCCGCCATGCGAGGCCTGGTGGCCAACCCGAAGGGCGAGATCATCGCCCGGCCGATCAAGTCGAACTTCCGTGAGGGCCTGTCCGTGCTGGAGTACTTCATCTCCACCCACGGTGGCCGGAAGGGCCAGGCCGACACGGCGCTGCGCACCGCCGACTCCGGCTACCTCACCCGGCGACTGGTCGACGTCTCCCAGGACGTGATCATCCGCGAGGAGGACTGCCAGACCGACCGTGGGCTGACCAAGGCGATCGCCGCGGAAGGACGGGGAGGCAAGCTGGTCGCGGCCCGCAACGTCGAGACCGCCGTCTACGCCCGCACCCTGGCCACCGACGTGGTGACGCCGGAGGGCAAGGTGCTGCTGAAGGCCGGGGTCGACCTGGGCGATGTGAACATCAAGAAGCTGCTGAAGAACGGCATCACGGAGGTGAAGGTCCGCTCGGTCCTCACCTGTGAGGCCGCGACCGGCACCTGCGCGATGTGCTACGGCCGTTCGCTGGCCACCGGCAAGCTCGTCGACGTCGGCGAGGCGGTGGGCATCGTGGCCGCGCAGTCGATCGGCGAGCCCGGCACCCAGCTGACGATGCGGACCTTCCACACCGGTGGTGTGGCCGGTGACGACATCACGCAGGGCCTGCCTCGCGTGGTCGAGCTCTTCGAGGCCCGCCAGCCCAAGGGCAAGGCTCCGATCGCCGAGGCGGCCGGTCGCGTCCGGATCGAGGAGGGCGAGCGGCTGCGCAAGCTGGTCATCGTCCGCGACGACGGCGAGGCCGACCTGGAGTACCCGCTGCCGCGGCGCGTCCGCCTGGAGTGGGAGGACGCCGCGGGCGTGCGCCACTTCGTCGGCGAGGGCGACCACGTCGTGGCCGGCCAGCAGCTCTACGCCGGTACCCCCGACCCGCAGGACGTGCTCCGCGTCTCCGGCCTCCGGAAGGTGCAGGAGCACTTGGTGGAGGAGGTGCAGGCCGTGTACCGGACGCAGGGCGCCCCGATCCACGACAAGCACATCGAGATCATCATCCGGCAGATGCTCCGCCGGATCACGGTGATCGAGTCGGGTGACACCTCGATGCTGCCGGGCGAGCTCGTCGACCGGAAGCTGTTCGAGGCGGAGAACCGCCAGATGGTCACCGAGGGCAGGACGCCCGCGCAGGGCCGTCCGGTGCTGATGGGGATCACCAAGGCGTCGCTGGCGACCGAGTCGTGGCTGTCCGCGGCTTCGTTCCAGGAGACCACCAAGGTGCTCACCGACGCGGCGATCCACGCCAAGTCCGACTCCCTGGTCGGTCTCAAGGAGAACGTCATCCTGGGCAAGCTGATCCCGGCCGGTACCGGCCTGGATCGGTACCGGAACATCCGGGTGGAGCCCACCGCGGAGGCCCGGGCCGCCGCGTACGACCTCTCCTACGACCCCTACGACTACGACCTCAGCGTCGGCGGTCCCTCGGTCGGCCTGGACGAGTACGACACCGGCGAGCTGCGCTGAGCCATGCGCATCGTCGCCGCGTCCGACCATGCCGGAGTGGAACTCCGCCACGAGATGGCCGATGAGGCCCGGTTGCTGGGACACGAGGTCACCGACCTCGGCCCGGCGCCGGGCGAGGCCGTCGACTATCCGGTGAACGGGGCCCGGGTCGGACGTCTGGTCGCCGCGGGGGAGTACGACCTCGGCCTGCTCGTGTGCGGGACCGGGGTCGGCATCTCGATCGCGGCGAACAAGGTCCACGGCATCCGTGCCGTGGTCTGCTCGGAGCCGTTCTCGGCGGAGCTGTCGCGCCGGCACAACGACTCCAACGTGCTCGCCGTCGGTGCCCGCGTGGTCGGTCCGGGCCTGGCCCGGATGATCACCAGGGCATGGCTGACGGCCGAGTTCGAGGGAGGCCGGCACGCGCGCCGCGTCCAGCTCATCAGCGACCTCGACGCCGAACGCGAGGCCGACGTTTTGACCCCGGACAGGGCCGTGAAGTAGCCTTGACCGTTGTGTTCGGGCGACCGAACCATGCGTGCGTGCGCCGCGTCCGGCCCCTTGGCTGGTGGCGCTCGGCGCGCGCCACACAAACCACGCAAGGAAAGAGATACCAGCCGGTGCCCACTATCCAGCAGTTGGTCCGCAAGGGCCGCACGGACAAGGTCAGCAAGAACAAGACGCCTGCGCTGAAGGGTTCGCCCCAGCGTCGCGGCGTCTGCACCCGCGTGTACACCACCACCCCGAAGAAGCCGAACTCGGCGCTGCGCAAGGTCGCCCGCGTCCGGCTGTCCTCCGGCGTGGAGGTCACCGCGTACATCCCGGGTGTCGGCCACAACCTGCAGGAGCACTCGATGGTGCTGGTCCGCGGTGGCCGTGTGAAGGACCTCCCGGGCGTCCGGTACAAGATCATCCGCGGTTCCCTGGACACCCAGGGCGTCAAGAACCGCAAGCAGGCCCGTAGCCGCTACGGCGCGAAGAAGGAGAAGTAATGCCTCGCAAGGGTCCCGCCCCGAAGCGTCCTGTCGTCGTCGACCCGGTCTACGGCTCGCCGCTGGTCTCCCAGCTGGTCAGCAAGATCCTGCTCGACGGCAAGAAGACCACCGCGCAGAGCATCGTCTACGACGCCCTCGAGGGCACCCGCGCCAAGACGGGCGTCGACCCGGTGCAGACGCTGAAGAAGGCTCTGGACAACATCCGTCCGGCGCTGGAGGTGAAGAGCCGTCGCGTGGGCGGTGCCACCTACCAGGTGCCGGTCGAGGTGAAGCCGGGCCGCGCGAACACCCTCGCCCTGCGCTGGCTGGTCAGCTTCTCCCGGCAGCGTCGCGAGAAGACCATGACCGAGCGCCTGATGAACGAGCTGCTGGACGCGTCCAACGGTCTCGGCGCTTCGGTGAAGCGCCGCGAGGACACCCACAAGATGGCCGAGGCGAACCGTGCGTTCGCCCACTACCGCTGGTGACCGACACCCGCGCATGAACCCCATCAGGGCACGGCAGACACCCGCCGTGCCCTGAACCCTGAGCAAGGCAGAGACGAAGAACGGAAGGTTGAGCCCGACGTGGCGATTGACGTGAAGCAGGACCTCTCCCGGGTCCGCAACATCGGCATCATGGCGCACATCGATGCCGGCAAGACGACGACCACCGAGCGGATCCTGTTCTACACCGGCATCAACTACAAGATCGGCGAGGTGCACGACGGCGCCGCGACGATGGACTGGATGGAGCAGGAGCAGGAGCGCGGCATCACGATCACGTCCGCCGCGACGACCTGCTTCTGGAAGGACAACCAGATCAACATCATCGACACCCCCGGGCACGTCGACTTCACCATCGAGGTCGAGCGCTCGCTGCGGGTGCTGGACGGGGCGGTCTGCGTGTTCGACGGTGTGGCCGGTGTCGAGCCCCAGTCGCAGACGGTGTGGCGTCAGGCGACGCGCTACGGCGTGCCGCGGATCTGCTACGTCAACAAGCTGGACCGCACCGGCGCGTCCTTCGACTACTGCGTGAAGACGATCCGTGAGCGCCTGAACGCGATCGCGGCCGTCCTGCAGCTGCCGATCGGCGCCGAGGCGAAGTTCACCGGTGTCGTCGACCTGGTCGGGATGCGGGCCCTGATGTGGCACGGCGAGACCAAGATCGGCGAGGACTACACCGTCGAGGAGATCCCGGCCGACATGACCGAGGCGGCCGCCGAGGCCCGCGAGGCTCTGATCCACGTGCTGGCCGACCACGACGACGAGTTCGCCGAGGCATGGCTGGAGGCCGAGGAGACCGGCGAGGAGCTCACGGTCGCCCAGATCAAGGCCGCCGTGCGGCGCGCCGTGATCGCGAACAAGATCACCGCGGTGGTCTGCGGCTCGTCCTTCAAGAACAAGGGCGTTCAGCCGATGCTGGACGCGACCATCGACTACCTGCCCTCCCCGCTGGACATCCCGGCGATCGAGGGCTTCAAGCCGGGCCACCCGGAGGAGGTCATCGAGCGGCACACGTCCAACGACGAGCCGCTGGCGATGCTGGCCTTCAAGATCGCGGCCGACCCGCACCTGGGCAAGTTGACCTACATCCGGATCTACTCCGGCGTGCTCAAGACCGGCCAGCAGGTGCTGAACTCGACCAAGAGCCGCAAGGAGCGGATCGGCAAGATCTACCAGATGCACTCCAACAAGCGTCAGGAGATCGAGCAGATCGGCGCCGGCATGATCGTCGCGGTGATGGGCCTGAAGGACACCACCACCGGTGAGACCCTGTGCGATCCGGCCAACCCGGTCGTGCTGGAGTCGATGGACTTCCCGGCCCCGGTGATCGAGCAGGCCATCGAGCCCAAGACCAAGTCCGACCAGGAGAAGCTGTCCATCGCGATCCAGCGCCTGGCGGAGGAGGACCCGACGTTCCGCGTCCACACCGACGAGGAGACCGGTCAGACCATCATCGCCGGCATGGGCGAGCTCCATTTGGAAGTGATGATCGACCGGATGAAGCGGGAGTTCAAGGTCGAGGCGAACATCGGCAAGCCGCAGGTGGCCTACCGCGAGACCCTCCGCCGCCCGGTGGAGAAGGTCGAGTACACCCACAAGAAGCAGTCGGGTGGTTCGGGCCAGTACGGCAAGGTGATCATCTCGCTGGAGCCGCAGGAGGCGGGCGCGGGCTACGAGTTCGTCAACGCCGTCACCGGCGGTCGCATCCCGCGCGAGTACATCCCGGCCGTCGACCAGGGCATCAAGGAGGCGATGGCCTTCGGTCCGCTGGCCGGCTACCCGGTCGAGGACATCAAGGTGACGCTGCTCGACGGCGCGTACCACGACGTCGACTCCTCCGAGCTCGCGTTCAAGATCGCCGGCTCGATGGTCTTCAAGGAGGCCGCCCGCAAGGCCGACCCGGCCCTGCTCGAGCCGCTGATGGCGGTCGAGGTGACCACCCCGGAGGACTACCTGGGCACGGTGATCGGCGACATCAACAGCCGTCGTGGCCACGTGCAGTCCATGACCGAGGCCCACGGCAACCAGGTCGTCAAGGCGCTGGTGCCGCTGAGCGAGATGTTCGGCTACGTCGGCGACCTGCGGTCCAAGACGTCCGGGCAGGCGTCCTACTCGATGGAATTCGACTCCTACGGCGAGGTTCCCAAGTCCGTGGCGGACGAGATCATCGCGAAGGGACGAGGCGGCGCCTGAGTTTGACTCAGGAACCGGCGTAGAGAAAACTTGGCATGGTTCGCGCCCTGCGCGAGCCGTGACCATGCAGTCAACAAACCAGTAACGCCCCGCGAGCCCGCGTGGCGGCTATCCGAAAGAGGAGCCCAAGTGGCAAAGGCCAAGTTCGAGCGGACCAAGCCGCACTGTAACATCGGCACCATCGGGCACATCGACCACGGCAAGACCACGCTCACCGCGGCGATTACGAAGGTGCTCCACGACAAGTACCCCGAGCTCAACGCGGTGTCGGCGTTCGACCAGATCGACAAGGCGCCGGAAGAGCGCCAGCGCGGCATCACCATCTCGATCGCGCACGTCGAGTACCAGACCGAGAAGCGTCACTACGCTCACGTCGACTGCCCCGGTCACGCTGACTACGTGAAGAACATGATCACCGGCGCTGCCCAGATGGACGGTGCGATCCTCGTGGTCGCCGCCACCGACGGCCCGATGCCGCAGACGCGCGAGCACGTCCTGCTGGCTCGCCAGGTCGGCGTGCCGGCGATCGTCGTCGCGCTGAACAAGTGCGACATGGTCGACGACGAGGAGCTCATCGAGCTCGTCGAGCTGGAGGTCCGCGAGCTGCTGAGCGCGCAGGAGTTCGACGGCGACAACGCCCCGATCGTCCGCGTCGCCGCGTTCCCGGCCATGCAGGGTGACGCCAAGTGGAGCGAGTCGATCCTCGAGCTGATGGACGCGGTGGACGAGTACATCCCGCAGCCGGAGCGCGAGACCGACAAGCCGTTCCTGATGCCGATCGAGGATGTCTTCACGATCACCGGCCGCGGCACCGTCGTGACCGGCCGGATCGAGCGCGGCATCGTCAAGACCGGCGAGACCGTCGACATCATCGGCATCCACGACAAGAAGCAGACCACCACCATCACCGGTGTGGAGATGTTCCGCAAGATCCTCGACGAGGGCCGCGCGGGCGAGAACGTCGGCCTGCTGCTGCGTGGCACGAAGAAGGACGATGTCGAGCGCGGCATGGTCGTCATCAAGCCGGGTTCGACCACCCCGCACACCGACTTCGACGCCAACGTCTACGTGCTGACCAAGGAGGAGGGTGGCCGTCACAAGCCGTTCTTCTCCAACTACAGCCCGCAGTTCTACTTCCGCACCACCGACGTGACCGG
>NZ_JASGES010000124.1:0-18497 GCF_047606205.1 Propionicimonas sp. | reverse complement strand
GAAAGACAGTGGACGATTCCGCCCTCCCCCACCGGGGCGGCGCCAGCTAGGTTTCTGGGCAGGCGCAGTTCCCGTCAACGAAGGGGGAGGTAAATGCAGCGGGCGGCAACCATTCTGATTCAGTTGGAGACTTCCCTGTCCGCTGCGCCGGAGTCGCTGGCTCGCCGGTTGGGCGTCGGCGAGCGAACGGTCGCCACCGAGGTGGCCGCCCTCAACCAGGCGTTGGGCAGGGCGGCTTCGATCCGTCTGGCGGACGGGCGCTACCGGCTGCTGGTCGTGGATGCCGCCGCCTTCCGCGAGGCCCGCGACCGGATCACGGGCGAGCGTGCCTCGTTCAGCGATCCGGAACGTCGCGCGGCGTTCATCCTGGCCAGGCTCGCCCGTAGCGACGCCCCGCTTCGCACCGAAGAGCTCGCGGCCGAGATGACGGTCGGACGCAGCACCGTGAGCAGCGACCTTGCGCACCTTCGCGAGCTGCTCAGCGGTTCGGAGGTGTCGATCGAGGGCCGCACTCATGTTGGACTGCAGCTCATTGGGCCGGAGTGGGAAATCCGGGTCCTCATTCTCCGGCACGCGTACGGCGTCGCCTATGAGAGCTTTCCGATCGGGATCGAGCTGGAGACAGCATTCAATGCTGTCGCCGACGAGTACCATTTCGACGAGGGTCTGCGAGCAACGCTGCTTCGCTGGTTCACCGTCATGCTGGACCGTATCGTGAATGGGCACCGGCTGGTCGATGTCCCCCCTGCCTACTCCGACATCCAGGGATCACACGCCCACGCCTACGCCACGACGCTCGCGGCGAGGGTGGCCCCGCTGATCAACGAGGTGATCCCCGCCGCCGAGATCGTCTTCCTCGCCCTGCCGGCTGCCGGACGGCGTACGCCCACCGTGTCGAACCTCCTTCCCGGGCCGAGCGCACCGACGGACGTGGACGGTGTGGTGGAACGGATCTTCGACCGGATCCGCGACACGATGAGCCTGGATTTCGGTGTGGAGCCGTCGGAGTTGGTGGTTGAGTTCTCCCACCACGTGACCTACATGCTCAATCGGCTGCGCTACTCGCTCCATGTGGACCGCACGGTCGACGAGGCCGAGTTGCGTGGGCGATTCCCGGTGGCTGGGCGCATGGCCGAAGTCGCCCGTGACGTGATCGCCGAGGACACCGGACTGGTCATGGACGATGCCGAACTCGCTCTGGCCACCACCTACTTCCAGGTCTTCCTCGAGGATCACGTGGCGCGCCAGCACCGTCCCTTCGCGGTGGCGATCCTGACCGGCCAGGGTCCGGGAGCAGCTCGGCTGATCCGTGCCCAGCTGTCGAAGGTGCTTCCGCAGGACACCGCCTACTCGCTGCTGCCGGCCAGTTCGGGGCCGGACAGCCTCGCGGAGGTCGACCTGGTGGTGACGACTCCCGGTACCCAGCTGCGGCTCGACGTGCCCACCCTGGAGTTGTCGCAGGTCTTCGACCGTGGTGAGCTGATCCGCAAGCTGAGTGCGATGCGATTCGCACATCACGGCCCACTGGCGCTCAGCGGCGAGTCCGGGTCGATGCTGGTCTCCCTGCTCGACGATGAGCGTTTCCTTCAGCTGCCCAGCGACACCAGCTACTCCGACGGTCTCGAACTGCTCGTCGATCGCCTGCACTCGTTGGGAATGGTGAAGGACGCGTTCCGCACCGCCTTGGCCGAGCGCGAGGCGCTTGGCCCGATGCAGATCAGCGTCGAGGTCGCGTTCCCGCACGCCAGCGACCCCGGTGTTCACGGCGTTGCCTGCGTCATGGGAGTGATCCCGCGAGGTGACGCCGAGGACGGGCTGCGGATCATCTTCGTCATGGCCGTGCCGGCGAAGACCGACTACGACGACCGGATCCTGCTCCGTGTCTACGACGAGATCATCCGGCTCAGCCAGGACCCCCTCCTGGTTCGGAAGGTGTCACGACTCAACAGCTACATCCAGTTCTTCTACCTCATGGAGGACTACACCGAGGCAACCAACCAAGGGAGGCATTGATGTTCTGGTTCGCCGCCATCTGCTTCGCGCTCGTCTACGTGACCAACGTGGTGCTCGCGCTGATGCAGTCCAGGAACTACACCACCGCCTACACCACGCTGCGGCGCCGGGGCCGGGTCGCCATCGGCAAGAAGAAGGGCCTGCTCACCACCGGGGCGATCGTCATGTTCCTCCTCGACGACAACGGAGCGATCGTCGAGGGCACCCGGCTCACCGGTGTCACCGTTCTTGCCCGGTTCCGTCCCTTCCCCGAGTTCGACGGGCAGCGCCTCGCCGAAATCGCGGCGATGAAGGACCGGCGGTTCACCAGGAGCGTCCGGCTCGCCGTCGACAACGCTCGCGACAACTACCTCTCCTGGGTCAGCGGGCAGACACCCCCCGAGCCCGGAGGCCCGCTGTCCCAGATCGCCGACGGCCTGCGCCGCCTGGTCGGCCGTCCGCCGAAGACGCCGCCGGTCTCGCTCGTGCTCGCCGAAGCCGCCGCGTCCGGCGCCACCGAGCCCGCCGTGCCGGGGACGCAGCGGATCAGGATCCCCCAGCCCCGGTAGGACCACATTCAGGGCCCGACCGATAGTTTCCGCATTTTCGAAAGGAGCAAGGACATGGACTTCTTCGTCCAGGCAGCCACCTGGTTCTACGGGCTGTTCAAAGCCGGCGGTGAGGTTTTCATCAGCTGGACGGTCGTCTCGGTCGACGCCGACGGCAAAGTCACCGGCCTGGGGTTCGTCCCGACGGTGCTGATGCTGCTCGTCGCGATGAACGCGCTGATCCAGCTGATCGGGGAGGACCGGATCAACCGGTTCGCGGTCAAGGCCGGAGGCAACCCGATCAGCAGGTACCTGATTCTGCCGTTCCTGGGAGCATTCATGCTCGCCAACCCGATGGCACTGTCCCTGGGACGCTTCCTGCCCGAGAAGTACAAGCCCAGCTACTACGCCAGCGCAGCCCAGTTCTGCCACACCAGCAACGGCGTCTTCCCGCACATCAACGCCGGTGAGCTGTTCATCTGGCTGGGCATCGCCAGCGGCATCACCACCCTCGGCCTGGATCCCACTCCGCTCGCCATCCGCTACATGCTGGTCGGCATCGTCATGAACTTCCTCGGCGGCTGGGCAACCGACTTCATCACCCCGTGGGTCGCCAAGCAGCAGGGCGTCACCCTCAGTTCCACCCTGAAGATGGAGGTCTCAGCATGACCGAATACCAGTCCGCCGTCGTCGAGCGCGGCAAGGGCGGCTATGGCGGCCCGCTCACGATCACCCCCACCGCCGAGCGCAACAAGATCGTCTACATCGTCGGCGGCGGCGCCAAGCCCGACGTCGTCGACCGGCTGTGCGAGCTGACCGGCGCCGAGGCGGTCAACGGTTTCGCCACCTCGGTTCCCGATGAGCAGATCGCCGCGGCCGTGATCGACTGCGGAGGAACCCTGCGGTGCGGGATCTACCCCAAGAAGGGCATCCCGACGATCAATGTGATGCCCACCGGCAAGACCGGCCCGCTGGCCCAGTTCATCAACGAGTCCATCTACGTCTCCGCGGTGGGCGCGGCGCAGATCCACGCGGCCGACCCTGCACAGGTCGCGGCGGCACCGGCTGGCAGGCCGGTGTCCGCCGCGCAGGACGAGGGCCCCAGGTACACCTCCGACAAGAAGATCTCCCAGACACTCGCTGAGCAGAAGAATAAGTCACTGCTGGTCAAGATCGGCCTGGGCGCCGGCCGCGTCGTCGCCGTCCTCTTCCAGGCGGGCCGCGACGGCATCCAGACCATGATCGGCACGATCCTGCCGTTCATGGCGTTCATCGCGATGCTGATCGGCGTGATCAAGGCCTCCGGGTTCGGCGAATGGTTCACCGCCTTCCTGACCCCTCTGGCCGGCTCCGGATGGGGGCTGCTCGTCCTGGGCTTCATCTGCTCGATCCCGTTCCTGTCCCCGCTGCTGGGCCCGGGCGCCGTCATCGGACAGATCATCGGCACCCTGATCGGAGTCGAGATCGGCAAGGGGTCGATCGCTCCGAGCCTCGCCCTCCCGGCCCTGTTCGCCATCAACACCCAGAACGCGTGCGACTTCATCCCGGTCGGGCTCGGCCTGGCCGAAGCCGAACCGGAGACGGTCGAGGTCGGCGTCCCCGCGGTCCTCTACTCCCGCTTCCTCAACGGCGTCCCCCGCGTCGCCGTCGCCTGGGCGGCCAGCATTGGCCTGTACGCCGCCTGATCCACCTCCGAGGCAGCAACACAGAAGGAGCATGACGATGACTGAGATCTACCGGACCACGGTGCACGACGCCGGGCCCATGGCCGAGGCCTTCATGGCGGAGGGAATGTTCGTCACCTTCGGGACCAGCGCTCCCGAGGCCCTCCGCGAGTTCTGCTACATCGTCGAGGTCAACCCCGCGACAGCAGAGGTGACTCCCGGACAGCAGTTCACCGTGGACGGTCGATCCTTCCCGATCACCGCCGTCGGCGACGTGGCCCAACGCAACCTGGAATCACTGGGCCACATCACCGTCAACATCGACGGCGACACCGAGCCCAGGATGGCCGGTGCCATCCACATCCGTTGCGAAGGCCCGGCACCCGAGATCACGATCGGGAGCGTGCTCACGATCGAGGCGGCGTGATCAGCCGCGACGTCTTCGTCACCCATCCCGGGGGGATCCACGCCCTCGTGGCGCAGGAGTTGGCGAGTCTGGCACACAGCTTCGCCAGCAGCCTCTACCTGCGCCACGACGGGCGCACCGCCAGCGCCGGCCAACCGGTCGCCGTGCTCGCGCTCGGCATCGCCCGCGGAACCCCCGTCACCGTCTTCGCCGACGGTATCGACGAGGCCGAAGCCCTCAGCGCACTCGTCGGCTACCTCGCCGGACCCACCCCCACCCCCGACCTCCGTTCGCGCACACCGAAGGACCCACAATGACCGTCGACCTCCTCGCCCGTGGCCTGGCACAGGCCAGTGACACCCGACTCGTGGACGTCGGACGCGGCGTACTCGCCCGCTCCGGCACCGTCCTGGCCGAGACCCTGTTCAGCACCGGACGCCCTGCCCTGGTCGTCGCGGACGAGCGGACCTGGAACGCGGCCGGCCGGGCCGTCCATGCCGCCCTCGACGCGGCAGGGGTGGAGGTGGCCGAACCGCTGGTCTTCCCCGGCCACCCGGTGCTGTATGCCGCCCTGGAGAACAGCGAAGCGATCCGTGAGCGCCTCCGTGCCGCCGGCGCGCTGGGGGTGGCGGTCGGCTCCGGCACGATCAACGACCTGGTCAAGCTCGCCTCCGGCGACCTCGAACAGCCCTACGCCGTGGTCGGCACTGCCGCCTCGATGGACGGCTACTCCGGGTTCGGCGCCCCGATGAGCTCTGACGGCGTCAAGGTCACCATGCCGTGCCCGGCCCCGGCCGTCGTCCTGTTCGACCTCGACGTCGCCGCGGCCGCCCCGCCCGGCATGGTCGCCTCCGGCTACGGCGACCTCTCGGCCAAGATTCCGGCCGGCGCGGACTGGATCCTGTCCGACGCGGTCGGGCTGGACCCGATCGACCCGTTGGCGTGGGAACTCGTCCAGAGCGGCGTCACCGAGGCCCTCTCCCAGCCCAGGGAACTCGCCGCGGGCAACCCCGATGCCTACGCCGGCCTGGTCTCCGGCCTGGTCCTGTCCGGGCTCGCCATGCAGGTCTATCGCGGCACCCGTCCGGCCTCCGGCGCCGAGCACTACTTCAGCCACCTGTGGGAGCTCGCCCACCTCGGCGCCGACCAGGACCCGCCGCTGTCCCACGGCCACAAGGTCGCCATCGGCACCCTCGCCATGAGCGCCTTCTACGAGTGCTTCCTCGCCCGCGACCTGACCAGCCTCGACATCGACGCGGCCGTCGCCGCCTGGGCGCCCTGGGAGGAGGTGGAGGCCGACATCCGTGCCCGCTTCCAGGGTGCACTCGCCGACCACGCCACCGCTGAGACCCACGTCAAGTACGTCGACCGGGCCGGCCTGCGACAACGGCTCGGCACCTTCGTCGGCCACTGGGCCGAGTTGCGGCCGCGCCTGGAGAAGCAGCTGGTCCCCGCCCGGACACTGCAGCGGATGCTCCGTGATGCCGGGGCCCCCGCCGTCCCCGAGGACATCGGGCTCACTGCCGCCGACGTCAAGGCGACCTTCCCCAAGGCCATGTACTACCGTTCCCGCTACACCGTGCTCGACCTCGCCCGCGAGGCCGGCTGGTTCGACGAACTCGTCGACGACGTGTTCGCCGCCGGCGGGCTGTGGAGCTGACGGCGATGGCCACCTGGAGCAGGACGGCGCCCCTGTGCCCCGACCTCAACGAGAACGCCCGCCCGGACCGGCTCTTCGACGCCTACGTCTTCGACCTCGACGGCACCATCTATCTCGGCGACCACCTCCTGCCTGGCGTCGCCGAGACCATCGGTCTGCTGCGGGAGCTCCACATCCCGGTGCGGTTCCTGTCGAACAACCCGACCAAGGACCCCCACCAGTACCAGGCCAAGCTCGACGCCCTCGGCCTGCCCACTCCGCTGGACGATATCGCCAACACCATCGTCACGACGGTTCGCTGGCTCCGTTCACACCACCCGGACGCCGTGGTCTTCCCGATCGCCGAGCTCCCTCTGGTGACGGCCCTCAGCGACGCCGGGATCCGGCTCAGTGACAATCCTGCGGAGATCGACATCGTGCTGGCCTCCTACGACCGCGGCTTCGACTACCGCAAGCTCCAGATCGCCTTCGACGCGCTGTGGTTCCACAAGCGGGCGATCCTCGTCCAGACCAACCCCGACCGGTACTGCCCTTTCCCCGGCGGCCGCGGCGAACCCGACTGCGCGGCGATCGTCGCCGCCATCGAGGCCTGCACAGAGGTCACCTGCACGGCGAACTTCGGCAAGCCCGACCCGCTCATGGTCGCCGAAGCGCTCGACGGCTACGACGTCGCCCCCGAACGCACAATGATGGTCGGCGACCGGCTCGCCACCGACATCGCCATGGGACGCAATGCCGGCATGAACACTGCGCTCGTCCTCACCGGGGACAGCACCCTCGCCGACGCGACCGACCTGCCGCCCAGGCAACGACCCCACTACGTCCTGGAGACCCTCGACCAACTGGTCCCGCCCGACATCTGGGGACGAGAGCGAGACCACCGCGGCTGAACGCCTCCCAGCCCCTTGACGGGGTCTGCCTGCGCCTGGAATGGACGGAGTGCCGGAAGACGCACCCTGACCGGAGTTCAGGCCCGCCACCTTCGCGGCAGGCCGACCGGCCCTGGACCGGCGCGGGAGAAAGTAGAGGCTGGCAGTGGCGTCCGCGCGAGGCGGGGGTCGCCCGTCCAGCCACGGCGAGCCTCCGGATCGCCTCCGAACGGCGTCGTTCAGTCGTTGCGGACGCGGAAGGCGGGGTTCTCGGGGACCGGGCGCGGCCGCCCCTCGGCGTCGACGGCGACATAGTGGAAGACGGCTTCGGCGACAAAGGCGCGATCCGGCTCGTAGAGGTGCACGAGGTCCCTTGCCCAGACCTCGAGAGCGATCTCCATCGAGCTGCGGCCGACCCGCACGAGGTCGGCATAGATGCAAATGGCCTGGCCGACGGCGACCGGACTGTGGAACACGACGCCCTGCACCGAGACGGTGGCGGACCGGCCCTGGGCGACCTCGCCGGCCATCAGCCCGGCCGCGATGTCCATCTGCGAGAGCAGCCATCCGCCGAAGACGTCGCCCCACGGATTGGTGTCCCCTGGCATCGCCAGCGTGCGCAGCACCATCATGCCGTGCGGTTCGCGGGCGTCTCCTGTGGGTTCCATACGTTCCTTGCGGCCCTTTCCGGTTCCGGGGACGTTCGAGCGTAGCCCGCTGCCATCGCGCCCCCCGGCCGCGTCCGGTTTCGCCGGAGCCTCGCCGACCGGCCAGGACCTGGGCGTACCGGAGTGCGCGAGACGGATGCCGGCCCGCGGCGGCGCGCCGCACCCGCAGCAGTGACCATTGACAATATTTCTTGTCAGAGGAAGGCTGGGCGCATGCAGGATGTCGAGGTCATCGAGAGCGCAGCGACTGCCGCCGTGGCTCTGGATCCGGTCCGGGCCCGTCTGCTCGGCGAACTGGTCGTGCCGGCCTCAGCAGCCGGGCTCGCCGCCCGGGTCGGCATCCCCCGCCAGAAGGTCAACTACCACCTCAGGGCGTTGGAGACGCACGGCCTGGTGCAGCTGTCCGAGGAACGCCGGCACGGCGGCATCACCGAGCGCGTCCTTCAGGCGTCCGCGGCGTCCTATGTCGTGTCGCCGGCGGCCGTCAACCCCTCGGCGGCCAGCCCCGACGCCAACCCGGATCACCTGTCGGCGGGCTATCTCGTCGCGCTGGCCGGCCGGATCGTGCGCGAGGTCGGCGGCCTGGCGCGCCGGGCCGGCGCCTCCGGCAAGCGACTGCCGACGCTCGCGATCGACACGACGATCGGCTTCCGCTCGGCGGCCGACCGCGCCGCCTTCGCCGACGACCTGACCTCGGCCGTGCTCGACCTGGCCGCTCGCTACCACCACAGCGATGGACGCCCGCACCGGCTGGTCGTCGCCGCCCACCCCATACCCGTGGAGGAACCATGAGCACGACACCCACCCTCGGTTACCGCCTCGAGTTCAGCGTCGAGGTGCCCGGCACTCCTGAACAGGTCTGGCAGGCCATCGCCACCGCGAAGGGGATGAGCGCCTGGTTCCTGCCGACCGAGATCGAGGAGCGCGAAGGCGGATCCCTGCACTTCTCGATGGGCCCCGAGATGGGCTCCGACGGCCACGTCACCGGCTGGGAGCCACCGCGACGCCTCGTCTACGAGGAGGACTGGGCCGCCCTGATGGGAAAGGACCCGGACGCCCTCAGCCCGCTGACGTCGGAGTTCCTGGTCGAGGCGCGGTCGGGCGGGACCTGCGTCGTGCACGTCACGAGCAGCGGGTTCGGGACCGGCGCCGCCTGGGAGTCGGAGTTCTGGGATGACATGGGCACGAGCTGGATGCCGTTCTTCGACAACCTGCGCCTCTACCTGGCGCACTTCCCCGGCCAGGAAGCCACCCAGCTGGAGGTGGCGGCCTCCCACGCCGGCGACGCCGCGACGCTCTGGTCGGCCCTGCGCGACACGCTCGGGCTGGGCGACGAGGGCAGGACGGTTGGCCTGCACGACGCCACCGGGACGGTCGAGGTCGTCGGCGAGCGGCAGGCGCTCGTCCGGCTCACCGCTCCGGTTCCCGGGATGCTGAGCATCTTCGTGTTCGACGAGGGCGACGCGGCGACCACGGTCGGCGTGCGCGCCTACCTGTTCTCGCCAGCCGCGGCCGACTACGTGCGACGCGCGACGCCGGCCTGGCAGGCATGGCTGGACGACCTCACCCTGGGCGCTGGCTGACGCGGTCGACGGCGGGTGGCCGGTGCCCGGCGACCGGGTCACGGATCCACCAGGCCCCTTCCGGGACGCCACCCTGATCCCAGACTGCGATCGTCTCCGCGGTGAAGGGAATGCCAGCGGGTCGCTGAATTGTTGAGCCGATATACCCCCCATGGGTATGCGGTTCGGGAGGCGAATCTTGACAGGGCACGAGGCGAAGCACGCCGCAAGCGAGATGCACGGCACGGAGCAGGCACCGATGGCTGGTGCCGGCCACCACCCGCAGGGCCGCGGCGCCGACCATTCCACGACGGCCGGCCACACCGACCACGGCGGAGGCTCCCACGAGGGCCACGGCGATCACGCGGGGCATGGCGATCACGTGACGCGGTTCCGGCGGCTGTTCTGGGTGATGCTGGTGCTCGCGATTCCCGTGGTGGGGTTGTCACCGATGTTCGGGATGCTGGCCGGCTACGAGGTTCCGTCCGGCCTGGCGTGGGCCTCCCCTGTCCTGGGCACGGTCATCTACGTGTGGGGCGGGGCGCCCTTCCTGGCCGGCGGGTTCGCGGAGCTGCGCGCGCGGCGTCCGGGAATGATGCTGCTGATCGGGTTGGCGATCACGGTGGCCTTCCTGGCCAGCTGGGGAGCGACGCTGGACCTGCTGGATCACTCCCTGGAGTTCTGGTGGGAACTGGCGCTGCTGATCGTGATCATGCTGCTGGGGCACTGGCTCGAGATGCGGTCCCTGGCCCAGACCACCAACGCACTCGACTCGCTGGCCGCACTGTTGCCGGACATGGCCGAGGTGGTCCGCGGTGACGCGGTGGAGCAGGTGCCGCCGGCCAGGCTGGTACCGGGCGACGTGGTGCTGGTGCGTCCGGGTGGCAGCGTTCCGGCCGACGGCAGGATCCTGCAGGGTGCGGCGGAGCTGGACGAGTCCATGGTGACCGGCGAGTCCCGCACGGTACACCGGAGCACGGGCGACCCGGTGACGGCGGGAACGGTGAGCACGGACTCGGGGTTGCGGATCGAGGTGACCGCGACCGGTGAGGACACGGTCCTGGCCGGGATTCGCACGCTGGTGGAGCAGGCGCAGGCCTCGAGTTCGCGGGCGCAACGGCTGGCCGACCGTGCGGCGGGATGGCTGTTCTGGTACGCCCTCGCCGCGGCGGCGCTGACCGGGCTGGCGTGGTCGCTGCTCGGGCAGCCGGAGCAGGCGGTGGCCAGGGTGATCACCGTGCTGGTGATCGCCTGCCCGCACGCGCTCGGGCTGGCGATCCCGCTCGTGGTGGCGATCTCCACCGAACGGGCGGCGCGCGCCGGCGTGCTGGTGAAGGACCGGCTGGCGCTGGAATCGATGCGGGTGGTGACCACGGTGGTGTTCGACAAGACCGGCACCCTGACCAGGGGCCGGCCGGCGGTGGCACGGATCGACACCGTTCCGGGCACCGGCCTGTCCGGTGACGAGGTGCTGGCCCTCGCCGCGGCTGCGGAGTCCGACAGCGAGCACCCGCTGGCGCGCGCGATCGTCCACGCCGCCGACCACCGGCGGCTCCCGGTGCCCGTGTCGACCGGGTTCAGCTCCCAGCCGGCACTCGGGGTCGCGGCCAGCGTGGACGGAACCGAGGTCCAGGTCGGCGGGCCGAGGCTGCTGGCCGAGCACGGCCTTCCCGATCCGTTCGGCACGTCCGCGGCCGGCTCGGCCGGGCTCACCCGGCTGTTCGTGCTGCGCGGGGGCACGGTGGTTGGCGCCCTCAGTCTCGCCGACGAGGTCCGTCCCGAATCGGCCGCCACCCTCGCCGCCCTGCACGCGCGCGGGCTGACGGTCGGCATGATCACCGGCGACGCCCGGGAGGTGGCCGACAGGGTCGCCGCGCAGCTCGGCATCGACACCGTCCTTGCCGAGGTCCAGCCGAAGGACAAGGCCGCGAGGATCGCCGAACTCCAGTCGGGCGGTGAGCGCGTCGCGATGGTCGGGGACGGCGTCAACGACGCCCCCGCGCTCGCGCAGGCCGACGTCGGGCTGGCGATCGGCGCGGGCACCGACGTGGCGATCGCCTCCGCAGGGGTGGTGCTGGCCGGCGACGACCCCCGCACGGTGGTGTCGGTGATCGAGCTGTCCAGGGCCAGCTACCGCAAGATGCTGCAGAACCTGTGGTGGGCGGCCGGGTACAACCTGGTGTCGGTCCCGCTGGCCGCGGGAGTGCTGGCGCCGATCGGGTTCACGATGCCGATGGAGGTCGGTGCGTTGCTGATGTCGCTCTCCACGGTCGTGGTCGCGCTCAACGCCCAGTGGCTGCGCCGGCTCGACCTGCGCCCGGACCGCCTCGGCATCGCGAGCTGACGACAGCCTTCACCCGCTCGCGGTCGACCCGCCGCGGGTGCCTCCGGCGGACGGGAACGGGTGTCTGGTCGCTCACGGGCGAGCTCGGTGCCGGCCGGGCTTTCCCCGGCGCGGCAGCGCCGATCCCTCCGATGCTCGTGGTGCGCCGTGCTCGGTCGGGGCCGGTCGATCCGGCGACGGTGGGCAGGTGGGTGGGCCCAGGAGCGGATCAGCCTGTCGTGCGCGAAGGAACACGACGAGCGCTCCTTCGTGGCGTGTTCAGCCTTCGGTGCGGTTCGTGCCGTGGGCGGCGAGGAACGCGCGCGCCGCCGCCGCCGCGATGCGGTCCCGCTCCTTCCGGTCGGGCAGTTCGGTGGGGATGAACAGCGCGCGATCCTGGACGGCGGCCAGGGCGAGGTACGCGAAATGCCCGGCGGCCAGACGGAGGTCGTCGGCGTCCACGAGGCCTGCGTCGACATAGGTCCGTAGGCAGTCCGCGACGACGTCGACACCGCGCGAGGGAGCTTGCTCGTAGTAGCGGCGGGCGAGGTCGGGGAACTGCTCCGCCTCGGCGATGATGAGCCGGCGCAGGGACAGCACCTCCGGGCGGAGGACCGCGTCGAGGTGGGCGCGCGCGACGGCGCGCAGCCGTTCCTCGAGGTCGGCACGGCTCGTGGCGGGGGCCTTGCCGAATGCTGTCGTGACGAGATCGACCACGGCATCGGAGTTTCCGGTGACGCCTTCGACGATCTCGCGGAACAGGGCTTCCTTGTCGGCGAACTGCTTGTAGACGGTCTGCTTCGACACCTGGGCGAGGCTGGCGACCTCGTCCATGCTCGTGCCATGGAAGCCGTTGCGCAGGAACAGCCCGGTCGCGGCGGTCAGGATCGCTTCACGTTTCCGCGCCGTGCGCCCGGCGGCGGGACGCCCGGGTGTCTCGTCCATCTCCGGATAGTACTGGACAGTCCAGTTCTATAGGGTCAGAATGATGCCCGTGTCCCGAGATTCGTCCACGTTCGACCGTGCCGCCGCGATCACGCGCAGCCTGCTCGGCTGGCCGACCTGCGTCCGTCTCCACGGCCTGGTGCCACACCCGGTCCTCGCCGAACGTCCCGAGCAGCAGGAGCCCGCATGACCGTCTTCCGCACCGTCCTCGAAGCGACCGGGGGCAACAATGTCGGCATCGTCGTTCCCGAGGAGGTGGTGCTGGGCTTCGGCAGGGGCAAGCGCGTGCCGGTCGTCGTCACGATCGACGGCGACTACCGCTACACGACCACGATCGGTGTGATGGGCGGCCGCTACCTCGTCTCCTTCAATGCCGAGACGCGCAGGCACACCGGACGCGGCGCCGGTGACGAGATCGAGGTCGAGTTGACCGTCGACCCGGACCGCTGACGCACCACGACCCGCCTGTCCTCGCAGGAGCCCCGCCCGGACGGACCCGAGATCACCCCGTTCGGCTCGCTCGGCCCTGCACCCATGGTCACCACGACCCCCGGCTGGTCGGGCCCGCGGATCCGTCGCGGCAGCCGTCACCGCGTGAATGCCGACCTCGCGAGGTCGCCTGAGGCTGCACCCACGGGGCCGTCGCGGTTCACCGGCGACGTCGAGATGACGCCCACCGTAGATGGGCCATGGTGCGGGCGACGCCGCTGCGCAGCCGGATCGAGTCGGCGAGGCGCGGAGTGGCACGGATCTCCCCGCCCGCGGTGAGTAGCAGCGCGTCGAGGTGGTGTTCTCGGCACAGGTCGAGGGTCTTCTGCGCACCGAGGACCAGAAACGCGGTCGACCAGGCTTCTGCGGTCATCCCGTCACCGGCGAGCACGCCGACGGTACAGAGGTCGGTTCGGGGAGGCCGTCCGGTTCGGGGGTCGACAACATGGGCGGGGACGACCGGTCCATCGCCGATCCGGGCGCCACTGACCCCGGAGATCGACAGCGCTCCGCCGCCGACCTCCAGGTATCCGAGCGATTCGGTGGGTTCGAGCCAGGGCGAGCGCAGCGCGATCCGCCACGACGGTCGCGTCGACGGCTGCCCGCGTACCGAGATCGACGAGGTTCCGAGAGCGGCGAGCACCCCCGGCGCATCGGCGAACTGTTCGCAGACGAGGTCCGCGGCGTACCCCTTCGCGATGCCGCCGAGGTCGAGCCGGGCGTGCGGGTCCAGCCGGGCGTAGGTTCGTCCGTCGCGTTGGCTGAAGCGGACGCGAGGACTGGCGGCGGCGCTCGCGGGACCGGTGATCGCGTCAAAGGCGCCGCCGGTCAGGAGGCGGGCGCGCTCGGCGGCCTCGACCACCGGACGCAGGTGGCGTCCGACCCGGATCCAGTCGCCGTTGCTGGCATTGAGCCGGCCGACATCGCTGGTCGGCAGGAACCTGGACAGCTCCCGCTCGATCTCCCGCAGCAACCGGCCGGCGGCAGCGAACGCCTCGGGGGCCACCGTTGCGCCGGCAACGCACAGCTGGGCCGTGGTCGCCATCGCCGTGCCCGACCACCAGGAGTCCGCCGTCGCCGCGGCGGGGTCGACTCGTGTCGTGGGGTCCATCAGCCCTTGCTCAGCGCGTCGGTGACCGCTTCGACGAACTGGGTGTGGGACAGCGACGCACCGGCGATGACGTCCACCTGGTCGGCGTCACCGACTTCGGCGAACTGCGTGACGTACTGCTTCTCCGCCGCGACCGCCGCCTGGGCCCGCTGGTAGAACGCCTCGTCCACCGGCTCGCCGGTCGCCTTCGACAGGCCGTAGCTCTCGTCGTGGGCGGTGCCGTCGGCGTCGCGGACCACGAAGCTCGCCGCGGTGACCAGGCCCCCGCTGATCGTGAACTCGACGGTTCCGATCGCGCCGTCGTCGGCGGCGGCGCTCGACCCCGTGTAGCGGCCGTCGGGATAGTCGGCCGCCCTCAGGCTCTGGGCGCACCCGGTGAAGGCCGCCAGTCCGACCGCGGCTGCGAGCGCCAGCAGCCGCCGGTTCGCCGGACCCATCACGCCACCTGCCCGTCCACGGCGGCGGCTCCGAAGGCCCGGCGGTAGTCGTCGGTCTCCACGACCTGGTCGATCCGGCCGTGCCTCAGGATCACCTGCCGCTGGCCCTGAGCGGCGACGGTGGCGTCGTGGGTGACGACGATCAGCGTGGTGCCCTCGTCGTGCAACTGGTGGAACAGGTCGAGGACGATCTGCTCGTTCGCCTCGTCCAGGTTGCCGGTGGGCTCGTCGGCGAGCACTACCGAGGGCGAGTTGATCAGGGCCCGCGCGACGCACACGCGCTGTTGCTCGCCGCCGGACATCTGCCTGGGCAGGTGGCCGGCCCGCGCCCCCATTCCGACCCTCTCCAGCGCCTCACGCGCCTCGTTCTCGTCAGGCATGGAGTGGTAGTACTGGGCGACCATGACGTTCTCCAGCGCGGTCAGGTGCTTGATCAGGTGGAACTTCTGGAAGATGAGCCCGATCCGGCGGCGCCGGATGACGGCGAGTTCCCGCTCGCCCTGGCGGTCGAGCCGCTCCCCGTCCAGCAGGATCGTCCCGGAGGTGGGCGTGTCCATGCAGCCCAGGATGTTCATCAGGGTGGTCTTGCCCGAGCCGGAGGGGCCCACGACCGACAGCCACTCCCCCTGGCGGATCGTCAGGGACGCCTCCGCCAGCGCGGCCACGTCCCCGTAGACCCGGCTGACCCCACTCAACTCGTAGATTGCGTTGCCCGCCATCTCACTCTCCTCCCAGCACGAGGGCCGGATCGATGTTCGTGATCCGGCTCGCGGTCACGAAACTGCCCGCGCCGCTGACCGCGGCGGAGATCACCATGGTGACCGGAACCACCCACCAGGCAGCGTCCAGGTTCAGGTTGAACACCTCCTGGGTCACCAGCGCGCCGACCGCGATGCCGCCCAGCGCGCCGATCAGGCCGCCGAACAGCCCCAGGACCACGCTCTCGCCGAAGAACTCCCCGACGATCCCGCGGCTGGAGGCGCCCAGCGCCTTCTTCAGTGCCAGCTCGGTGGCCCGTTCGCTCACCACGGCGTTCATGGTGGTCGAGACACTGATCAGGGTCAGCGCCCCCACGACGATGCTCACGATCCAGATCAGGGTGCGCAGCGTGGCCAGCACACCCGACTCCGACTTGGTGATGCGCTGGACGACCTGCGCGTGGGCGACGGCGCTGGTCTGGTCGATCACCGTGGCGAACCGGCTGAGTTCGGGCTCCTCGGCGAGCAGCGAGTACTCGATCATGTCCAGCCGGCCGCCCGAGGGCCTGATGCTCTCCAGTTGGTCCAGACCCATCAGCAGTTCGCCGTCCTCCGAGCCGCCGGTTCGGAGCACCCCCGAGATGACCAGGGCTGTGGCAGCGCTGTCGGTGCCGTCGTCGGTCCTGCTCCTCACCGAGATCCGGTCGCCCGCCGCCAGGCCGTAGCGGGTCGCCAGATCGCGGCCCAGGAGTACCTCATCGCCCGCCGCGGGCAGCGTCCCCTCGATGCTCCAGTAGGGACGCATCGCGCTCGCCAGCGCGAAGTCGGTGGCCAGCACGGAGATCGGCTGCTGGTTGTAGAGCAGATTCTCCTGGCGGTAGGCGGCGTGCCCCACCACCTGCACGCCGTGATCGGCCAGCGCGGCGTCGATCCGTTCGCCGTCGGCGGCGCGCAACTCCTCCGCGCCGGCCGGCGAGACCACCAGGTTCGCGCCGTAGGAGCGCAGCTGCCGGGCGATCTGCTCCGGAACGGTGAAGGTGACGATCCCCAGCGCGGACAGTGTCGTCGCACCGACCACGATCGAGAGGGACGCGATCAGGACCCGGGAGAGCCGGTGCACGAAGGACTTGCCGATCATGCGCAGGTACATGCGGGGGCGGTTCATGGCTACTTCCCGTGCAGGACGTCGGAGGGCTGCAGTCTGGCCAGCGCCCGCAGGGACGGCAGGCAGCCGAGCAGGATCATCGAGGTGACCAGGGCCGCCATCACCGGCAACACCATCGGCCGCAGGATGATCCAGGAGGAGAACACCCACTGCCCGATCACCTGAGCCAGGCCGAGGCCGAGGCCGAACCCGACCAGGCCGCCGACGAAGCCCACCACCAGCATCTCGCCGAGCACGAGCGCGACGACCGCCCCGTTGCGCGCGCCGATCGCCTTCAGCAGGCCGATCTCGGCCGAGCGCTCCATCACGCTCGCCGTGACGAGGTTGGCGATGCCCAGGGCGGCGCCGACCATGGCCAGGACGGCGATCAGGGTCATGATCAGTTGCGTCTTGTCCAGGATCACCCCTTCGGTGTCGGCGATCTGACGCACCGGCTTGGCCACCGAGTCGGTCAGGGTCTCCTCGATCTGGTAGGAGATGGAGGAGACGTAGGCCGTGCAGTACCAGGTCTCCCAGTCCGCCGCGGACAGGCTGGTCGGATCCCGCTCGGCACGCTGGGACAGCTCGTTCTCCGGAGTGGTGATGGCCCGCACCTCCACCCGGTCGAGTTCCCCGGATCGCCCGGCGAGCTCCTGGGCGAGCGCCAGCGGCGCGTACACCAGCTCGTCCTCGTCGTCGCCGCCGGTGAAGATCGCCGCGACCCTCGCCTGCACGCTGCGGCGGGCGGTCGACAGCGCCACGGCGTCCCCGACCTTCCAGCCCCGAGCGTCGGCGACGGCACGCCCCACCATCAACTCGGCCGGTCCACTGTCGGCTGCCCAGACCCCCTCGACCTCCCACCAGGCCCTGAGCCTGGACAGGCCCGTCTCGACGGTGCCCCCGTCCGGCACGTCGAGCGTGTGGTCGAACCAGGTCCCCACCAGCGAGAGGGAGGCGCCGTCCCCGGAGGGGTCCTCGACCGCCACGGTGAGGTAGGGCGCGAAGTCCTCCAGGTTGTTGGCCCAGAAGATGGTCTTCAGCCGGGGCAGCTCGGACTCCTTCAGCGCCCCTGCCGCCGAGCCGTCGGTCTGGTAGGTGTCGGAGACCACGGAGGAACCCTTGGGCGTGACCTCGATGTTGGCGCCGTAGGAGCTCAACTCCTGCTTCACCTTGTCGCCGATGTCGAGCATCACCGCCAGCATCGACGTCGTCAGGGCCGCGCCGAGGCAGATCGTCAGGGCGATCATCAGCTTCTTGGCCGGCTGGCGGCGCAGCGCCCGCAGGATCATCCTGGCGAACATCAGTCGAACACCTTCTCGTGTTGGTCCAGCTCGGAGATGGCGAAGCAGATCCGGCCGCCGTCCAGCTCGTAGGCGAGCGGGATCGGGTTGCAGCCGCCGGAGAACCCGATCGTCTGGACGTTCATCACGACGTCGCACTTGCGACAGACCACCTTGCCCTCGCGTTCGTAGTAGCCGCTCGGCCCGCAGATCTCGCAGGCGTCGAGGCCGGTGCCGAAGGCCACGGAGTTCTTCTGGATCACGATGAACCTCACCTCGACGCCGTTCGCGGTCGCATGGGCGAACCGGTGCAGGTGGCCGTCGCTCACCGCACTCAACTCGACCTCGACCCGTTCGCCGTTCACCACCGACGGCTCGATCGGCGACAACTCGGGGACGGCTTCCGCCAGCTGCTTGCCTACGGTGTAGGTCGCGCCCAGCAGCACGGCGGCGCCCCCCGAGACGACGAGGAAGCGGCGCCGCGACAACGTGGCGGCCCTGACCAGCCGGCGCTCGGCCGCGGACGCGTCCGGCGCCACCGCCCGGGTCCGACGGGCGAGCGCGACCACGGCGGGCAGGACGGCCAGAGCGGTCTGCACGAGCAGGATCACCACGCTGTTCCGCTCGATCCACAGCAGTGTGTTGAAGTTCAGCGAGTTGCGCGGGACGAGCTTCGCCGAGGCGAACTGCTGGTACAGCGG
>NZ_JASGES010000123.1:0-9760 GCF_047606205.1 Propionicimonas sp. | reverse complement strand
TCGCCCTGGAGGTGACGCTCGCGGGGCGGGTGGAGCCGGACGAGGCGGTCCGGCTGCTCACCTCCCCGCTGGCCGGCTTCGACGCCCTCGGGCTGCGTCGGCTCGCCCGCCAGGCCCGCGGGGCGTGGACCGGTCCTGCCCCTGCGGCACTCGCCGAGCGGCTCGCCGCGGCCCTCAACGCGCCAGGGTGGGTGGACGGCGCCCCCGACACTCCCGACCTGGCCCGGTTGCGAGGGTTGTTGGCCGTGCTCGCGGCCGCAGCGCGGCAGATGGCGGGCGGCGCTCCCGTCGACAGGGTCGCGTGGGCCCTGTGGGAGGGCACGCCGTGGCCCGACCAACTGCGCAGGGAGTCCGGAGCCGGCGGTGCGACCGGGAGCCGCGCCGACGCCGACCTGGACGCGTTGTGCGCCTTCTTCGAGCTCGCCGGGGAGGCCGATCGACGGGGTGGGGCAGGCGGCGTCCGGGCCTTTCTCGCCGAGCTGGCCGCCCAGCAGATCCCCGCTGATCACGAGCGGGAGTCCCGGCTGCGCCGACGGGGCGTCCAGGTGCTCACCGCGCACCGCTCGCGCGGCCGCGAGTGGGACCTGGTGGTCGTCGCGGGCGTCCAGGAGGGGGCCTGGCCGGTCGGGCGCCGCGTGAGCACGGTGCTCGACGCCGCGACGCTGACCTCCGGAGGGCTGGTTGGCGCGACCGACCATCGAGACCTGCTCGCGGCCGAGCGGCGGCTGTTCCATCTGGCCTGCTCCCGGGCGCGGCGGCGGCTGGTCGTGACCGCGGCAGCGGGTACCGAGGGGGAGGCCGACTCGCCGTCCCGCTTCCTCTCCGAGCTCGGCGCGGAGGTGCGAACGCCCGCGCACGGGAGCGCCGTGTTCACCCTGCCCGCGCTGGTGGCCGACCTGCGCCGCTGGGCGTCCGCCCCTTCGGCCACGCCGGGGGTGCGCGCCGCCGCTGCCGTCGAACTGGCCCGGCTCGCGGACGCGACCGACGACACGGGTCGGGCGCTGGTGCCCTCCGCCGACCCGTCCGCCTGGTGGGGCGTCCGCGAGCTGAGCAGTCGGCCCGAACCGCGCACCGGCGGCGAGGTGCGGCTCAGTCCCAGCCAGGTCTCCACCGTCCTCACCTGCCCGCGGCGCTATTTCCTCGCGCGCGAGGCCGGGGCCGAAGGTGAACCGGGGCTGGCCGCCACGCTCGGCTCGCTGATCCACCTGCTCGTCCAGCAGGCCGTCGCGGAGGACTGGGGGCTCCCCGAACTGCGCGACCAGCTCGACCGGGTCTGGCACCGGCTCCGCTTCGAGGCGGCCTGGCTGTCCGCCACCGAACGCGTGGAGGTCGAACTCGGCCTGACCCGCTTCCTCGCCTGGCGGCAGGTCCGGCGGGCGGACCTGGTCGGGGTCGAGCAGCGGTTCGCGCTCAGCGTCGACGTGGACGGGTTCACGGTCGTCCTCGACGGCACGGTCGACTGGCTGGAGGCCACGGACGACGGACTGCGGGTGATCGACTTCAAGACGTCCCGGACCGCCCCGACGAAGGCCGCGGTGGCAGGAATGGAGCAGCTCGGCGTGTACCAGCTCGCGGTGGCCTCCGGCGGGTTCGATGCCGTGGCACCGGGGATGGCCCGTACCGACGGCGCGGCCGCGGTGTTCCTCCGGCTGCCCGACCGGCCCGAGGACCTGCCGAGGGAGTTCGGCCAGCCCTCGCTGGCCACCGTCCCCTATCTCGGCGCTGACCCGGAGGAGGAGCGGTACCCGAGCTGGGTGCACGAGCGGGTCGCGCGCGCGGCGCGGGTGGTGGCCGAGGGCAGCTTTCCCGCCACGCCGGGGACACAGTGCCGTACCTGTGCGTTCGCAACCAGCTGCCCCGCGTCCCCCCGGGGCGGCCAGGTGCTGCGATGAGGATGACGGATCCGGCCCAGCTGGCCGACGCACTGCGGATCCCCTTCTCCGACCAGCAGCTGGAGGCGATCACGGCCCCGCTCGAACCCGCCGTCGTCATCGCCGGCGCCGGCTCGGGAAAGACCACCGTGATGGCCGCGCGGGTGGTGTGGCTGGTCGGCTCGGGGCAGGTGCGGCCCGAACAGGTCCTGGGACTCACCTTCACCCGCAAGGCCGCGGGGGAGCTGGGGGCAAGGGTCCGGCGTGCCCTCCACCAGGCGGGGGTGCTGGCCGACGACGTGGAGGCGGGGGAGGAACTGATCCTCACCTACGATGCGTTCGCGGGGCGGCTGGTCGCTGAGCACGGCCTGCGGCTGGGCCTGGAGGGCGACGCCCGGATGGTCACCGGCGCTGCCCGGTACCGGCTCGCCGCCCGGGTGGTCGCGGACACACCCGGCCTCGACCAGCTGTCGCGGCTGCGTCCGGCCAGCGTCACCCAGCGCCTTCTGGAGCTCAGTTCCGAGCTGCGCTCGCACCTGGTCGACCCCCTCGACCTCGCCGACCACGCCGTGGCGTTCGAAGCGTCCCTGGAGAGGGCACCGCGGAATCCACGCGGCCAGGTGTACGCGGCCGTCCAGACCGCGCGCGCCGCGATGGCCGAACGGCTCGAACTGGCCACGCTGGTGGTGCGGTACGAGGAGCTGAAGGCGCGCCTGGGGTACGTGGAGTTCGCCGACCAGATGGCGGCGGCCGCCCGGCTGGCCACCGAGGTGCCTGCCGTACCCGAGGCGCTGCGCAGCGAGTTCGCCGTCGTGCTGCTCGACGAGTACCAGGACACGTCGGCCGCGCAGGCCACGCTGCTGCGGGGGCTCTTCTCCGGGCAGGACGCCACGCGCGGCAGGGGGCACCCGGTGACAGCCGTGGGCGACCCGTGCCAGGCGATCTACGGGTGGCGGGGCGCCGCGGCGAGCAACATCCTCGACTTCGCCCACCACTTTCCCGGGCCCGACGGGGCCCCGGCCACCGGCTACGCGCTCACCGTGAACCGACGCAGCGGCCAGCGGGTGCTGGACGCGGCCAACCACCTCGCGGCCACGGTGCGGGCCGACCCGGCGTTGACCGCGCACGGTCTGGACCTCGACCTGGTCGCGCCGCCGGGCACCCCTGAGGGGCGGGTGGAGACGGCCTCCTTCGTGACCTGGCCGGAGGAGGTGGAGGCCCTGGCCGACCGGATCGCGGCCCTGCACGAGACGGGAGCGGTCGCGGCCTGGTCAGACGTGGCCGTCCTCGCCCGCCGCAACGCGCAGGTGGCCGACGTCTACGCCGAGCTCGCCCTCCGGGACATTCCTGCAGAGATCGTCGGCCTCGGCGGCCTGCTCGAACTGCCGGCCGTGGCCGACGTCGTGGCCACCCTCACCCTGCTCGACGACGCCACCGCCAACCCCGCCCTGGTGCGACTGCTCACCTCGCCGCGCTGGGCGATCGGCATCCCCGACCTCGCCCTGCTCGGTCGCCGCGCGCGCGAGCTCGCCGACGCCCGGGCCGGGCGTGGCGGGGCAACGGCCGTCCCGCCGGGGGAGGAGACCTCTCTCGACGCCCTGGTCGGCACGGACCCGGCCGCGGTGCCCAGCCTGCTGGAAGCGGTCACCGACCCGGGCCCGCTGGCCTACCACGGCGACGCCCGTCGGCGCTTCGCCGTCTTCGCCACCGAACTGGGCCAGTTGCGGCGCCACGCCGGGGACGCCGTGACCGAACTCGTGCAGCGGGTGATCGCCGTTCTCGGCCTGACGGTGGAGCTCGAGGTCGTCGAGCCGGGCGGCCGTGCGCCCTTGGCGACCTTCGTACAGGCCGTCGCCGACTACACCGACATCGACGCGGACGCGTCGCTGGCCGGCCTGCTGGCATGGCTCGAAGCCGAGCGTGAGTACGGTACCGGTCTCGAACAGGCGGTGGTGTCCACGGCCGACTCGGTGAAGGTGCTGACCGTCCACAAGGCCAAGGGACTGGAGTGGGACGTCGTCTTCGTGCCCGCCCTCGCCGCGAAGGTGTTCCCGACCGACCGGGTCACCGGCAACTGGCTGCGCAGCGGATCGACGTTGCCGTATCCGCTGCGCGGCGACGCCACCGCGATCCCGCAACTCGGCCACGTCGACCACCCGTCGATGGCGGCGTTCGCCGAATCGCTCAGCGGGCAACAACGGCTCGGCGAGGACCGGCTCGCCTACGTCGCGGTCACCAGGGCCCGGCAGCTCCTGGTCGCCAGCACCCACACCTGGGCCCCGGGCCTGGCCACACCACGGGAGCCTTCGGACTACTTCACGCTCCTGGCCGAGCACGCGCAGGACGCGCGAGTGGCCGGCGACGTCCCCGACGAGAACCCGCTGCTCGGCAGGGACGCCACGGCTGCCTGGCCCGCCGTGGGCGCGACCGAGGCCTTCTGGACCCGCAGGGAGGCGGCAGCCGGTGTCCGGGCGGCGCGCGAACAGCACGCCGCTGCAGACGGGTATCCCGAGCACGGCGGACTCAGCCTCGATGAGGCGGAGTTGGTTGCTGCGTGGCGCCGACGCAGCGACGTGCTGGTCGCCGCAGAGCAGCAGGCGGCCAGGGAGCGGAACGGTGCGCGGCTGCCCGACTACCTCTCGGTGACCGGGCTGGGCCGCCTCGCCCGCGACCCGGTGCGCTTCGCCGACGAGCTGCGACGTCCGATGCCGCGGCTGGTCAGCGAGGCCCAGCGGTGGGGGATCGGTTTCCATGAATGGCTGGAGCAGCGCTTCCGGAGCCAGGCACCCCTGCTCGACGGGGACGACACTGAGGTGGCCGGCGCGGACTTCGAGCAGCTCCGGGCCGGGTTCGAGAACGGGCCCTATGCGAGCCTCGTGCCCGAGGCGATCGAGACGCCGTTCACGCTCGTCCTGGCCGGCCGGCTGGTCCGCGGCCGCATCGACGCGGTGTTCTCCGGCCCGGACGGACGGCCGCAGGTGGTGGACTGGAAGACCGGGGACGCCCGGCGCTCCGACCCTCTCCAGCTGGCGTGCTACCGGCTGGCCTGGGCCGAGCTGCACGGGCTGCCGGTCGACGGGGTCGACGCGGTGTTCTACGACCTGCACACCGCCGAGGTGGTGCGTCCGCCCCGCCTGCCCGACCGGGCGTCGCTGGAAGCACTGCTGGAGCGGCTGCCCGGGTCGGTTAGCCTGTCGCCGTGAGCGACTGGCTGAACCCGAGCACCCTCGACAGGGTGGAGGAACGGCGCACCGATCCGGCGTGGGTGGAGGCGTTGTGGGCGCAACCCGCCTCGCTGGTCCTGACCGTGGGGGACGCGGCAGTCGCTGTCGCCCCTGAGGGAGGCCTCGACCCGCGCCCGACGTCGGGGAGGTTCGACCCGGAGCGTCACTTCCTGCTGGGGCTGGTCGGAGGGCGGGCCTGGTTCGCGCAAGGGGGGGAGCACGGGCTGACCTCGCTGCGATCGATCATGGACGGGCTGGCGGCGGCCGACCTCCAGGTCGCGTTCACCGGGGTCGGCCTGGCCACGTGGCACGCCACCAGTGCCTTCTGCCCACGGTGCGGGTCGGCGACGAGAGTGGTGTCCGGCGGCCAGGCGCGGCTGTGCGAGGTCTGCGGCAGGGAACAGTACCCGCGTACCGACCCGGCCGTGATCGTCGCCATCCTCGACGGGGACGACCGCCTGCTGCTGGGCCGCCAGCCGTCCTGGGCGCCGGGCCGGGTGTCGGTGTTCGCCGGCTTCGTCGAGGTCGGGGAGTCCCTTGAACAGGCCGTCCACCGCGAGATGGCCGAGGAGGTCGCCCTCGATCTCGGGAAGGTCACCTACCTCGGCTCGCAGCCGTGGCCGTTCCCGCGTTCGCTGATGGTCGGCTTCTCCGCGCGCGCCCTGGGCACCGCCTTCACCGCCGCCGAGGGCGAGATCGAGACCGCCCGCTGGTTCGATGTCCCGGAGTTGAGGTCGGCCATGGCGTCCGGAGAGATCGTGCTGCCGCCGCACACGTCCATCGCCCGGCGCATGATCGAGGCCTGGCTGGCCGGCACCCTCACCACGCCGAGCCCGCGGACGTAGCCCGGGGAGAAGGCGGTCGGCTCAGCGCCGGTCGACCGGGTGGCTGCGTTCCAGGCGCACGCCGACAACGGTGAGTCCGACGCCCAGGACGCACAGCGCGAGCCCGACCCACGCCGTGTTGCGCGCGTCGCCCGTCGTGGCGAGCGCGACCCCACCGAGGTAGGCGCCGAGCGCGTTCCCGATGTTCATCGCCGCGTGGTTGAGCGACGCGCCCAGCCCCTCTGCCTCGCGGGCGGCGTGCATCAGCCTGGCCTGCACCGTGGGAGCGAGCGCCATACTGGTCACCCCCAGCAGCAGGAGGGTGGCGAAGACACCGACCGGCGTGCGGGCCAGGAGCCCGATCAGGGTCAGCGTGACCGCGGAGGACACGCCGAGAATGAGAATGGCCCGGCCGGTGCCGCGGTCGGCAAGCCAGCCGCCGAGCAGGTTGCCGATCGTCATGCCCACCCCTGTGGTGACCAGCGCCCACGGCACCGCCGCGACGTCCATGCCCGCGCTGCCCGTGACCAGGGGCGAGACGTAGGAGTAGACCGCGAAGAACCCGCCGGTGCCGATCGCGCCGATCCCGATCGCGACCCAGACCTGGACGTTCCGGAACGCGCCGAGTTCCCCGCGGACGCTCGCGGTGCGGCCGGGCGGCTGGTGCGGCACCAGCCACGCGACTGCGCACAGGGCGACCGCGAAGACGGCGGCGACCATCGTGTACGCGATCCGCCATCCCGCCACCTGCCCGACCCAGGTGATCGTCGGGACGCCAACGATGTTCGCGATGGTGAGCCCGGCGAGGATGAAGGAGCCGGCCCTGCCCTTGTTGCCGGGCCCGAGCAGGTCGGAGGCGACCACCGACGCGATCCCGAAGTAGGCGCCGTGCGGCAGTCCCGCGACGAAACGCGCCGCCAGGACGAGGCCGAAGGTCGGCAGGACGGCGGCGAGAAAGGTGGCGATGACGAAACCGATGAGGAACCCGACCAGGAGCCTCTTGCGTGGCGTCCTCGCGCCGAGCGCCGCGAGGACGGGCGCGCCGACCACCACGCCGAGGGCGTAGGCCGAGATGAGATGCCCGGCGGTCGCGGTGGCGACCGCGGGGGAGGCGGCCCACTGCGCGGGCAGCAGGTCCTGGGCCATGGACGGCAGCAGCCCCATCGCCACGAACTCGGTCACCCCGATCCCGAAGCCGCCCGCCGAGAGCGCGATCACGGCGGCGACCACCCGGGCGCGGGTGAGGGTCGCGGGCGCGGCGGCGGGCATCGGTTCTCCTTCGTGGGATGGGGCGGGCGAAGGCCGTCCACACCAAGTGGACCATCCGGCCACCCGATGTCCCCACCATGCCCGCGGTGAGAGACGGGACCGTGCCCCGGTCCGAATCCCCCGCCTCTGCGCCTGCTGCGGGATCCCTCCGGCGCCCTGGCTGCGCCGACCGCGCCACAGACGCGACGACGTCCCGGGCGGCGCTGGTGGTCCGGGTGGGGAACCGTCCCCGGTTCGGCCGGGCGGGGCGGGGTCCGGGCGGCGGAGGTGGTCCGGGTGGGGAACCGTCCCCGGTTCGGGCGGGGCGGGGGGCGAGGTCCGGGGTGGATCCGGGCTCAGCGGCGATAGCCGGTGCCGTCCGGGTCGCGGTGGAGGAAGCCGGCGTCGACCAGGAAGCGTCGTAGCGTTGCCACGTCATCGGTGAACCCGGAGAGCCGTTCGTTGAGCTCGGGTTCCCCGATGGCCTCCCCGGCGGCGATCGCGCGCCCGGCGACCAGCTCGAGCAACTCGGCCCGGTCGGACGCCCTGGACGGGTAGGCCTGGATGGTGCCGTCAGCGGCGAGGAACCGCTCCACCCCGGCGGGTCGTTTCGTCGCCACGGCGTTCACCGTCGCACGCAGCCGGGCCTCGTCGACGGCCAGGTTCCCGTCGGGGTCCGTGGTCACCACACCCGCGCGCTGCCATCGTTCCAGCGCGAGCCGCCGTCTCTTCTCGGCCAGCCTGGTGGTGTCCGCGAGCTCTGCGAGTGCGGCTCGAGCGTCGGCATTGGCCAGCAGCGCGAGCACCGCGCGCCAGTCCAGTGGTTCCGCAGCGTCCATCCGGGCAGCATAGGGCGTGGCGGGTGGCCGACACCGCTGCAGGCGGCGGCTCCGCAGGACGTCCCCGGCGGAGTCCGGACGGCGCCGCGTCCGGCCGGGCACGGCGCCGCTCCGTACAGCCTGACCCGCTCCGTGCAGCCTGACCGGGTCGAACAGCGGCACCCTTCGGAACAGCCTGACCCGTTCGGACCAACATTGATCGGCGCGTCCTAACCACCAGCGGCGAGCCGGTCGCGCAGACCGGAGGCCCGCTGGGCCTGGCGGCGAACAGCCTGGCGGAGCGAGTCGGGTGAACCGATCAGTGTCACCTGCTCCTTCGCGCGGGTGATCGCGGTGTACAACAACTCCCTGGTCAACAGGGGTGAGTCGGGCGTCGGAAGCACCACGGTCACGCGGTCGAACTGGCTGCCCTGAGCCTTGTGAACCGTCATCGCGTGAATCGTCTGCACGCCGTCCAGCAGGAAGGGCGAGACGGTCTGCCAGTGGTGTGCGCCGCGCGCGAAGTGGACGCGGAGCTGGCCGCCGGTCGCCACCACCACTCCCGTGTCTCCGTTGAACAGCCCGAGCTCGGGCGAGTTCTGGGTCACCAGCAGCGGCTGCCCGGGATACCACGCGCCGGTCGGATCGAAGTCGTCGACGGCCCCGAGAAGCCACTCTTCGACCTGCCGCGACCACATCGCCACCCCGTAGGGGCCCCTGCGGTGTGCGCAGAGCAGCCGGTGCGCCTCGAGCTCGGCCAACGCGTCCGCGACCCTGCCCTCCCGGGCGGCGGCCACCAGCCGCCGGCCGGACCCGGTGACCAGCTCGCGGAGGTCGGTCTGCTCGGCGTGCTCGGCGAACCGGACCTCCTCCGCCCCCGCACAGGCCAGCCGCAGCGCCTCGTCCTCGTCGCCCGCCAGAACCGCGCGGGCGAGGTTGGTGATGGCCGCCGCCGAGCGATGGTTGTGGGTGAGCCGCACGACCGGGCCGCTGGCCGGGAGCCCGAGGCCGGACAGCGCACGGGCGAGATCGCCATCGGGAGCCGTCGGGGCGTCGACGATGTCGGCGAGGACAGCCCCGGCCTCCACCGGAGCGAGCTGGTCGGGGTCGCCGACCAGGACCAGCCTGGCCTCCGGACGGAGCGCGTCGAGCAGGCGCGCCATCAGGGTCACGCTGATCATCGACGCCTCGTCCACCACGACCACGTCGTGGGGCAGCGGGTTGGCGCGATGGTGGCGGAAGCGGTTGCGCGCCTCGGGCACCCACCCCAGCAGCCGGTGCAGGGTGGTCGCTTCGAGCCCGGTCAGGGACGCAGCGAGGTCCGGCGGGAGTCCGGTGGCGGCCTGGGCGAGGGCCTCGCGCATGCGCACCGCCGCCTTGCCGGTCGGCGCGGCGAGGGCGATCCGAGGGGGGCTCGTCGCCGTTCGGTGCAGGACGCCGAGCAGCCGCGCCAGCGTGTGGGTCTTGCCGGTGCCCGGTCCACCGGCGACCACCGTGACGCCGGTGAGGGCGGGGACGACGGCGGCGAGCCGCTGGTCGGGGTCGGTGTCGGCGGTGAGCAGTTCGGCGACCGCCGCGGCCAGGCGGTCGCCGTCGGGGGCGGCCACCGGCCGGGCCCGGCGTGCCGACAGCTCCCCGGCGACCGTCGACTCCTCCTGCCAGTAGCGCTCGAGGTAGAGCAGGTCGCCGGCCAGCCTGAGCGGCCGGTCGCCGCCGCCCTCGGCGCCGATCCTGACCAGCGGGCTGGCCTCGATGGCCGCGCGCCACGAGGCCGG
>NZ_JASGES010000122.1:0-2711 GCF_047606205.1 Propionicimonas sp. | reverse complement strand
TGCGGTTGAGCGCGGCGGTCAGTTCCGCATGCCGCCACAACAGCGGCAGCACGGCCACCACGAGGCCGGCCCGGTGCGCGGCGAGCACCGTCAGCACGAACTCGACCGTGTTCGGCAGCTGAAGCGCAATGACGGAGTTGGCCGGCAGTCCCGATTCGACGAAGTGCGCCGACAGCGCTTCGATCGCGGTGTCGGCCTCGGCATAGGTCAGCCGCCGCGGCTGGTGCCCGGTCACGCGCGTCTTGTTGATGGGGTCGATCAGGGCCGGCGCGTGCGGTTGCCGGGACAGCGTGCGCTGGAACAGCGTGTCGAGCGTTGGCGATACGGCTGACTGGTTCACGGCATCACTTCGCTTGAGGCTCACCCTTGGACCACCATGTCTCCGGCAGGTAGCCGGACAGCGCGGTCGCCTTCGGTCGTTCTATCCGATTCCAGCGCGCGATCCATTGCTCGGATACGTTAAACAGCGGGATTGTGTAGAAGCCCGCGACCAGTGCCCGGTCGAGCGCGCGCACCGCCGAGACGAAGCCCGCATGATCACGGGCCTCGAGCAGGGCGGCGATCATGGCATCGACCGCCGGATCCCTGGCCCCCATGTAGTTGCGGGTGCCCGGACTGTCGGCGGCTGCGCTGCCCCAGTAGAAATATTGCTCGTTGCCCGGCGAGAGCGATTGATCCCAGCGGTTCTGGATCATGTCGAATTCGTAGGCGAGGCGGCGCTGGTCGAATTGCACGGGGTCGACCGAGCGTACGGTCGGTTCGATTCCGGCCCGCTTCAGATCGCGCTGGAAGGCGAGCGCGATGCGCTCCTGGTCGCGCGTCGTCACCAGCATCTCGAAGGTGAGCGGGGCCCTTGTCGCGCGGTTGCGCAGCACGGTGCCGTCGAGGTCATAGCCGGCCTCCGACAGCAGCTTGAGCGCGGCGCGCAGCGTCGTCCGGTCGCGGCCCGAGCCGTCGGTCACCGGCAGCCGGTAGCTGCCGTCCATGATGTCGGGCGGTATTTTCGCGGCGAACGGCTTGAGCAGCTCGCGTTCGCGGGCATCCGCGGGCCGGCCGTAGGCCGACAGGTCCGAGCCGGCGAAATAACCGGCCACGCGCGAATAGAGGCCGAAGAAATAGTTGCGGTTGACCAATTCGAAATCGAACAGCAGCGTCAGTGCCCGGCGCACACGAATGTCGGCGAAGACGGGGCGCCTCGTGTTGAACACCAGGAATTCCGAGGGCTGCGGCACGCCGGGCTTGACGGTGTCGCGGATCACTTCGCCGCTTTTCGCTGCCGGAAAATCGTAGCCGTCGTGCCAGCGCAGCGGCTCGTTCTCGACACGGAAATCATAGAGGCCGCGCTTGAAGGCCTCGAACTGGCCGTTGGCCTCGCGGAAATAGTCGAGCCTGATCTCGTCGAAATTGTAGAGGCCGCGATTGATCGGGAGGTCGCGTCCCCAATAGTCGGGATTGCGGGTCAGCGTCACGCTGGCGCCGGGCTTCACCGCCGTGACCCGGTAGGGGCCCGAACCGATCGGCCCGGTCATCGTGGTCTCCTCGAAGCTGGCGACGTCGACCGCGTGTTTCGGCAGGATCGGCATCAGGCCGAGGATCAGCGGCAATTCGCGGTCGTTGGCGCCGGCAAGGTCGAAGCGGACGGCGAGGGGGTCGAGCATCTCGGCCTTGGCGACCTTGGCGTAGTACTGCCGGTGGTTGGGCCGGCCGTGGTCGCGCAGGAGCTGCCACGAGAACAGGACGTCCTCGGCGAGCACCGGCTTGCCGTCGGAGAAGCGGGCGCGGGGATCCAGGCGGAACGTGACATAGCTGCGCTCGTCGTCGGTCTCGACGGACCGCGCCAGGAGCCCGTAGAGCGTGAACGGCTCGTCATAGCCGCGCGCGAGCAGGCTCTCGACCACGTAGTTCCGCATCTGCTGGACGGCCAGTCCCTTCACGATCAGGGGATTGAGGCTGTCGAAGGTGCCGAGAATGCCCCAGGTCAGCCGTCCGCCCTTGGGGGCATCGGGATTGGCATAGGGCATGTGCGTGAAGCCGGCCGGCATTGCCGGCTTGCCGTGCATCGCAATGGCGTGGGCTTCCTCGGCGCGCGCGGGGCCTGCCTGTAGCCCCGTGGCCAGGACGAAGGCGAGGAGGCAGAGGCGGACGGCGGGGCCCTCGATAAGGCGCTGGAACATGAACATCGGCACATGCTGATTCGAGGACCGGCGGACCTCGATCCTATCACAGGGAATTTCACCGGGCGCAGGCCCGGGAGCGGTTCAAGACGCGGTCAAAGCCGGTTGTCGGCATTGATCTTTTCGTCGGCCACGCTAAGAAGGCGGGCAATCGCGTAAGAGCGTCGGGCCCGTCACTTATCCGCCTCAATTGACGGGGAGAGAGCCGCGCCAAGCGGCTAGGTTCGGCGCTTCGAGCGGTTCGGGCACTTCCCGTTCAGAAAGGGTTTTCCGCAATGAATTTCCGTTACTTGGCCGCGTCGGTTCGGCCGCGCGGGCGACTTCTCGCCCTGTTGACGGCCACGGCATTGGCCGTTCCGTTCGCCGCTGAAGCGCAGACCCCCGCGCCGGCCCCGGGCGCGCCCAAGGCGGCGCCGAAGGCCGCTCCGAAGGCTGCCCCCAAGGCTCCGGCGGCTGCTCCGGCTCCCCAGGCCCAGCAGGCCCCGGCTCAGGGCGCCCCGGCCCAGCAGGGTGCTCAGCCGGCGGACCAGCAGATCC
>NZ_JASGES010000121.1:0-13390 GCF_047606205.1 Propionicimonas sp. | reverse complement strand
GGGGGGGGGGGGGGGGGGGGCGCCGTGGCCGCCCGCCCCCCACCGCCGTGTCCCTGGACGGGACGCTCAGCTCACGACCAGGCCGGTCACCTCCGCGGTGGTCGCCGCCGCACCGGACCCGGAGGTGTGGAACACGCCGCCGTCCATCTTCTTCACCACGGCCGCATCAGGGATGGTCACCGAGCCGTCGTCGCCGCCGATCCGGGTGAACGTCGCCCCTGCGTCTGTGGAGTAGTAGCCGATGAAGGTCGAGCCGCTGCGCTCCAGCTTCAGCGTGACCGGAAGGGTCACGCTCACCCCGCCCCCGCCGGGGCCGGGCCGCTGGCTCACCGGGTAGCTCGCCGTGTACTCGGTACCGGCCTCGGTGCTGTAGACCATCGAGACGCTGTTCTGCCCGTTGACGTAGAGGGCGACGCCGACCGGGCCCCCGTCCATGTCGTTGCGCACCATGACGCCGGTGCGATCGGCCGAGCCCGTGCCACCCACCGTCGTGACGGTGACCTGCACGGTGTCGTCCGCGTCGACCGACTTCCTGCGGTAGACGGCGCCGTACTCGTCGGACGCGGCAGTCGTGCCGGTGAAACTGCTCGTCGCCGGGCCGACGCCGGAACCGGCCGCCTGGACCTGGATCGCGGATCCGAGCTGCCCGAACACCGCATCATCGCTGGACGTGGTGTCGGCGAGCCTGAACGTGCTGCTCACCGGCTTGTAGCTGGACAGCTCCAGCGCCGCCGAACCGGTGTAGGTGATGCCGCCGGACCTGAACGACGACGTCGCAGTGAAGGATGCCGCGTTGATCGGCGTGGTCGCCTTCGGCGCCTTCACCAGGAAAGTCGTGGTGGACTTCGAGCCCTTGGCGATCGTGGTCCTGCCGGAGTTCCGGCTCAGCTGCTTCCAGCCGTCCGGGCGGGCGAGCTTGACGGACGCACGGGTCAGCTTGGCGTTGCTGTTGTTCTTCAGCGTGACGGTGATCCTGGTCTTGCCGCCGGCCTTGACCGACTCCGAGGATGCCTTGATCGACAACGTGGTCGACGGCCTCACCTGCGAGGTGGCCGACACCCGGTAGACGACGGTCTGGTGCCCGGCCACGTACGCGCTGATGTTCTTCGTCGTGGCGGTCGCCTCCTTCGACCACAGGTCGGTGAGCTTGTAGTTCTTGCTGCTGGCCGCGCCGACGGCGGTGGTGGTCGTCGAGATCGTCCGCGCCTTGGCGCCGGAGTTGAACAGCGCGACCGCCACGTCACCGTTCGACAGCGGCTTGGCCAGGACGTACAGCCCGTTGCTCTCGCTGATCAGGGTGGCCTGCTTGCCGAGGGTGTCCTGGTCGACGGCGATGACATCGGTGTTGAGGAAGATGTCCATCGTGTCGTCATCGGCCTCGCGCAGGTCGGTGCCGATCAGCAGCGGAGCCGCCATCATCGCCCACAGGCTGAAGTGGGTGCGGTACTCCTCGTTGGTCATGCCACCGTTGCCGACCTGAAGCATGTCCGGGTCGTTCCACGCCCCTGGCTCCGCGTACTGCGCGAGCTGGACGTTGTCCTTGAAGATGCCCAGCATGCTGGAGTAGGTGTCGGAGATGTCGAAGGTGGTCCGCCACAGGTTGCCCTGCTCGCCCGCCCAGGTCCACGGCTCGTAGTTGCCCCACTCGCAGATGCTGTAGAGCAGCGACTTCCCGGTCTCCTCCTTGACCTGCGCGATGGCGTCGGCCATCACCTGGTAGCGCGCGATGTAGGACGCCTGGGTCTCCTCGTACCCGTCCTTGGTGCCGCAGTTGTCGTACTTGAGGTAGTCGATGCCCCAGGAGACGAAGGTGCGGGCGTCGGTCAGCTCATGACCGAGCGAGCCCGGCTGCACGCGCTGGCAGGTCGTGTCGCCCGCGCTGGAGTAGATGCCCAGCTTGAGGCCCTTCGCGTGGGCGTAGTCGGCCAGGTAGGCGATGCCGTCCGGGAAGTCCTCGGCGTTCGGGACGAGTTCGCCCGCCTCGTTGCGCGACGACTCCGCCCAGCAGTCGTCGATGTTGATGTAGGTGTAGCCCGCGTCCCGCAGGCCGGTGGAGACGAACAGGTCGATCGTGTCGATGACGTCCTGCTCGTTGATGTCGCACCCGAACGAGTTCCAGTCGTTCCAGCCCATCGGAGGGGTGAGAGCCAGGCCGTTGTCGAGCGCCGTCGCCGTCGGCGCGACGGCCACCGACAGCGCGGGCAGCCCGATGGCCAGGCTCGCGCCCACCGCCAGGACGGTCAGTTTGCGTAGCATCAAGAGTGACTCCTCTCTGAGTCGAACGCTCAGGTCCGAACATGAACCAAACGCATTCGCACATTGCGATGCGCACACTCTCGGCGGCCGAAAGAGGCACTGTCAACCCGTTCCGGGCAACTTGTGGGCAACTTGTCGGGATCATGAGAGCGAGCTTTGGGCCACCTGTGGGAAGGCGCCCAGAGCGGCGGACGGACGGCTTCCGGCCCATCATCTCTGCTCGTCACAGGCGTTTTCTGAACCAGTTCTCGGCTCGGCCGAGCCGTCGGCCCTTCGGGCCGGGTCGGCCAGGCAGGTCGCCGCCCGCCGAGCACGCGCCCGGGAACACCCGGGGCGAACGGCCGGGTCCCTTTCGAACGAAATCACTCATCAAGTGGTGACAAATTCGGTCGATCTGGCAGGATCGCTCACGTGAACAGAGACGGCCTTCTGGCTGCGGACCGACAACAGTCGATCCTTGACCTGGTCGCGGAGAAGGGCTGGGTGCGCGTGAGCGACCTGACCCGGACCTTCCAGGTCTCGGACATGACGGTGCGCCGCGACCTCGTCGAGCTCGACCGCCAGGGACTCATCTCGCGTGTGCACGGCGGAGCGAAGGCGCGCCGGAGCGACAGCAGGCACGAGCCGGGCTTCGACGCGAAGCGCGGCGAGATGGAGGCGGCGAAGCACGCCATCGCGACCGTGGCGGCGACCCTGGTCAGTCGCGGCCAGACCATCGGACTGTCGGCCGGGACGACCACGGCGACGCTCGCCCGCTATCTGCTCGAGGTGGAGGACCTGACGGTGATCACCAACTCCATCCCGGTCGCGCAGGTCTTCCGCGAGAGCCCTCGCCCCGACCGGACGGTGCTGCTCACCGGCGGGCAGCGGACTCCCTCCGACGCGCTGGTGGGAGAGCTGGCCGTGCGCTCGCTCACCGGCCTGAACCTCGATCTCGTCTTCCTCGGCGTGCACGGCATCGAGGAGCGGGTCGGCTTCACCTGCCCGAACCTCCTCGAAGCGGACACCAACCGCTACCTCATCGACGCGGCGCAGCATCTCGTCGTGGTCGCCGACCACACCAAGTGGGGAGTGATCGGCCTGGTGTCGATGGCGCCACTGAGTCGTGCCGATACCATCGTGATGGACCACGGTGCCAGTGCGGAGATCCGGGCGGCCCTCGAGTCGGCGATCTCCGAGGTCATCATCGCTGATCCGGCCTGAGCCGCCCGGAGACGGCATGACCCCGGGCGACAACCGCCCGGGGCCCTGGAGACGAGAGGTTCTGAGCCCTAGAAGCCCATCGCCAGTCGGTGGTAGGCGTTCGTCCAGCGCAGCTCCTTGATGAATTGGCTGGTCGTCGTGCCCTCGCCGATCAGGGCGAGCTCGACCCCCAGCATCTCCGACAGGTCGCTCAGGTGCTCCGCGGTGAGCGCGGTGGACAGGACGGTGTGGTGCGGACCGCCCGCGGTCAGCCAGCACTCCGTCGATGTGGTGAAGTCGGGCTTGGCCCTCCAGACAGCGCGCGCCACCGGCAGCTTGGGCATCTCGGCCAGCGGCGCGACGACCTCGATCTCGTTCGCCACCATGCGGAACCGGTCGCCCAGGTCGCACAGGCCGAGCGTGACGCCCGCCCCCGGAGCGGCGTCGAACACCATCCGGACCGGGTCCTCCCGGTCGCCGATGCCGAGCGGGTGGATCTCGATCCGCGGCTTGCCGAGCGCGATGGACGGGCTGACCTCGAGCATGTGCGCGCCAAGGCTCAGTTCGTTGCCGGGCTCCAGGTGGTAGGTGTAGTCCTCCATGAACGAGGTGCCGCCGGGCAGGCCGGCGGCCATGACGCCGAGCGTCCGGCCCAGGACCGCGGTCTTCCAGTCGCCCTCGCCGGCGAAGCCGATGCCCTCCGCCTCGAGCCGCTGGACGCCCAGGCCCGGAAGCTGGCGCAGCCCGCCGAGGTCCTCGAAGTTCGTGGTGAACGCGCCGTAGCCGCCGTCGACGACGAACGTGCGCAGGGCAGCCTCGATGCGGGCGCCGTAGCGCAGCGAATCGTGCCGATCGGCACCGGGGCGCAACTCGGGAGCCACATCGTAGAGATCCAGGTACTGCTCGATCAGTGCGTCGATCTCGCTCTCCGCGACCGCGTCGACGACCGCGACCAGGTCGTTCACGCCCCAGGTGTTCACCGAGACGCCGAACCGGCGCTCGGCCTCGACCTTGTCGCCCTCGGTGACCGCGACATTGCGCATGTTGTCGCCGAAGCGAACCAGCTTCAGCGTGCGCACCTCGGCGCGAGCCAGCGCAGCGCGTGCCCACACGCCCACCCTCGCCACCACGCGGGGATCGGAGACGTGGCCGGCCACGGTCTTGCGGGGGACGCCGAGACGGGTCGCGATGAACGCGAACTCGCGGTCGCCGTGCGCGGCCTGGTTCAGGTTCATGAAGTCCATGTCGATACTGGCCCACGGCAGGTCCACGTTGACCTGCGTGTGCAGGTGCAGGAACGGCTTGGCCAGCGCGTCCATGCCGCCGATCCACATCTTCGCCGGGCTGAAGGTGTGCATCCAGGCGATCACGCCCACGCAGTCGTCGTCGGCGTTGGCGTCCAGCATCACCCGACGGATGGCGGACGCGTCGGTGAGCACCGGCTTGGCGACGATCTCCGCCGGAACCTGTCCGGACGCGGCGAGCGCCCCGGAGATCTGTGCGGACTGGTCACGCACCTGTCGCAGCACGTCGTCGCCGTACAGGCCCTGGCTGCCGGTCAGGAACCAGATCTGCTTGCTCATTGGGCACTTCCTTGTCCGTAGATGTTCTGGTAGCGGTAGAACAGGCGGTCGACGTCCTGCTGCGGGATGGGCACCGGTTCCCCCAGCTGGCGGGCGAGGTGGACGGTGCGCGCGACGTCCTCGACCATCACCGCCGCCTTCACGGCAGCCCTCGCGCTGGCTCCGATCGTGAAGGGCCCGTGGTTGGCCATCAGCACGGCGGGCGACCGGCTGGACCGCAGGGTCTCGACGATCCCGCGACCGATCGAGTCGTCGCCGATCAGGGCGAACGGACCCACCGGGATCTCCCCGCCGAACTCGTCGCCGATCATGGTGAGCACGCACGGGATCGGCTCACGACGGGCCGCCCACGCGGTGGCGTAGTCGGAGTGGGTGTGCACCACTCCGCCGACCTCGGGCATGTGCGCGTACACGTAGGCGTGCGCCGCCGTGTCCGAGGACGGGTTGCGCTCCCCCTCGACCAGGTTCGCCGCGAAGTCGCAGACCACCATCGCGTCCGGGGAGAGCTCGTCGTAGGACACCCCGGAGGGTTTGATCACCAGCAGGTCCGCACCCGGCACCCGGGCGGACACGTTGCCGGCGGTCCAGACCACCAGGTTGTTCCGCGGCAGCTCCGCATGGAGCGCCGCAACCTCGGCCTTGAGCTCGTCGACGACCTGCCGGAGTTCCGCCGGCACGCCGCTCATCGTGCGCCCCGTGCTCGCCCGAAGGCGGAGACAGGCCGTCGCGCTGTGGTTCGCACTGGATCCATCACCTCACTGTGAGTGCGGGGTTTCGCGGCACCGATGCCGCCGACTCCCTGATGTTACCGGTATCACAGCACGTGCGGCGCCCCGGTGGCAAGTGTCGTCGACGACGTGCGCCCAGGTCAGTCCGGGACGCGGGACCGCTCGAGGTGACCCAGCGAACGGAGCCCACGATCCAGGTGCCAGCCGATGAACGCCGCGACCAGCCCGCTGCCCTGCCGGAGGGTGACATCACCGATCCCCCGCGTTCCGGGCCAGTCCCCGGTGAGCAGCGCGGCGAGGTAGGCCACGGTCGCGGGGGCGGGGTGCGCGGAGCCCGGCGGCCGGCACCGGCGGCACACCATCCCGCCGAGCTGGGGCGAGAACGCCTCGTGCGGCCCGACGGCGCCACACCGCGCGCAGTCGGTGAGCGTCGGGGCGTACCCGGCGAGCGCCACCGAGCGCAGCAGATAGGCGTCCATCACCATCGCGGGCGGCCTCGGTCCGTCGGCCGTGCCCGCCGTCAGCGCGTGCAGTGCCCCCACCAGCAGTTGGAACTGCTGCAGCGCCGGTTCGCGCTCCTCGGTGACCAGCCGGTCGGCGGTCTCGATCATGACCTGCCCGGTGGTGTAGCGCTCGTAGTCGTGCGCGAGCGGCTCGGAGTACGCGTGCAGCGTGACGGCCTGGGTGATCACGTCCAGCGAACGACCCGTGGCGAACTGGAGGTCGACGTGACTGAACGGTTCCAGCCGGGCGCCGAACTTCGACGACGTCCTCCGCACGCCCCTGGCGACCGCCCGGACCTTCCCGTTGCGACGAGAGAGCATGGTGATGATCCGGTCGGCCTCGCCCAGCTTGTGGGTACGGAGCACGACCGCCTCGTCACGGTAGGTCGGCACGCGACCATTCTCCCCCGGGCCGCCGCCGGAGCGGGGCAGAACGATCCGGCGCGCCGTTGTTAGCGCACACACCGGCCTGCCATGATGACGGTGGACGGGTCAGGAACGCGGGACATCGTCGCGGCGACCGCTCGAGGAAGGGATCAACGATGATCGAGGACATCCGCGCCGCCATTGCGGAGGGACGCACGGCGCTGGGCATCGAGTTCGGCTCGACGAGGATCAAGGCCGTGCTGACCGGTCCGGACAACAAGCCGGTCGCGACGGGGGGCCACGACTGGGAGAACCAGTTCGTCGCCCGGGTCTGGACCTACTCGCTGGACGCCGTCTGGAACGGGCTGAGGGACGCCTTCCGCTCGCTGGCCGACGACGTGCGGTCGCGGTACGGGGTGGAACTGCGCACGGTCGGCGCGATGGGGGTGTCGGCGATGATGCACGGCTACCTCGCCTTCGACGCCGACGACCAGCTCCTGGTGCCCTTCCGCACCTGGCGCAACACCATCACCGGCCCGGCCAGCGAGGAGCTCAGCGCCGTCCTCGGCTACAACATCCCGCAGCGTTGGTCGATCGCACACCTGTACCAGGCGATCCTCAACGGCGAGGAGCACGTGGCCCGGATCGCCACCATCAACACCCTCGCCGGCTACGTCCACGCCCAGCTCACCGGAGAGCGCGTGCTCGGTGTCGGCGACGCGTCCGGCATGTTCCCCATCGACACCTCGACCGGCGACTACAACGCCACCATGGTGGCCCGGTTCGACGACCTCGTCGCCGAGGCCGGCTTCGCCTGCAACCTGGCCGACATCCTGCCGGCCGTGCGCGCCGCTGGGCAGCCGGCCGGAGCGCTCACCCCCACCGGTGCAGCGCTGATCGACCCGTCCGGCATCCTCCAGGCGGGTGTCCCGTTCTGCCCCCCCGAGGGCGACGCGGGCACCGGGATGGTGGCCACCAACTCGGTGGCGCCCCGCACGGGCAACGTGAGCGCGGGCACGTCCATCTTCGCCATGGTCGTGCTCGAGCACGAACTCACCCGCATGCACCCGGAACTGGACCTGGTCACCACCCCGTCGGGGGACCTGGTGGCGATGGTGCACTGCAACAACGGCGCCAGCGAGCTGAACGCCTGGGCCGCCCTGTTCGGCGACTTCGCCGGACGGATCGGCGCCACCGCCGACACGGGCCGGGTCTTCGAGACCCTGTTCCGCGCCTCGCTCGACGGCGACCCGGACGCCGGCGGCCTGCTCGCCTACAACTACCTCTCCGGCGAGCACATCACCGGGCTGGAGGAGGGCCGTCCGCTGTTCGTCCGGACGCCGGACTCGCAGCTCACGCTCGCGAACTTCATGCGCGCCCAGCTGTTCGCCGCGCTCGCCAGCCTGCGGATCGGCATGAACATCCTGCTCAGGGACGAAGCCGTCGGGCTGGATGCGCTGTTCGCCCACGGCGGCCTGTTCAGGACCCGGGGCGTCGCCCAGCGCTACCTGGCGGCGGCGGTGAACGCGCCGGTCTCCGTCGGCGACATCGCCGGCGAGGGCGGCGCGTGGGGCATCGCGCTCCTCGCCGCCTACGCGCGGGACCGCACCGAGGGCCAGACGCTCGCCGACTACCTGACCGGTTCGGTCTTCGCCGGGGCGGCGCTGGAGACGGTGGCGCCCGACCCGTCCGACGTCGCCGGCTTCGAGGCGTACGTCGAGCGGTTCAGCACCGGACTGGCCGTCGAGCGCGCGGCGGTCGAGCACACCTGACGGCCGGCGGTACGCCTCGGGAGGTGTTCCGCACGGGCCGGCCACGGCCTAGGCTCGCGCAATGGGAACCCTTCGGATCAACGTCGACCACACCGTGCGGATACCGGCCCGTTCGGCCCGGGTCCACGCAACCGTGAGCGGCCAGGCCACGCTGACCGCAGGCGTGGCCGCTCGCAAGGCGGCGCTGGTCCGCGAACTGGTGGCCGAGCTGGCCGGGCACGGGGTGCCCGAGGACGCGGTGGAGGTCACCGGAGTGCGCCTGGCCACGAGCGACGCCAAGCTGCTGCGCACTCAGAGCGTGGAACTCGGTCTGGTCGTCGCCGTGGCGACGGAGCGGCTTCCCGACGTCCTCGGCGTGCTGGCCGACCGCGGGGGCCTGTCCGTGGACCAGGTCGAATGGGTGTACGAAGAGTTCGAGGCTAGCGTCGGGGTCACGGCCACGGCGATGACGATGGCGCGCCGGAAGGCGGACGCCGTCGCCGCGGCGGCGGGACTGGAGGTCACCGGGATCCTGGAGGCCTCGGACTCCTGGAGCATGCCGGCCCGGATGGACCGGGCGATCCCCGCCCCGATGATGGCCGCGTCCGCGCGGGGGGCGTCCGCGCCTCTCGACCTGGGCATCGAACTGAGCGCCACGACCGAGCTGTCCGTGCATCTGAGCGTGGACTTCGCGTTGTCACCCTAGGCTGAGGCCATGCACCGCATCTCAACGTTGAGAGTGTCTCCGCTCTGCCTCGGCGGGAACGTGTTCGGCTGGACGGCCGACGCGGCCAGCTCCGAGGCCATCCTCGACGCGTTCACCGACGCGGGCGGGAACTTCATCGACACCGCGGACGCGTACTCGACCTGGGTGCCGGGGCACAGGGGCGGGGAGTCCGAGAGCGTGATCGGTGGCTGGCTCCGGCACCGCGGCAACCGGGACAGGGTGGTGGTCGCCACCAAGGTCGCCAAGCACCCCGTCCACCGGGGTCTGCGTCCTGCCAACATCCGGATCTGCCTCGACGGCTCGCGGCGGCGCCTCGGCGTCGAGACCATCGACCTGTACTACGCCCACGAGGACGACCCCCACGTGCCGACGGCGGAGTGGCTGGGCGCGTTCGACCAACTCATCCGCACCGGTGCGGTCCGGCACTACGGCCTCTCGAACTTCACCACGGAGCGGGTCGCCGAGGTGATCGACGTGGCCACGAAGGAGGGTCTCGCGCTCCCCGTAGCCGTCCAGCCGCAGTACAACCTGGTGCACAGGGCCGAGGTGGAGACGTCCGGCCTGGCCGCACTGTGCGCGCAGCACCACCTCGCGATCATCCCGTACTACGGGTTGGCCGCCGGCTTCCTCACCGGCAAGTACGCGCGCGGCGAGCAGGTCCACGGCCCGCGCGCGGGCCGGGTGCGTTCGTATGCCACCGACGCCGGCTTCGACGTCCTGGACGCCGTGGTCGCCGTCGCCGACGAGCTGGGTGTCGAGCCGGCCACCGTCGCGCTCGCGTGGGTCGGCCACCAACCGGGGGTGACCGCGCCGATCGCGTCCGCGAGTTCGGCCGAACAGGTCGCGCCCCTGGTCGCCTTCTCCGGCCTCAAGCTCACCCGCAGCCAACTGAACCGGCTCAGCAGGGCGTCGCTCCCCTTCACGTGAGCCGGCCGCCACCGGGACATCCCGGTGACGGCCGACCCGCGTCGGCGATCAGGCCTCGACCGAACCCTCGATCGCCGTCGGCGTCCCGCCGTGCACCACGCTGATCTTGCGCGGGCGCGCCTCGTCCGCGACCGGGATCCGCAGTTCCAGCACGCCGTCCCGGTACTCGGCGGCGATCCTGTCCAGGGCGACGCCGTAGCCGAGGGTCAGCTGGCGCGCGAACGTCCCGGCCGGGCGCTCCCTGACCAGCCACTTCTGGTCATCGGCCGCCTCGGCCTTCCGTTCGGCACGGACGGTCAGCGTGCGGTCGTCGACATCCACGTCGATCGAGGCCGGGTCGACGCCGGGCAGGTCCACGCGCGCGACGAAGACGTCCGCGTCGCGGTAGAGGTCCATCGGCATGGCGGCGCTGGCCGGCGTCCTGGCGACGTCGGAGAACCAGCGATCCATGTCGCGGAAGGGATCGAATGCTCGTGCCATCTCTTGGTTGCTCCTCTCAACTCGTTAGCACTCTCTGTTGCCGAGTGCCAATACCAGTGTGCGCTCGATCCGGTCACGGATCAAGGAGTTGAGCCCGAGAGACTCAAGTCTTGCGCGAACGATCGCGCGGCTCACCGGTAGGCTGCCGGCGTGGCCCAGCGAAAGCAGTTCCGTCCGCCGATCCCGCACCCCTCCGGTGCGCAGCCCCCGGCGATCGAGGCCAGGCTGCTCCCCCGCCACGTCGCGATCGTGATGGACGGGAACGGACGCTGGGCGAAGGCACGCAACCTGCCCCGCACCGAAGGCCATGCCCGTGGCGAGGACGCCCTGTTCGACGTGATCGAAGGCGCGATCGAGATCGGCGTGAAGTACCTCTCCGCCTACGCCTTCTCCACCGAGAACTGGCGACGGTCCCCCGACGAGGTGCGTTGGCTGATGGGGTTCAACCGCGATGTCATCCACCGGCGCAGGGACCAGCTCGACGCGATGGGCGTCCGGATCCGGTGGGCGGGCCGGACGCCGAAGCTGTGGCGCAGCGTGATCAGGGAACTGCAGGAGGCGGAGGCGCAGAGCGAGGGCAACGACGTCCTCACGCTCCAGTTCTGCGTGAACTACGGCGGCAGGGCCGAGATCGTGGACGCGGCACGTGCCGTCGCCGAGGCCGCCGTCCGGGGCGACCTCGACCCGTCCCGGCTCACCGAGGAACGGTTCCGCCGCTTCCTCGACGAACCGGAGATCCCCGACGTCGATCTGTTCGTCCGCTCCTCCGGCGAGCAGCGCACGTCGAACTTCCTGCTGTGGCAGTCGGCCTACGCCGAGATGGTCTTCCTCGACCGGCTGTGGCCCGACTTCGACCGCCGCGACCTGTGGCGTGCGATCGAGCTCTACGCCCACCGCGACCGCCGCTACGGCGGCGCCGTCCCGAACCAGGTCACCGAGCCGGAGCAGGCACCGTAGGGCGACCGGCTGGACGCCTGGTACGGGCGGGCTCGTCGAGCCAGACCCAGCGGCGCGCACCCGCCCCCAGAACCTGGACCGAGTGAGGAACCGTCCCCGACTCGGTCCACGGGCGCCTGGACCGAATGGGGGACGGTTCCTCACTCGGTCCACACCCCCGTTCAGTCGGTGCCGGACTCCATCCCGGAGAGGTTCTGGGCCTCCTCGATCGCGGGCTCGGTGGCGTTGCCCGCCGTGATCTGGGATGCGCGCCCGGAGTCGAGCTGGCCGACCAGGGCCGACACCTCGCCGCCGACCAGGCCCAACTGGGCGTACTGCTCGAGCCGGGTCCGGGAGTCGGCGATGTCGAGGTTGCGCATGGTGAGCTGCCCGATCCGGTCGGTCGGGCCGAACGCGGCGTCACCGACCCGCTCCATCGAGAGCTTCTCCGGGTGGTAGGACAGCGCCGGGCCCTCGGTGTCGAGGATCGACCAGTCGTCGCCGCGGCGCAGCCGCAGCGTCACCGAGCCCGTGACCGCCGAGCCGACCCAGCGCTGCAACGACTCGCGGATCATCAGCGACTGCGGGTCGAGCCAGCGGCCCTCGTACATCAGCCGGCCGAGCTTGCGCCCCTCCAGCTGGTAATTGGTGAACGTGTCCTCGTTGTGGATCGCGGTGACCAGCCGCTCGTAGCAGATGTGCAGCAGCGCCATCCCCGGCGCCTCGTAGATGCCGCGCGACTTCGCCTCGATGATCCGGTTCTCGATCTGGTCGCTCATGCCGAGGCCATGGCGTCCGCCGATCGCGTTGGCCTCCCTGACCAGGTCGACCGCGGTCGCGAAGGTGCGGCCGTTGATCATCACGGGGCGGCCCTGCTCGAAACTGACCGTCACGTCCTCGGTGGCGATCTCCACAGCCGGGTCCCAGAACCGGACGCCCATGATCGGCTCGACGATCTCGATGCCGACGTCGAGATTCTCCAGCTCCTTGGCCTCGTGGGTGGCCCCCCAGATGTTGGCGTCGGTCGAGTACGCCTTCTCCTTGGAATCGCGGTACGGCAGGTCGCGTTCGGCCAGCCACTGGCTCATCTCCGCCCGCCCGCCCAGTTCGCGGACGAAGTCGGCGTCCAGCCACGGCTTGTAGATGCGCAGCTGCGGGTTGGCCATCAGGCCGTAGCGATAGAACCGCTCGATGTCGTTGCCCTTGTAGGTGGACCCGTCGCCCCAGATCCACACGTCGTCCTCGCGCATGGCGCGGACCAGCATGGTGCCGGTGACGGCACGTCCGATCGGTGTGGTGTTGAAGTAGGTCCTGCCGCCGGTGCGAATGTGGAACGCGCCGCAGACGAGGGCGACCAGGCCCTCCTCCACCATGGCGGGAGTGCAGTCGACCATGCGGGACAGCTCCGCGCCGTACTCCAGTGCACGCCCCGGGACGGAGTCGATGTCGGGCTCGTCGTACTGGCCGAGGTTCCCGGTGTAGGTGCACGGCACGGCACCCTTCTCGCGCATCCAGGCAACGGCGACGGACGTGTCGAGACCACCGGAGAACGCCAGACCGATGCGTTCGCCGACAGGAAGTTCGGTGAGGACCTTGGGCATGCCGACGATCCTATCGGTGCCCGCCGAGGTGCCCGGCACCGGGCCGCGGGACGCCTTGTCACCCTGAAGAGCGATACCCGTCCGGGTGTCGCCTGCGCGGGGACTCGCACGGGACTGGCCCATACGACATGATTCATCACGACAAGAACTGCAAGCGGTTGCGGGAGGGGTCCTTAGCCGCCCAGGGAGTGCCACTCATCCATCGATTTAGGGGAATTTTCTGCCATGTCCGATTCGTACAAGCCTGCGCGCAAGAAGCGCGGCGTCGCACTTCCCGTCGTCATCGCGGGCGGCCTCAGCTCACTCCTGCTCGCCTTCAGCCTGACCCCCACCTTCTCCGCGCTGACCGC
>NZ_JASGES010000120.1:0-13198 GCF_047606205.1 Propionicimonas sp. | reverse complement strand
CGGTCCACATGTGGACGGTGGTCTGATCGCTCATCGCCGTCACCCTAGCCGTCCTCGATCCCCGGTGAGGAACGCGCCCAGGTCGACGCGGGCCTGCTCGGGGACGGTTCCTTTCCCGTTCGCAGGTCCGTCCCCGTTCCCGTTCAGGGGACGGTTCCTTTCCTGTTCGCAGGTCCGTCCCGATTCCCCGTCACGGGCTGGTCCGGCGGTGCCGCGGCGGTCAGTAGGCGACCGTGAAGCGCCGGCGGGAGTGCTTCGGGGCCTCGATCTCGTCGACGAAGGCGACCGCGAAGTCCGAACCGGAGATCGTCGACCTGCCGTCGGCGTCGGCGACCACCAGGTCGTCACCGGTGCGGTAGGCGCCGGTGCGGGGGCCGTCCGCCCACGGGCCGAACTCGACGGCCGGACTCACGAAGAACCAGTCCAGGGAGTCCTCGCGGGCGCGCAGGTCGTCCAGGACCCCGGCCAGTTGCAGCGCCTCCGGACGGTACTCCTCGGCGAAGGCGTCGGTGTCGACGAGTCGCGGGCCCCCCGCCTCGACCAGCAGCGACCCGGCGCCGCCGACCACGCCGAGCCGTACCCCCGCCTGCTGGGCGAGGTCGGCCAGTTGGCCGGCGAGCTCGCGCACCTTCCCGACCAGTTCGCCGCGCGGCGACAGGGTCTCGACGACCACGTCGGCGCCCTCGACGACGGCGGCCAGCGTCCCGTCCTCGAGAGCCGAACCGGTGCGGTAGGTCACCCCTTCGACGGGCTGCGCGGGTTCGTGGCGCGACCAGGACGTCACCTCGTGACCGCGGCCGGCGGCCTCGGCGACGATGTGGGCGCCTGCGTAGCCGGTGCCTCCGAGGACGGTGATCCGTGCCATCTCTTCTGTTCCTTCCGGTGGACTTCACATCTGTGACTTCACTACTTACGATAGGTAACCAACTAACCGCAAGCAAGAAGGCACCTGGAGGTAACCAATGAACGATGCGGTGACCATCACCCGGCCGGCCTTCGACCCCTACGCCCGCGAGTGTCCCAGCCGCCGGCTGCTCGACCTGATCGGCGACCGCTGGACGGTGCTCGTCGTCGGCACCATCGCGGACGGCCCGCTGAGGTTCTCCGAGATCACCCGGAGGATCGAGGGCATCTCCCAGAAGATGCTCACCCAGACCCTGCGCCAGCTCGAGCGCGACGGCCTGGTCACGCGCACCGTCCACGCCGAGGTACCGCCGCGGGTGGAGTACGAGTTGACCGCCGCGGGCCACTCCCTGCGGGAGCCGCTGCACGCGCTCGAGGAATGGGCGGTCGCCCACGCCGACGATGTGCTCAGCGCTCAGCGGAGCTACGACCGGCGTTAGTCAGGGCTCAGTGCTGCCCGGGGGTCATCCGAACCACGAACTCCGCGACCTCGTCGAGCAGTTCGACCAGGTGCTCGGGCTGTCCCGTCCACACCGGACGCGACGTCGGCAGCCCGGCGACGATCAGCGACGCCGACAGGTCGTCGACGGCCATGCCGCGCGGTGCCGGACGCGCGGCGAGCGCCGCCGCCCTCGCCCTCTGGTCCGCGGTGAGGCCGTCCCACCACGTTCGCAGCACCTGCTCGTCGCTCATGCAGCCGACCGTACCGCCTCCACGACGTGGTCGAGGGCGGTGTGGAAGCCGACGTCGGAGGAGACCTCCCTGCGCACCACCTCCGCGCGGCGCACGTCGAGGCCCAGCTCGGTGAGCATCGTGGACAGCCGTTCGGCCGTGGTGAGCAGGTCGGGGTCCCTCGGTCCGCCCCAGCCGCCCTCGAGGTTCGCCGAGTCGCAGCCGACGACCAGCACGGTGCCGCCCACGGCGAGGGCGGGCACGATGTGGCCGAGGACGCGGCGCAGCTGCGACTCGGGCAGTTCGAGGTAGCTCAGCAGAACCAGGTCGAAGCTGTCCGGACGCGGCTGGTAGGCCAGCGCGTCGGCGACGATGGCGTCCACCGGCTGGTTCAGCAGCGCGGACCGCCCCTGGATGCGTCCGATCGACACGGTGGACCGGTCGACGGCGGTGACGCGCCAGCCGCGTCCGGACAGCCAGATCGCGTTGGCGCCCTCTCCGGCGCCGAGATCGAGGGCGCGGCCCGGACGCAGGCGCCGGCACGCCGCCACCACGAACTGGTTGGGGGTGATCTCCCAGGCCGTCGCGGCTGCGGCGAGACTGTCGCGCCAGCTCGCTGCGTCTGTCATGCCTCACCTTCCTGCGGCGAGGCTAGGCGGGAAACGCGGACGGCACACCCCGTGCAACAGACCCGTACCTAATCTGTAACCATGTCGTCCCTTTTCGACCCGTTGACGTTGCGCGACCTCACCATCGGGAACCGGATCTTCCTCGCGCCGATGTGCCAGTACCAGTGCGAGGCGAAGGACGGTGTGCCGACCGACTGGCACCTCGTCCACCTGGGCGCGCGGGCCTGCGGCGGTTTCGGGCTGCTGATCGCCGAGGCGACCGGCGTGCTGCCGGAGGGCCGGATCACTCCGCAGTGCACGGGCCTCTGGGACGACCGGCAGCGGGACGCGTGGGCGCGCGTCGTCGAGTTCTGCCACGGGCAGGGCGCGAAGATGGGAATCCAGCTCGCGCACGCCGGGCGCAAGGCGTCCACGTACCGCGACTTCGACGCGCCGGGCTCGGGTTCGGTGCCGCTCGACGACGGGGGCTGGGAGACCTTCGGGCCGTCGCCGGTCCCGTTCCCGGGGCTGGCGACGCCGACCGCCGCCGATGACGCGTACCTCGCCAGGGTGGTGGACGCGTTCGCTGCGGCCGCCCGGCGGGCGGACCAGGCCGGCTTCGACGTGGTCGAGGTGCACGCCGCCCACGGCTACCTGCTGCACGAGTTCCTCTCGCCGCTGTCGAACCAACGGACCGACGGCTACGGGGGCGACCTCGCGGGCCGGTCCCGGCTGCTGGTGGAGGTGGTGGACGCGGTGCGCGGCGCCTGGCCGGACGGCAAGCCGTTGTTCGTCCGGTTGTCGGCCACCGAGTGGACCGACGGCGGTCTCGGCGTCGAGGAGACGACGGAGGTCGCCCGGATTCTCGGCGAGCACGGCGTCGACCTCGTCCACGTGTCCTCCGGCGGCAACGTCGTGGCTCACATTCCCGGGGGGCCGGGCTACCAGGTGCCGCTGGCCCGCGCCGTCCGGCGGGCCGGGCTGCCGGTCTGCGCGGTGGGCCTGATCACCGAGCCCGCGCAGGCCCAGGCGATCCTGGACGAGGGCTCGGCGGATGCCGTCGCGCTGGCCCGGGTCGCGCTGCGGGAGCCGTCCTGGCCGCTCCGCGCCGCCGCCGAACTGGAGTGCGAGAAGGGCGCCCGCTACCCCTCGTCCTACCTCCGCGGCCGCTGGCCCGCCGTCGAACCCGTCCGCTGACGCACGACCGGGCCCCCGACACCGGGGCTGGGTGCCCGCGTCGCGGAGAGGACGTCAACCCGTCCTGAGGGACGTCAACTCGTCGCGGCGAGGACGCCGACGCCGGCGAACACCATGATGACGCCGGCCACCTGGACCGCGCGCAAGCGCTCGTGGTGCACCCACCAGCCGAGCAGAGCCGTCACCACGGGGAACAGGGACGCGAACACCGCGACCACCGACAGCGCTCCCGACCGGCTGGCCAGCGCGAAGCACAGGTTCGCGCCGAACCCCAGGACGCCGATCGCCGCGATCCCGGCGAGGTCGCGTCCGGACGCCCGGGGCAGGTGCCGCCGGAACGCGGCGACCACGACGTACACCACCAGGGTCGTCACCATGTTGGCGAGCAGGGTGGTGGTGACGTGGTGGCCGCTGCCCAGCGCGATCGACAGGTTCGAGACGCCGAAGCCAAGGGCGGACAGCAGTGCCAGCACGATCGGACGCGCCCCGGAGCGCGGGGTGGCGGAGCGCAGCTCCGGGCCGCTGGTCAGCACGGTCCCGATCAGCGCGACGACGATCCCCGCCACCAGCGCGGGTGTGACCGGGTCACCGCCGGCCACCCCCGCCACCACCGGCACCACCACGCTGAGCGCGGCGAGCGGGGCGACCACGCCCATCGTCCCGGTCGCGAGCGCCTCGTAGAGGCAGGAGACGCCGACCGCGACGGCCAGGCCGCCGACCGCTCCCCACGCCAGCGCGGGTCCCAGGTCGCCGGCCGCCTCGCCGCTGCCCAGCCGGGTCAGGGTCGCCAGCACCCCGACGACCTGCGAGAGCAGCAGGACGGTCAGCAGCGGCACGCGCCGGCTGAGCGTCCCGCCGAGGAAGTCGGAGGTACCGAAGCACACCGAGGCGAGCAGGCCGAGCAGGAGCACCCCGGTCATCAGCCGGCTTCGTCGGCGAACGCGTCCACGAAGGCGTCGACCCGCAACGGGCGCCGCGTCCAGCCGAGGTGGTCGGCCAGCCGGAACAGCTGTGGTGGCTCCACCGCGGCGGACGCGAGCGCCTCGGTGCGCCCGAACACCTCATCCGGCGGCCCGTCCGCCTGGACCTGCCCCTGCGCCATCACGATCACGCGGTCGAAGTGCTCGGCGCAGAAGTCCATGTCGTGGGTGATCGCGATCACCGTTCGTCCTTCCGCCTCGAGCCCCTCGACGACGCCGGCGATCATCTCGATGCCGCGGGCGTCCTGCCCGGTGGTGGGTTCGTCGAGCACCACGACCGGGGTCGCCATCGCCAGCACCCCGGCGAGCGCCACCCGCTTGCGCTCGCTCAGGGACAGGTGCAGCGGGTGGTTGTCCGCCTCCGCGGCCAGCCCGACGGTGCTCAGCGCCGCCATCGACCTCTCGGTGATCTCCTGGGCGCCCATCCCGAGGTTGCGCGGCCCGAACTCGACGTCGGCGCGCACCGTGCTGGCGAAGATCTGCTCGTCGGGATTCTGGAACACGTAGCCGACCTGCGCGGCCAGCTGGGCGATCGAGCGATCGGTGGTGGGGGCGTCGCCGACCACGACGATGCCCGAGGTGGGACGGAAGATGCCGTTGAGATGGCGCACCAGGGTGGTCTTGCCGGCGCCGTTCTGGCCGACGATCGCGACCCGCTCCCCCGCGCCGACCGACAGGCTCACGCCGCGGATCGCCTCGACGCCGCTCGGGTAGCGGAAGTGCAGGTCCTCGAAGCGGACGCCGACGCCCATCACGACCTCCCGCCGCGGGAGAAGGTGGCCACGGCCTGGTCGAACGACACCGGCAACGGGGTGGACGCGGGCAGCAGGCCGCGCTCGCCGGCCAGCCGCCCGGCCCGGGTGTAGCGGGTGGCGCCCACCCCCCACGCGTCGGTGCGGGGGTCGGCCAGGATCGCGGTCGGGTCGCCGGACGCGGCGATCGTGCGGTCGGCGATCACCAGCAGCCGGGACGCGTGCTCGTGCAGCAGCTCCAGCTTGTGCTCGAAGACGATCACCGTCACGCCCGCCTCGGTCAGCCGCGACAGCACGTCGAAGACCAGCCGCGTGCCGGCCGGGTCGAGCTGCGAGGTGGGTTCGTCCATCACCAGCACCGGCGTGCGGAGCACCAGCATGGACGCGATCGCGACCAGCTGCATCTGGCCGCCGGACAGCGCATAGGGGGAGCGGTCCAGCAGGGGAGTGATCCGCAGCAGGTCGGCCACCTCGGCGACGCGGCGGGCCATCTCCTCGCGCGGCGTCCCGAAGTTCTCCATGCCGAAGGCGAGTTCCTCGCGCACCGAGTAGCGGGCGCCGGAGATCTGGTTGAACGGGTTCTGGATCACCAGCCCGACCCGCGACACGGCCTCGACGAGGGTGAGCCTGGTCAGGTCCTGCCCGTCCACCTCGATCGTCCCGGTGACCTCGCCTCCGTCCACCTGCGGGATGAACCCGGCGATGATCTTGGCCAGCGTCGTCTTGCCGGCCCCGGACGCGCCGAGCACTCCGGTGATCGTGCCTTTCGCCACGTCGAGACTGACGTGCTCCAGGGTGGGCCCGGGGGCGTCCGGGTAGGTGTAGGTGACGTCGCTGAGTCGGATCACAGGGCTTCCAGGATGATCGGGACGACGATCGCGGCGAGCGCGATCACGGGCATGATCCAGCGCGCGACGCGCTGGGCGGGACTGTCGGCGACGGGGACGAGGGAGGTCCGCCGGGCGGTGGAGCCGAAGCCCCGGGCCTCCATGGCCGTGGAGCGTTCCTCGACGTCGGTGAACATGCCGAGCACGAGCGGGCCGAGCAGCGGCATCAGCACGGGGAGCCGGCGCACCGGGTTCCTGGGCACGGCCAGGCCGCGGGCCTGCTGGGCGAGCAGGATGCTGTCGGCCCGGTCCCGGAAGGCGGGGATCAGTTGCAGGGTCGAGCTGATGATGTAGCTGAACTTGGGCGACATGCCGCGTTCGGTGAGTGCCGACATCAGGTCGCCGGGGTGTGTGGTGAGCACGAGCAGGACGGAGGCGAGCACGAGGCAGATGATCCGCGCCCCGATGTTGAGCGCGAAGACCAGCCCCTCGGAGGTGACGGTCGCCACGCCCCACTGCCACACCGGCGTCTCGCCGCCGGGGAAGGTCAGGCCCTGCACGATGAACAGGACGACGACGATCGGGAGCAGGATCTGGCCGCCGATCCGGGCCAGCCTGCCGCCGCAGCGCGACACCGCGGCGGCAGGGACGATGACCCCGACCAGCACGATCGCCGCCGCCCACCACACCGGGATCGCGAACACGATCACGATGATGCACAGCAGCGCGACCAGCTTGGTCACCGGGTTGAGCCGGTGGACCGGCGAGGGCTGGTCGACGTAGAGGGTCGAGGCCACGTCCGGCTCAGGCCTGGGTGGACGTCCCGGCGGGCGCTGCGGCCTTCCGGGTGAACACCCTGTGTTCGCGGACGAACGGGAACCGTTGCAGGAAGCGGGTCGGCAGCGCGGTCAGGATCAGGGCGACGACCGTGAAGGTGATCAGCTTGTCGAGCGGGTCGGACAGCAGGCCCTGCAGTGTGGTCGCGGCGAGCAGGGTCTGGCCCATCGCCTGGAAGGCGCCGACGATCGCGCCGGTGCCGCCGCCGGTCGCGCCGCCGTAGATGAATGCGGAGATCGGGGCCGAGATCATCGCGGCCACCACGCCGGTGATCGCGCCGGCGATCGGGGCCAGGTAGATCCGGCGGAACATGCCGATGCGGGCGGCGTTGCCGGCGAGGACGCCGATGGCGACCTGGACGACGGCGTACGGGAGCGCGATCGGGCTGAGCGTGAGCCCCCAGATCACGTTGGTGAGGATGCCGGTGACCACGCCGGCCGCAGGACCGGCCAGCGCCGAGACGAGCACCGTCCCGATCGAGTCGAGGTAGACCGGCAGGCCGAGGACGGCGACGATCTGGCCGACCACGATGTTGAGGGCGATCGCGACGGGGATCATGGCGATCGTGGTGGTGGGGAGCCGGTGGATGGAGCCGGCGGCGAGCAGGACGGCGCCGATCAGGTATCCGGCGATCGCGATCAGCGAGGCGCGGCTGGTGCTGGACTCGGCGACTTCGGCGGGCTGGCCGAGGACGAGGTAGAGGTAGGTCGCGACGACGATGATCGTTCCTGCCGTGACCAGGATGATGTTGCGGGTCCGGGCCGGATCGGGAGTCGTGGTGGTCATTGGTGTTCCTCCTTGCATCTGGTCGATCGGGTGAACAGGGATCAGGCGATGCTGCGGGCGAGCGCCCCGACGCGGTCCAGCGTGCGGCGGAAGAACTCGTCGGGGTCCGTGTCGACAACGATGTCAGCGTTCGGCGTGCGTCCCCACATGCCACGCCAGTCGGCGACGGTCTGGCCGCGGGTCAGCGTCCCGGCGAGTTCGAGGTCGACGGTCGCGGCGCGGGTGGTGGCAAGGCTCGGGTCGAGCGCGACGGCGGCGGCGAACGGGTCGTGCATGTGGGCGATGTAGCCGCCCTGGTCGTAGGCGCGGTGGAACTCCATGTAGAAGCGCACCGCGTCGCTGAGGTGTCGCACGACGGGGTTGGACGCGGTCGAGCGGGTGCCCGGCGCGTCGTCGGGGGAGAGGATCTCCGCGGGTGAGCTCCCCGCGGCCTCGGCGAGCGCGGCGATGTGGGCGGGGGTCATCACGATCCGCTCGGTGACGTCGAGGGCGCAGACCACCGGCCGCCGGTCCTCGGGAACGACCGAGAACGCGTCGAAGACGACCTTCGCCGCGTCCGGGTCGACGGCGATGTTCCACTCGGTGGTCGGCCGGGTGTTGCCGGGGTGGTTGAACGCCCCGCCCATGATGACGATCCGCTTGAGCAGGAGGGGGAGTTCCGGCTCCAGCTTCACGGCGAGGGCCAGGTTGGTCAGCGGGCCGGTGATCAGGCCGGTGATCTCGCCGGGCCGGCGCCGGGCGTTGTCGATCCACACCTCGGTGGCGTGCCGGGCGGAGAGCGGGCGGGTCGGCTCGGGCAGTTCGGCGTAGCCGATGCCCTGCGGGCCGTGGGTCTCTTCGGTGGTCACCAGCGGCTGGACGATCGGGACCTCGGCGCCGAGGGCGACTTCGACGTCCGGGTAGTGGCACAACTCGAGCCAGGCGAGGTTGTTCTTCGCCACCTGGCGGGCCGCCACGTTGCCCGCCGTGCAGGTGATGGCGAGCAGTTCGGCCTCGGGGCTGGCCATCAGGTAGAGCAGGGCGAGGGAGTCGTCGATGCCGGTGTCGACGTCGGCGATCAGGGGCACTCGGGTACGGCGGGTTTCGGCCACGGTCTCTCCTGGAACGTGAGGGTGAGCGGGATGGTCTGGATCATGCGGTACGGTCTCGGCCTGCGCACGGCGGCTCCCGTGCCTGTCGGCTCCGACCTATCCAGACAATGACTCCCCTTGTCACCGTGACGGTCGCCGTCGACCGCGGGATCACCATACAGACGGCCGGGGTGGGGGTCTAGGGTCGCTGCGCGGAGCCGGAAGGGAGATCGGACGTGCTGCTCGCGCTGGTGCTGGGCGTGGTCGCGGGCGGGGTGATCCCGCTGCAGACCTCGATCAACTCCCGGTTGTCCGGTCGGCTCGGCGCCATCCTGCCGGCGTCGCTGGTCTCGTTCACGGTGGGGACGCTCGCGCTGGCGGCGGCCGTGCTGGTGACCGGGACGGTCGTGCCGTGGGCGGCGACGGCCGCGTCCCAGCCCTGGTGGATCTGGGTCGGCGGCCTGTGCGGGCTGGTCTTCCTGACCCTGAACATCGTGCTGCTGCCCCGCATCGGTGCGTCGGCGACCGTGGTGCTGCCGCTGGTCGGCCAGGTGTTCGGCGGGCTGCTGATCGACGGGACGGGGGCGTTCGGCGCGACCGTCCACCCGCTGACGTGGGTGCGGGCGGTGGGCGCGGCGCTGGTGGTGGGAGGCGCGGTGGTCGTCAACCTGGCCGGACGCCCGGCAGGCGCGCAGCCGGAGCCGGGTCGCGCGCGCAGCCATGTCGTGCTGTGGGTGGTGGCGGTGATCGCGGGGTCGCTGGGGGCGGTTCAGACGACGGTGAACGGACGCCTCGGGCAGTCGATGTCCTCGGCGCTGGCCGCGGCGATGGTCTCCTTCCTGGTCGGAACGGTCGGCCTGGCGGTGATCTGCGTGCTGTCGCGCCAGCGCGTGCGACGGTCGGGGGAGTTGCGGCCGTGGCACTTCACCGGCGGGCTGCTCGGGGCGATGTTCGTGCTGGTGAACGCCTACAACGCTCCGGTGATCGGGACGTCGCTGGCCGTCAGCATCACCCTGCTCGGCCAGGTCGTGACCGGCCTCCTGTTCGACCACGGCGGCTGGATGGGAGTCGCGCGCCGCCGGGTCACCCCGCTGCGCGTGGCCGGCGCCGCCCTCGTCGTGGTCGGCGTGGCCCTCGTCCGCTTCGGCTGAGGTCGCCTGGGGACGGTTCCTCACCTGCTCAGCCCAGTTCGCCGGAACGGTTCGGGAAGGAACCGCTGGTCGTCGGCGGTTTGCCTCCTTGGCGCCCGGCATGGCCGCGTCGATCGGTGGCTACTCCGCCCCCTTGGCCTCGGCGATGCGACCACGCAGCCCGGCGAGCTGGCGCGACAGCGCTGCCGGCACCCGCTCGCCGAACTGGGCGAAGTACTCCTCGGTGAGGTCGGCCTCTGCGGCCCACGCCTGGGGGTCGAGGGCGAACAGGGCTTCGAGGTCGTCGTCGCTGATGTCGAGGCGGTCGAGGTTGAGGTCGCCGGGCGCCGGGATGCGTCCGGAGATCGCGTCCAGCGCGCCGATCTCGCCGGCGACGCGGCGCAGCGCCCACTCGATCGGACGGGAGTTCTCGCCGAAGCCGGGCCACAGCCACCGGCCGTCCCCGTCCTTGCGGAACCAGTTCACCTGGAAGATCCGGGGTGCCGCCTCGCCCAGGATCGCGCCCATGTCGAGCCAGTGCGCCCAGTAGTCGGCCATGTTGTAGCCGCAGAAGGGCAGCATCGCGAAGGGGTCGCGGCGCAGGGCGCCGACCGTGCCCTCGGCCGCGGCGGTCTGCTCGCTGGAGACGGTGGCGCCGACGAACACGCCGTGCTCCCAGTCGTAGGCCTCGCTGATCAGCGGGACGTTGCGCGCGCGGCGTCCGCCGAAGAGGATCACGTCGATCGGGACGCCGGTCGGCGATTCCCAGTCGGGGGCGATGGACTCGGCCTGCGCGGCGGGGACGGTGAATCGGGCGTTGGGGTGGGCGGCCGGGCGGCCGCAGCCCGGCGTCCAGTCGTTGCCCTGCCAGTCCAGGAGGTGGGCGGGCGGTTCGGCGGTGAGTCCCTCCCACCACACGTCGCCGTCGTCGGTGAGGGCGGTGTTGGTGAAGATCGTGTCGTGGCGCAGCGCGTGCAGGCAGGTCGGGTTGGTCTCCTCGGAGGTTCCGGGGGCGACGCCGAAGAACCCTGCCTCGGGGTTGATCGCGTAGAGGCGTCCGTCCGGACCGGGCCGCATCCAGGCGATGTCGTCGCCGACGGTCTCGACCTTCCAGCCCGGGATGGTCGGACGCAGCATGGCGAGGTTGGTCTTGCCGCAGGCCGAGGGGAAGGCCGCGGTGAGGTGGAACTCCCTGCCCGCGGGGGAGGTGATCTTGAGGATCAGCATGTGCTCGGCCATCCAGCCCTCGTCGCGGGCCATCACGGAGGCGATCCGCAGGGCGTAGCACTTCTTGCCGAGCAGGGCGTTGCCGCCGTAGCCGGAGCCGTACGACCAGATCTCGCGGGTCTCGGGGAAGTGGGTGATGTACTTCGTGTCGCTGCAGGGCCAGGGCACGTCCGGACGGGCGTTGCCGTCGGCGTCGACGAGCGGGTAGCCGACGGTGTGGGCGGCGGGCACCCAGGCGGCGCCGGCGATGATCGCGTCCAGCGCGGGCGTGCCGATCCTGGTCATCATGCGCATGCTGACGACGACGTAGGGGCTGTCGGTGATCTCGACGCCGAGCCGGGTGATGTCGCCGCCGAGTGGTCCCATGGTGAAGGGGATCACGTACATGGTGCGTCCGCGCATGGCACCGCTGAAGAGGTCGGTGAGGGTCTGCTTCATGGCGGTCGGCTCCGCCCAGTTGTTGGTCGGGCCCGCGTCCTCCTCCCGCTCCGAGCAGATGAAGGTGCGGGACTCGACCCGGGCGACGTCGGCCGGGTCGGAGCGGGCGAGATAGGAGTCGGGGCGCCGTGCGGGGTTGAGCCGGATGAAGGTGCCGGCCGCGACCATCTCGTCGTAGAGCCGGTCCCGCTCGGCCTGGGACCCGTCGCACCAGTGGACGGCGTCCGGACGGGTGAGCGCCGCGATCTCGGCGACCCAGCTGAGCAGGTCGGCGGGGACGTTCGCGGGCGCGTTCCGGGTGATCGTGATGTCCTGCAGGGTCACGGGCGTCTCCTCGGCATAGGCCGCTGCTGTGCGGCGGAGTTCGATGCGCCAATGTCGCATTCGTGCAGGCCCTGTGGCAGGCCTTTGGTCATTCGTGCATTCTTTGCCGTACGTCTTCACGTCTTGTCGCCACTGTGCTATGCGCCTGGCGTCCGCGAACTCGCCGTCGGGCCGCTTCCTTCACCGTAGCTCCGGTCGCCGTGGGGAGCCAGAGCCCGCCGATCGACCCGTCCGACGCCGTCGGCGATCCTCGGCCGATCAACACTCAGTTGGACGCCTCCCGACGCGGTCGAGTAGTCTGGACGACGCTTCCCGGCGCCTGTGGCTCAATGGATAGAGCATCTGACTACGGATCAGAAGGTTGGGGGTTCGAGTCCCTCCAGGCGCGCCGACGAACTCAGAGCCCAGGTGACCTCCTGGGCTCTTTGCCTTTCGAGGCGCGTCGACGCTCCGCCGACGCGGAGGTGAACCGATGAGGACGTCCAGTTGAGATGGTTCCCCGCCCACGCGGGGGTGAGCTTCCGGCCAGCCGCCAGCGACGGCATCAGGTCGCCTCAACGAAGGGTCGTCCCCGATGGGGACGACGGGGCGTCGCGCCTCGGACGGCACGGTGCGGTACCAGCCGCCTCAACGAAGGGTCGTCCCCGACGGGGACGACGGACCATCCCTCCGCCCAAGTCCATGATCTGCTCACGGCCTCAACGAAGGGTCGTCCCCGACGGGGACGACGGCAGCCGCGTCCGACCTCGTGCGAGCCGAGCATCCGGAAGCCTCAACGAAGGGTCGTCCCCGACGGGGACGACGGTGCTCGGACCGTCAGCGTCCGGAACCACCCGGACCCGGCCTCAACGAAGGGTCGTCCCCGACAGGGACGACGGCAGTCATCCGCCGACGGCAGCGACCAGGCGGACTCGTGGCCTCAACGAAGGGTCGTCCCCGACGGGGACGACGGAAGTACTGAGAGGGGCTGACGTGGGCACGCTGCTGGAGCCTCAACGAAGGGTCGTCCCCGACGGGGACGACGGCTCGTACTCGGTGGTGAGGGAGCCCTCGGGGATCTCGCCTCAACGAAGGGTCGTCCCGACGGGGACGACGGCGTCGCGGTCGCCCGGTCCGCACCGCCCTCGAAGCCGCCTCAACGAAGGGTCGTCCCCGACGGGGACGACGGTCCCGCCGCTCCGTCGATCGACGGCGCCGGGAAGGCCTCAACGAAGGGTGGTCGTCCCCGACGGGGACGACGGTTGACCGCGGCGAGGGCCTTGGCGTCGGACCAGCGGGCGCCTCAACGAAGGGTCGTCCCCGACGGGGACGACGGGATGATCCGAGGGAGCCGTTTCGACCAGGTCTTGGCGCCTCAACGAAGGGTCGTCCCCGACGGGGACGACGGGAACCCGACGACGTCGACGGCGTCAAACATGTCGCCTCAACGAAGGGTCGTCCCCGACGG
>NZ_JASGES010000119.1:0-3955 GCF_047606205.1 Propionicimonas sp. | reverse complement strand
CCGCGGGTCGGCGCGGGCGGCGATCCGCGCGGCCGCCTTCGACACGTCCAGCGCGAGCCCGACGGCATCGCGGTCGGCGCCCAGCGCTGCGGTGAGGTAGTAGGCGGTGCCCGCCCCCACCTCCAGAACAGGGGAGCGGCCCTGAACGGCGCCGGCGACCAGTCCCGCGACCGGTGCGAAGACTCCTGCGGCGTGCACCCGTGCCCTGGCCTGGAGCATCGCCACGCTGTCGGCGTTGCCCGGTTCCGGGCCGCCGAGCAGGTTCACGTAGCCCTGCCGGGCCAGGTCGTGGCTGTGGCCCGCTGCGCAGCGCAGCGTCCCGTCCCGCTCCGAGAGCTCCCCTGCGCAGCGGGGGCAGGCCAGCAGGTCGACGACGCCGTCGATCACGACGCGGCGGTGAACACCAGGCCGGCACCGTCGTCGGCGGAGATGATGAGCTGGTCGCCCGTGATCGCGTAGGAGGTGGCCGCCTGGAGAGTGGCCAGCACCGTGTGCTCCTGCTTCGTCAACGCGGCCGAGGCGCAGGCCATCTTCGTGCTGGCGAGAGCCCCGGTCCTGAAGCTGCCCCCCGACGCGGCGACGGGGCCGTGGAAGGAGTTGCAGGCCCTGCCGCTGAGCTGCCCGCCGGTGATGGTCAGGCTGACGGTGCCGTCGCCGGCGGCCGAGCTCACCGCCTCGTCCGCGATGACGCCGCTGAGCCTCCACTCGGTGCCCTCCAGCGGCTTGTCCTCGACGGCGGCGAGGGTGAGCACGGCCGTCCCGTCCGCGTTCACGAGCTCGACCCCCGACCCTGCCGTCCTGGCGCCGGCGACCTGGGTCAGGGCGAGGGTGAAGGCGTGCTCCTGGGCCATCACGTCCTCGGCGCAGGCCATCTGGGTCAGCACTCCCGGCGTGATCGTGACGGACCCGCCGTCCTGCGTGAATGCAGCGGTGTAGCGGTTGCAGCTGGCCGAACCGGCCACGTCGGAGGTGCCGAAGTCCATCGTCGGCTCGTGAGCGGCAAGGGGCGCACTGCCGTTGAGCTGCGTCACCGTCCAGGACGTGCCGGCCAGGGCGGGGGCGGGTGCGGTCGCCGGCGCGGCCGGGGTCGGCGTGCTGCAGGCGGCCAGCAGGGCGAGCAGGCCCACCGGGACCAGCCAGATCTTCCTCATCAGGTCTCCCCTTCGTCGTCGGTGGCCGTCGGTGGCCGCGGCTTCCTCGCCGCGCGCAGGTCCGAACGGATCAGCACCACCAGGCCGATGCCGGCGATGCCGGCGAACGTGAACCATTGAATCGCATAGGAGAAGTGGTTGCCCTCCGTCAGTTCCGGCGGTTGCACCGGAACCAGGTTCCCCTGCTGCGCGGGAGTCGTCTCGAGCGCGGAGATGAAGCCGTTGACGATCGGGTAGGGCAGGGCCGCGGCCAGGGCGTCGGAGTTCACCAACCGGATCGTGTTGGACGGCTGGACCGGGGTCATCGCGTCCGTGCTGCCCTGCTCGTCGCGGCGGACGTAGCCGACGATGCTCACCGTCCCCGACGGCGGCGGGGGCAGGACGGCGGGGTAGTCCTCGGTGTTGGCCTTCACCCCGAAGCCGCGGTCGATCAGCACCCACTCGCCGCTGGTGGCGTGCAGAGGGGTGATCACCTCGTAGCCGCTCTGCTCTCCCTGCGAGCGGTAGCGGACCAGGAACTGGTGGTCGGCGTCGAAGGTGCCCGACACGCTCACCCGCTGCCACTGGTCGGCCTCGACGATCGTCCGGGTGAAGACCGTGGAGAAGTCGACGACGGCGGAGTTCTCGTGGGTGACCACAGAACTGTTCATGGCGCGACGCTGGTCGAGGCGGGACAGCTGCCAGAAGCCGAGATTCACGAAGGCGACCGCCAGCGCGATCACGAACAGGGCGAGGACGAGCCAGCGCAGCCACAGCCGTCCGCCCTGTGGGCGGGCGCCCATCGGCGTCGAGAGCAGCTTCATCCGTCGTCCTCCACGCTGCCGTCCACCGTCTCACCCGGCGGCAGCGCCGGGCGCTGCGGCTCGTCGGGGTCGGGCTCGGGAAGCCGGCGCTGGTCGATGGCGTTCGCGAGCATCACGGCGATCGCGGGCAGCACGGCAGCGGCGAGGAGCAGCAGCAGGTTCCACGGCAGCGGAGTGAGGGTCGCGGCGAGGAAGCAGGCGACCCGGACGGCCATCGTCCACAGGTAGCGGGTGCGGCGGGCGTCGGTGTCGAGCGTCTTGCCCACCCTGGCGCTGGTGATCAGCGCCGGCCTGTTCGCGCGCGCCGGACTCACGGCACAAGACTAGGTCGAAGACTTCCCGGACACCTTCCGATAGTTTGTCGCCCGTGACTGAAACCTCAACCAGTGCAGTGGCCCGCAGCGTGGTGGTGACCGGTGGCAACCGGGGCATCGGACGGGCCATCGTCGAGAAGTTCCTCGCCGCCGGCCACAGGGTCGCCAGTTTCGACATGGGTGGCGAACCGCCTCAGGGCGTTCTCGGCGTCACCTGCAACGTGACCGACTCCGAGCAGGTGGACGCGGCGTTCACGGCCGCGGAGGGGGCCAATGGCCCGGTCGAAGTCCTGATCGCGAACGCCGGCATCACCAAGGACACACTCATCCTGCGCATGTCGGACGCCGACTGGGACGCCGTGATCAACGTGAACCTCACCGGCGCCTTCCGCGTCGCCAAGCGGGCGGCGAAGAGCATGATCCGCGGCAAGTGGGGACGGATCGTCTTCACCGGCTCCGTGGTCGGGTTGTACGGCTCGGCCGGACAGGTGAACTACTCCTCCTCCAAGGCGGCGCTGGTCGGCATGGCCCGCTCGCTCACCCGGGAGCTCGGCAGCCGCGGGGTCACCGCGAACGTGGTCGCTCCCGGCTTCATCGAGACCGACATGACCGCCGTCCTGCCCGAGGACGTGATCGCGCGCTACCTCGGCTCCATTCCCGCTGCCCGGCTGGGCCAGCCGGCAGAGGTGGCCGCCGCCGTGGCATTCCTCGCCTCCGACGAGGCCGGGTTCATCTCGGGCGCGGTGGTCCCGGTCGACGGCGGCCTGGGCATGGGGCACTGAGGCGCGGACATGGGAATCCTCGAGGGAAAGAACATCCTGGTCGCCGGCGTGACGATGAACACGTCCATCGGCTACCGCGTCGTCGAGATCGCGCAGGCCGAGGGCGCCACGGTGGTGGTGTCCAACTTCGGTCGTGCGATGAGCCTGACCGCCCGCGTCCTGCGTCGACTCGACCCCGAGCCTGTGCTGATCGAGCTCGACGTGACCGACGAGTCGCACCTGGCCCGGCTCCCGGAACTGCTCGGTGAGCACGTCGACCACCTCGACGGCGTCGTGCACTCGATCGCGTTCGCCAACCCCGAGACGGCGCTCGGCGGGAAATTCCTGTCCACGCCGTTCAGCGACGTCGGCTTCTCCGTCCACGTCTCGGCCTATTCGCTGGTCAGCCTCGCGATGGCCTGCAAGCCTCTGTTCGCGGAGAAGGCGTCCGTGGTGGGGATGACCTTCGACGCGACGGTGTCGTGGCCGACCTACGACTGGATGGGTGTGTCGAAGGCTGCGCTGGAGAGTGCGTCGCGCTACCTCGCCCGCTACCTCGGCCCCGAGGGGGTGCGCTGCAACCTCGTCGCCGCCGGACCCCTGGAGACGATCGCCAAGAAGGCGATCCCCGGTTCGGAGGAGTTCAACGCGATCTGGGGCACCCGGGCCCCGCTCGGCTGGGACCCGAAGGACCTCACCCCGACCGCCAAGGCTGTGGTCGCCCTCCTGTCCGACTGGTTCCCGGCGACCACCGGCGAGATGGTCCACGTCGACGGCGGCCTGCACGCCACCGGGGCCTGAACCTCCGCGGCCGGGTCCCGCCGCCCGACGGTGGCGATCCTCGGCCCCGTCGCGCCCGTTTGCTCCCGAAAGGCGGGGTTGGTCGCCGGGGGGGGGGGGCCAAGGCGCCGGTAGGGGGGGAGGGG
>NZ_JASGES010000118.1:0-3644 GCF_047606205.1 Propionicimonas sp. | reverse complement strand
CGTGCCGAAGGTGAGCGGTCCGGCGAACGCGTCGGCGAGCTCCGCCGCGGCCGCCTGGTCGCCGGCGTCCGCGCGGGCGAGGAGGTCGTCGAGGGCAGCGACGGTGGCGACGTCCGGGTCCTGGCCGCGCCAGGCGTCGACCTGCCCGCGCAGGGTCTCATCGATCACGGCCGGCTCCTACAGGCGCTCGAGCAGCCCGGCGAGCAGGCCGCGCAGGCGTGGCTCGGCCGCCGCGCCCGCAGCGATCACCTCGGCATGCTCGAGGGGGGTCGGGGAGATGCCGGCGCCGGGGTTGGTGACCAGCGAGATGCCGAGCACCTCCAGCCCGGCCTCGCGCGCGGCGATGGTCTCCAGCGTCGTGGACATGCCGACCAGGTCGCCGCCGAGGACCTGCGCCATCCGCACCTCAGCGGGCGTCTCGTACTGGGGACCCCGGAACTGGACGTAGACGCCCTCGGCGAGGGTCGGGTCGACGTCGTGCGCGAGCGCACGCAGCCGCGGCGAGTAGGCCTCGGTGAGGTCGATGAAGGTGGCCCCCTCCAGCGGGGTCGCGCCGGTGAGGTTGATGTGGTCGCGGATCAGGACCGGGGTGCCCGGCGCCCATTCGGCGTGCAGGCCGCCGCAGCCGTTGGTGAGAACGACGGCCTTCGCCCCTGCCGCGGCCGCCGTCCGGACGCCGTGGACGACGGCGGCGACGCCGCGTCCTTCGTAGAAGTGGGTGCGCCCGGTGAACAGGGCGGCGGCGCGGCCGTTCGGCGTCCGGATCAGCTTGAGGGCGCCGCCGTGGCCGGCGACCACGGGCTTGGCGAAACCGGGAAGCTCGTCCAGGGGGCACTCGCCGATCGGTTCGCCGAGGCCCTCGGAGGCGCCGGACCAGCCGGAACCGAGGACGAGGGCGAGGTCGATGGACGGGAGGCCGAACCGCTGCAGCAGCGCGGCGGCGGCCTCACCGGCCAGGGTCTGAGGGGGAGTCTGGTCGCTCACCCGACGACTATAACGACGAGCGCCGCCACCAGGGGGCAGCGGCCTCGTCGACCTCGTCGGACTCGTCGAGGTGGAACGACCGGGCGCGTTGTCTCGGTTGGCGCCGGATCATCACGACGAGTCCTGCGAGCAGGCCGAGCCAGACCAGCAGCTGGCCGCTGTGGACGAGGTCCCTCGGCCCCGGGAGGTAGGCCCAGGCCATCATCACCAGACCGAAGGCGACCGCCGCGCCGCCCGCGATGAGCAGGACGCGCGACCGCGGGCCCACCGGGCGGTCGGCCCGCCGGTGCAGCATCAGGATGCCGGCGCCGACCGACACCGACAGGGGCAGCGACGACAGTTCGAGCAGCACCGACTGGGCGGGGTTGGCCTCCGGCAGCCCGATCACGACGAAGCAGACGCTGACCAGCACGCCCGCGAGGGCGACGGCAGGCAGCAGGACGCGGGACAGCACGCCCCGAGCGTAACCCTCCGGGTCCCGACCCGCCGAGGCGAACCGTCCGCCGCGTCCCCTGCCCGCCGAGCCACGCAAGCGCAGGTACGCCGGACCGGCCTGCGGGGGTACGGGGGACGGTTCTTTTCCGATTCGCAGGTCTGTCCCCTTGTCGTTCACGGGTCTGTCCCCTCTTGCCGGTCACGGAACCGTCCCCTGAACGGGAAAGGGGACAGTCCAGCGAACGGGAAGGAACCGTCCCCTGAACGGGAAAGGAACCGTCCCCTGAACGGGAAAAGGGACGGAGGTGCCGGGGTCGGAGGTACGGGGAGGGCGGGGCGAAGCTCGGGTGGACGGGGCGAAGTTCGGGCGGGCGGGGCGAACCGGGGCGGGGCGTGGGAGAGTTCTCCCGTGGCGGACGTGGTGATCATCGGCGGCGGGCCGGGGGGCTACGAGGCGGCGCTGGTCGCCCGGCAGCTCGGCGGGCGCGTGACCCTGGTGGAGCGCCGCGGCCTCGGCGGTTCGGCGGTGCTCACCGACGTGGTGCCCTCCAAGACGCTGATCGCCGCCGCGGAGGTGATGACCAAGATCCGGGACGCCGAGGAGCTCGGGCTGCACCTCACCGGTGAGGACCGCAGGCTCGGCGCCGCCGTCGGCGTCGACCTCGGCAGGGTCAACGCCAGGATCCGCGGGCTCGCCCGCGCCCAGTCCGCCGACATCGCCGACCGGCTGCGGGCGGACGGCGTCCGCCTCATCGCTGGCACCGGGCGCCTGGACGGCAGCCAGCGGGTCATCGCCGCCACGAAGGACGGGGAGGAGCCCCTTCCGGCCGACGTCGTGCTCGTCGCGACCGGTGCCCGCCCGCGCGAACTGGACGCGGCCCGTCCCGACGGCGAACGAATCTTCACCTGGGCCCAGCTCTACGATCTGGACAGCGTCCCCGAACGTCTGGTCGTGGTCGGGTCCGGCGTCACCGGCGCGGAGTTCGCCAGCGCCTACGCCGCCCTCGGCGTCTCGGTGACGCTGGTCTCCTCGCGGCACCAGGTGCTGCCCGGCCACGACGACGACGCGGCGCGGGTGATCCAGCAGGTCTTCGAGAACAGCGGGATGACCGTCCTCAACGGTGCCCGCGCCGTCGCCGCCGACCGGCACGGGGACGAGGTCGTCGTCCGGCTCGCCGACGGCACGGCCGTGGCCGGCTCGCACTGCCTGATGGCGGTCGGCGCCGTCCCCAACACGGCCGGGCTCGGCCTCGAGGAGGCCGGGGTGAGGCTCTCCGCGTCCGGCCACATCGAGGTCGACCGGGTCTCCCGCACCAGCGCCCGCGGCGTGTACGCGGCGGGCGACTGCACGCCGGTCTTCGCGCTGGCCAGCGTGGCCGCCATGCAGGGTCGGATCGCGATGTGGCACTCGCTCGGCGATTCCGTGGCCCCCCTCGACCTGCGGACGGTCGCGTCCACCGTGTTCACCGCCCCCGAGATCGCCACCGTCGGCTGCAGCCAGGCCGACATCGACTCCGGCGTGGTCAGGGGGCTCACGATGATGCTTCCGCTGCGCGGCAACGCGCGGGCCAAGATGCAGGCCCTCACCGACGGCTTCGTGAAGATCTTCTGCCTGCCCACCACCGGCATCGTGGTCGGCGGCGTCGTGGTCGCTCCATCCGCGTCCGAGCTGATCCACCCGCTCTCGCTGGCCGTGCGCAACAAGCTCACCGTCGACCAGATCGCCGAGGCCTTCACCGTCTACCCGTCGTTGTCGGGTTCGCTGGCCGAGGCCGCGCGCCGCCTGCACGGGCACTCCAGCGAGCAGGTCCTGACCTACTGAGTTCCGCCGGCCCTCAGCGCCGCCGCTCGCCGCTGGACCCGTGCAGGGTGTCGAGGAGGACGTCGGGTTGAGCGACCCGGCGCCGGGCCGTCCTGCACGCCCGCCCCGCGGGAAGGGTCGGGTCGCCGGCGGAAGCCGGAGCCCGTCGGGGCAGCGCTGGGGTCCGCGTGGAGAATGGGCCGTGGGCTCGCTGCGCCGGCCCGCCGCCGGCCGCCGGAGGGGAGGGACGTGAGCGTGGTCACCGCTGTCACCGGACGGCTGCTCCGCTGGCGGGCCACCCCGCAGTCGGGAGCAGCGGACGGGCGCGCCCCCGCGCACGGAACGCGGGCCCGGCCTGCGGCGCTGCTCGCCGTGCTGGTCGGGGTGGTGGCCTTCGGCGCGCGGGCCTACCTGTTGCGCTACG
>NZ_JASGES010000117.1:0-19123 GCF_047606205.1 Propionicimonas sp. | reverse complement strand
CGGCACCGCGCTGGCTGGCCGGCCCGCCCGGGCCCGCGCCACGGAGCCTCGCGGCGCACCGCGAGCTGCTGTTGAGCCAGGTGGCGAGCCTGCGTCCGTTCGGGATCGGCCTGCTCGACGCCGCCGGCCTCGCACTGTGTGAGTCGATCGTCGCAGACCTCGACCTGCCCACGTTCACCTCTGCGACCACCGACGGCTGGGCCGTCCGTGCGTCCAACCTCGTCGGCGCGAGCACCCGGCTGCCGGTCGTGCTCCCCGTCGTCGATGAGATCGGCGCGGACGGCTACCGCGGCGCACCGCTCAGCAAGGGGACCGCGGTGCGGGTCTCGGCGGGAGCGCCGGTCCCCGAGGGCGCGGACGCCGTCGTGCCGCTGGCCGATGGACTGGTCGCCGGCGAGGAGGTGCAGTTCGTCGCCGAGGCTCGTTTCCAGCAGCACATGCTGCTCGCCGGGACCCGGATCTCCGACGGGGACCAGTTGGTCGCCGCGGGCACCGAGCTCACCCCGCGCGTGCTGGGCCTGATCGCGGAGGTCGGCCACGACAAGGTGCTCGCGCGGCCGCGTCCCCGGGTGGTGGTGATGACCGCGGACAGTTCGCTCGTCGAGCCGGGGCTGCCGCTCACCCGGTGGACCGAGACCTACGACGGGTGCACCACGCTGCTGGCCGCCAGCGCGCGCCACGACGGCGCCCAGGTGTTCACGGCCGGAGTCGTCGCGTCCGAGCCGGCGGCGCTCGTCACCACACTCACCGAGCAGCTGGTGCGGGCGGATCTCGTGCTCGTCGTCACCGATGCGAGCGACGAACTCGTCGAGGCGCTCGGGCAGCAGGGTGCGGTCGACGTCACTGAGGTCGACGTCCTCCCCGGACGGCAGGTGTTCGCCCTCCTGGGGGACGACAGCGCACCTGTCCTCATCCTGCCCGCCGGGGCCGTCCCGGCCTACCTGGCCTACCTCCTGCTGGGCCGCCCGCTGGTGCAGCGGCTCGCCGGCCAGGAGGTCAGCGGTCCGCGTGCTGTCGATGCGCCCGTCGCCGCCCCACTGGAGGCTGATCCCGACCGGCCGCGCCTGGTGCTGGGCAGCCACGGATCGCGCGGGGTGGTGCCACTGCCGGCCCGCGAACCGGGCACCGTCGAGCTGGCCCGCGCCAACGCCGTGATCCTCGTCCCCCCGGGTGCAGGGGAGATCCCCGCGCACGGCGACGTCACCTGCTGGCTGCTGGACTAGCGTCCGGATGCCTGCGGCGTTCTGGCCGGTGCGGCTGAGCCACGGGCCGGTGGTGTTGCGTCCCTTGCGACGCAGGGACGAGGGGGACTGGGCGAGGATCCGGCGTCACTCCTCGGCGTGGTTCCGGCCGTGGGACTCCACCCGGCCGCCCGAGTCCCGGGAACCCGGGCAGACCTTCGCCCAGCTCGTGGCGAGCTTCTCGCAGCGGGCCCGGCGCGGCCAGATGCTGCCGTGGGCCGTCGAATTCACCCCGGACGGCGAGCGTCCCCGCTTCGTCGGGCAGGTGACCGTGTCGGGGATCACCCGCGGGTCGGCGTGCTGGGGACAGGTCGGGTACTGGATCGATCCGGCGTGGGCAGGCCGCGGCATCATCCCGACCGCCGTCGCCATGGCCACCGACTACTGCTTCACCGGGGCCGGGCTGCACCGCGTCGAGATCGCGATCCGTCCGGAGAATGCGAACAGCCTCGCGGTCGTCCGGAAGCTCGGCTTCCGATACGAGGGACGCCGCGAGCGCTACATGCACGTGGACGGGGCGTGGCGCGACCACGACGTGTTCGTGCTCACCCCCGAGGAGGCGCCCGGCGGCGTGCTGGCCCGTTTCGAGGCCGGCCGCCGCCTCGCCGGACGCTGAGGCGTCCGGGACGAGCCGGCGCGGTCCCGTGAACGGGAAAGGTGACAGACCAGCGACGGGGAACGGAACCGTCCCCTGAATGGGAAAGGGGACGGTTCTCATTCCCGTTCGCTGGTCTGTCCCCTTTCCCGTTCAGGTCGGTCCGGTTCAGGTCGCTCCCGTTCAGGTCGCTCCCGTTCAGGTGGGTCAGGTTCAGGTCGGTCCGGTTCAGGTCGGCCCCGTCCGGTTGGGGGCCCGGTGGTGTCGAGGGTCGGCTGTCGGACCACCGACGCCGGCTCGTCCGGTCGTGGTCAGGATCGTGGACCGGAGCGGCCGGCGACAGGGCGTCCTGGCCGGGGCGGGGACGCGGCTGGCTGCGTGGGGCATCGGTCCGCCAATCTCCGACACTCCGCCAGTGGTCGGCCGGGACCGGCCACCCGGCCAATAGCGTTCGGGATGTGGGTGTAACCGGATTGGTCTTCGCAGGCATCGCTGCCGCCTGGTTGACGTACCTGGTGCCCTATTTCCTCCATCGCAGGGGCGACATCCAGGAGGAGTCGCCGGCCGATGTCCCGTTCACCCCTTCGGTCACGATCGTGCGCAGCGGGACGTCCCTCGCGGAGGCCGACCCGGGCGCGGCGACGGTCTCGACTCCGCTCACCCGCCGCGCGCAACTGCGCGAACTGCACCTGCGCGACCTTCAGGCCGCCCAGCGCCGGCGCCGGGTGCTGATCTTCCTCCTGCTGGTGCAGGTGATCGTCGGTGGTCTGGCGATCTTCCACATCGGGGCCTGGTGGGGCGCACTGATCCCCGCGGGACTGATCCTCACCTTCCTCGTCGTGGCGCGGTTCAGCGTGCGGACGATGAGAACCGACCTCGCCGGACGGGCCGCCGCGATCCGGGAGTGCCCCGACGAGGAGACGGTCGCCATCTCGCTCACCGCGGAGGACGTCGCGGAGCACGAGCACTCCATCGAGCTGAGCGTCCCCCTCGCGCAGGCCGTCTCGCTGTGGGACCCGATCCCGATCACGCGGCCGACCTACGTCTCGAAGCCACTGGCGCCGCGCACGGTCCGCACCATCGACCTGTCCGCACCGGTGCCGACGCCCGGGCGAATCCCGGTCACGGCCGATCCGATCGAGACGCCCCTCGCCGAGCCGGACACGCAGGAGGACGTGGGCTGACCGCCCCGGGGCCAGCGCTCCCGGCGCGACCCTCAGACTCCCCGGCCGACGCCGGCCCACCAGGCGAGGACGGCCAACTCCTCGCGCAGGTAGTTCGCGGACCAGAAGTACCACGGGGTGTGGCTGCTGACGTGCGTGGCCGCCAGGCCCGCGGCGGCGGCGAGCCCGCCGGCGCGGAACACGTGGAACTCGTCGGTGACGAACACGACCCGGTATCCCGCCGGGAACCTCGCGTCCAGCATGGCCTTCGAGTTGGCGAAGTTCTCCACGGTGGACGTCGCGCGGTCCTCCACGATGACGCCGGCGGCGGGGACGCCGTGGGCGACGAGGTAGGCCCGCATCGCGTCCGCCTCGGGGAGGTTCTCCTGCGCTCCCTTGCCGCCGGTGACCACGATCGGCGCCGCGGGATTGCCCCGGTGGTAGGCCAGGGCGGCGTCGAGGCGATCGGCCAGGGTGCGCGACAGCTCACTGCCGTGCACGGCGGCGCCGAGGACGATCACGGCGTCCTCGTCTCCGGTCGCGGTGTCGTGGGTGCCGACCGTGGTGAGGAGGACGGCGAAACCCGCGACCGCGGCCACGGCCACGACGCCCGCAGCGTTCAGCCACCGACGTCGGGGAAGCCAGCGGGCCCAGGCGAGCAGGCCGATTCCGGCGACCGCGGTCGCTGCCGTCCCGACGGTCAGGTTGGCGGTGAACGCGAGCCAGACGGCGTTCACCGTGAGAACGAGGCCGGTGGACGCGAGCAGGGCGCGGGCAGCAACCCGGGCGGGTCGTCGTACGCTCTGCACCCGTCCACGATAGGCGGGGTTGCGCTCGTCCCCTTCGGCTCGTTGGATGGGACGGTGCCCACCCCTCCACCGGATCGCGTCGTCAGCCCCCGGGGTCTGCTGCTCCGGGTGCGCGAGGACGACGTGGCGCAGGTCATCGAGGCGGCCGCGGCCAACGCCGACCATCTGGGCGCGTTCATCCCCTGGGGTGCAGACCCGGCGTACCGCGCAGAACGGATCGGTGCGGCTCCCGCGGACTGGGCCGGGCACCTCGCCTACCTCTACGCGTTCAGGGAGAGCGCGGACGGGCCCGTGCTGGGCGGGTTCAGCCTGCACCGCAGGGTCGGGCCGGACGGTCTGGAGATCGGCTACTGGCTGGCCGCGTCCCACACCGGACGCGGCCTGGCGACCGAGCTGGCCGGAGCGTTGACCGGTGTCGCGCTCGGCCTGCCGGAGATCGCGCGGGTGGAGATCCACACCGACGAGGGCAACACCCGCAGCGCCGCCGTTCCGCAGCGCCTCGGCTACCACCTCACCCGTGTGGACGAGTTCGAGCCGCGCACCCGCGCCGAGACCGGGCGTCTCCAGATCTGGGTCATCCCCTGACCCGCCCTCAGGCGACGGGAGCCCGGCCGAGGCGGACGGCCGCGGTGCGGGCGGTGCCGTCGGCGTCGGTCCAGCCGACTTTCACCACGTCGCCGGGGGAGAGCTTCCCGAGGATGGCGGTGACCTGCGCGTAGGTGTCGACGGCCTCGCCCGCGATCCTCGTGATGGTGGAGCCGGTGGTGATGCCGGCGTCGATCCGGCCCATGCGGGTGCTGGGTGGTTCCTGTGGAGCCCGTACCCGCGGAAGCGGCCCGTCCTCCCGCGCCCGGGGGATCGACGGCGCCGACCGGTACGCCCGTGCCGGGCTCAGGCCGGGGCGTAGGCCAACCGCACGGTGTCGTTGCCGACCCGCTCCTGGGACAGCAGGCGCAGCGGTGGCAGGGGGCCGGAGAACATCGGCTTCCCGCCGCCGAGCACGAGCGGGTGCAGGTAGATCCGGTACTCGTCGATCAGCCCGAGCCGGCCGAGGCTGGCGGCCAGGGCCGTGCCGCCGACCTCGATCTCGCCGTCGTGCTCGGCCTTCAACGCCGGCACCCAGCTCTGCAGGTCGTCCCGGACGAGGGTGGCGTGGGGGCCGACGGAGGTCAGCGACCGCGACACCACCCACTTCGGACGGCCGCACCACGCCGCCGCGAAGGCACGTTCGTCGTCGTCCCAGCCGGGGTCGTCGTCGTCCCAGTAGCGCATCACCTCGTACATCCGGCGACCGTACAGACAGCCCGTCTCCGCGGCGGTCTGTGCGATGAAATGGCCGAACAGCTCAGGATCGGGCGCGAACGCCTCGTGGTCCACGTAGCCGTCCAGGGACTGGTTCATTCCGAACACGAGCCGGGCCATCGATGGCTCCTTCCTCTCCCTCGGCCTCCTCGGCCGGTCGGCGCGCGCCCACGCCACCACTATGACGCGACGCCGGTGCCGAAGACGAGGCCCAGCTCGACGGACTTCCGGGGCGACGGGGCGAGCCGGCTCAGGGCGTCCCGGGTCCGGTGAGGACGACCAGCTGCCGGGTCGCCCTGGTCATCGCGACGTAGCGGTCCACGGCCGCCCCGACGCCGTCGCCGAACCGTTGCGGGTCGACCAGCACGACAAGGTCGAACTCGAGCCCCTTGACCTGGTCGGGTGCCAGTGACCGGACCCGGTCGGTCGGGACGAACGCCGGATCGCCGATCACGCAGGCGGTGCCGTCGGCGTTCTCGGCGAGCCAGGTGTCGAGGACGGAGCCGAGCTCGGCCGTCGACCCGTGCCGCACCGGGCGTCCGCCGACGCGAATGGACGTCGGCACCGACGCGTCCGGGAGCACGGCCCGGATCACCGGTTCGGCCTCGGCCATCACCTCCGCCGGCGTCCGGTAGTTGACGGTGAGGGTGGACTGGCGGATCTCGGTGAACCCCACCCGCTCCAGTCGTTCCCGCCACGACTCGGAGAACCCGCGCCGGGCCTGCGCGCGGTCGCCGACGACCGTGACGCTGCGGGACGGGCAGCGCCGCAGCAGCATCTGCCACTCGGCGTCGGTGAGTTCCTGGGCCTCGTCGACGACGAGGTGCGCGAACGGCCCGGCCAGCCGGTCGCGTCCCTCGCGAGGAACCGCGTCCTCGTCGACGAGGTCGTCCCGCAGGCTCTCCCTGCGCAGGAGTTGCAGCCCGCTGTCCGGGTCGTCGTCGGTGGCGAGGATGTCCTCGACGACCTCGTCCATGTAGGCCCGGTCCGCCGCGAGGACGGCCTCGCGGCGGCGTCGCCGCTGTGAGGCCTCCGGGTCGCCGAGCCGTTGCCGCATCGCGTCCAGCAGCGGCAGGTCGGCCACCGTCCACCCGGAGCCCTCGGCGCGGCGCAGCGCCTGCCGTTCGTCGGGGCCGAGCCATGGCGCGCAGCGGCGCAGGTAGGCGGGCACCGACCACAGGTCGGAGACCAGATCGGTCGCCTCCAGGATCGGCCAGGCTCGCGAGAAGGTGCGGACGAGGTCGCTGTTGCGGGCGAACGATCGCCGGATGTCCTGCTCGGACGCCTCGCTACGATCGTGCCGGTCGAGGAGGATCTCGACCAGAGCCTCCCAGATGTCGTCACGGGCCTCGTTGTGCGGAGTGCCCGGGGCGGCGGAGTCGAAGGCCTCGGCCCAGTCGGCGCCGGTGAGGGTGACCTCGTCCCACCAGGTCTCGACCACCAGCGGATCGGTGGGCGGCTCCTCGTACAGCCCGACTGCCGGCCCGACGGCGTCGGCCATGCGCACATCCGACTTCAGCCGGTCCACCTCCGGGTCGGCCTCTGGTCCGGCGTCGGCGCCCTCGGGAACGAGGTCGCGGACGGTGCAGGTGGCCACCCCGTCCTCGCCGAGGCTGGGCAGCACATCCCCGACGTAGGCGAGGTAGGGCCGGTGCGGCCCGACCACGAGCACGTCGCCGTGACCGCGCCCCAGCCGCGGGTCGGCGTACAGGAGGTACGCGGCGCGGTGCAGCGCGACCACGGTCTTGCCGGTGCCGGGGCCGCCGTCCACCACCAGGGCGCCCCGGGAGTCGGCGCGGATGATGGCGTCCTGGTCGGCCTGGATGGTGCCCAGGACGTCCCGCATCTGTCCCGACCTGCTTGCGCCCAGGCTGGCGATGAACGCCGAGTCGTCGTCGAGGGCGAGGCCGGCCGTGCCGTCGGCCGTGAACGCCTCGTCCCAGTAGTCGGTGATCCGTCCATCCGTCCAGCGGTAGCGGCGGCGGCTGACCAGCCCCAGCCGGTGGGCGGCCGTCGCGGCGAAGAACGGCTCGGCGGCAGGAGCACGCCAGTCGACCAGGAGTTGGCGGCCCGCCTGGTCGGTGAGACCGATCCGCCCGATGTAGGTCGGCTCGGGCTGGTCCGCGGCGACGATCCGGCCCAGGCACACATCCACCCCGAACCGCTGCAGGAGCCGCAGCCGACCGCTCAGCCGGTGGATGTCGAGGTCGCGGTCCATCGCGCTCCTGCCGCGCCGTCCGGGCGCTCTGCGGAGTTCGGCCAACCGGGCGGAGAGGTCGGCGACCTGCTGGTCGAGGCAGGCCGCGATCGCGGCGAAGTGGTTCCGGTCCGCGCCGATCAGCGCAGGGTCGTTCTTCGCGGAGAGACGGGAGGGAAGGGTGAAGACGTCGGGCACAAGCCGAGATTCTGCGCCTGGAGGGGGGCCTTGCGGCAAGCCCCCCACTTCGCTATAGCTTGGAGGTGCAGGGATACGAACGCCGGGACGCGAGGCCCCCGGGTCGTGGGTCGGGCCGGGAAGCGTCCGGCCCCTCCGATGCGTAGGGTCCTGTTCGTGGGATGGGAAGCGCTGCGCCAGTGGGGACAGGACGCCGTCCGCGTCGCGCCGCTCGCCGGCGGCGTCGCCAACGACGTGTGGAGGGTACGGATCGGAGACCGCCTGGCCGTGGGGCGCCTCGGAGCCAGGAGTGACGCCGATCTGGCCTGGGAGACCGATCTGCTCGAGTTCCTCGACCGGCAGGGGCTGGCCGTCCCCGTCCCGATCCCGACGGTGACGGGCCGGCCGTTCGCTGACGGCCTGGTGGTGATGACCTACCTGGAGGGCGGACCGCCGAGGACCCCCGACGACTGGAGCAGGGTGGCCGACACCCTGCGCGAGGTGCACCGGCTGACCGTCGGAAGGCCGCAGCGGCCCGGTTGGCGCTCGTCGATCGACCTGCTCCACGAGGACGCCGGGACGCGCATCGACCTGTCTGCGATGCCGGCGGACGGCGTCGCCCGCTGCCGGGCGGCGTGGGCGCGGCTCGCCGCGCGTCCACGTTGCGTCGTGCACGGAAACCCGGGCAACCCCGGCAACATCCTGATCACGGCGGAGCGGGTCGCGCTGATCGACTGGGACGAGTCCCACGTGGATGTGCCAGATCTCGATCTGGCGCTGCCCTTCAATGCGGCCGGCCTCGACGCCGCCGACCGCGACGTCGCATCGCAGGCGTCGGCCGCGTGGGAGGCGGCGGTCTGCTGGGGGGACGACTACTCGCGGGCTCGCCTCGCCGAGGTTCGACCGGTCTGAGCGGTGGCCCGGGTCAGAGGGCGGAGCCGATCCGCTCCGAGAACTCGACCAGCCGGTTGGAGAAGCCCCATTCGTTGTCGTACCAGCCGAGCACTTTGACCTGGTTGCCGACGACCTCGGTGAGCGGGGCGTCGAAGATCGAGGAGTGCGGGTTGCCGACGATGTCCACCGAGACCAGCGGCGCCTCCGAGTACTGCAGGTAGCCCTTCAGCGGGCCTTCGGCGGCGGCCCGGGCGAAGGCCTGGTTGATCTCTGTGACGCTGGCGGTCCTGGTGAGGACGGCGGTGAGGTCGGTGATCGAGCCGACCGGGACGGGGACGCGCAGGGCGAAGCCGGTGAGCCGTCCGTCGAGTTCTGGGATGACCTTGCCGATGGCCCTGGCCGCACCCGAGGACGTCGGGATGGTGGACATCGCCGCCGCCCTGGCCCGGCGCAGGTCGGAGTGCGGGGCGTCGTGGAGGCGCTGGTCGCCGGTGTAGGCGTGGATCGTGGTCATCAGGCCGCTCTCGATCCCGAACGTGTCGTTGAGCACCTTCGCCAGCGGGGCCAGCGAGTTCGTGGTGCACGATCCGTTGGAGAACACGTCGGAGGCGGCCGGATCGAGCCGGTCGTCGTTCACGCCCAGCACGAACGTGGGCACGTCCCCCTTGGCGGGGGCCGAGACGATGACCTTCTTCGCGCCACCGTTGAGGTGCGCGCGCGCCTTCGCCGCGTCGGTGAAGAAGCCGGTCGACTCGATCACCACGTCCGCGCCGTAGTCGCCCCACGCGATCGCGCCGGGGTCCCGCTGGGACTCGACGGCGATGTCGTTGTCGCCGACCCTGATGGTGTCCCCTTCGAGGTGGACCCCGTCGAGGTGGCCGGAGATGGAGTCCCACTCCAGCAGGGTCGCCAGGGTGGCGGCGTCGGTCAGGTCGTTGACGGCGACCACCTGCACGTCGGCGTCGTTCGCCAGTGCGGCGCGCAGGTAGCTGCGTCCGATCCGTCCGAAGCCGTTGATCCCGATCCGAACCGTCATCGTGGTACTTCCTCTCCGTGAGCCACGACCGGTGCCGTGGCGGCTACTGGTGCCGGCGCCGAGGCGCGCAGCAGTTCGAGCGCCCCGGCGCGGGCGTCCTCGGACGGGCCGGGGTCCTGGGCGGCGATCGACAGCACGTAGCCGCCCTGGATTGTGGCCGACAGCAGATGGGCCAGCCGGTCGGGGTCCACGTCCGGGTTCACCTCGCCGGCCTCGACGGCGTCCCGGATCACGGCGGTGAGGGCGTCGTGGACGGCCGCGAACGCGTCCGCGATCGGCCTGAGCAGCCCCGGGTCAGCGGCCACCAGCGGATCCTGGGTCATCCGACCGACCTTGCAGCCCTTCAACGCCGGCAGCGGACGGGTCAGGTAGGCGGTCAGCTTCTCCATCGGGTCGCCGGCGCGCGTCAGCAGTTCCTCGGTGGCGGGGAGCAGGTCGGAACAGTTGCGCTCGAGTGCGGCGAGGGCCAGGTCGCGTTTGCTCGGGAAGTGGTGGTACATGCTGCCCTGGCCAACCCCCGAACGCTCCCGCACCTCACGCGGGCTCGTCGCGGCATAGCCGCGCTCCCACATCAGTTCGCTCATCGTCCGCACCAGGCGCTCTCGGGACTCCACGGACGCCAGTGTACATACCTCAAGGTACAGACTTCGCATCTGGGCGCAGGGGGTGAGTTCGTGCACCGTCCGTGGTGGACGAACTCACGACCACAGGCTCGGCCCGGTTGGGGGTGTGGGGGTTCGACCCCCACAGGACACCACAGAACGAAAAGGCCCTCCGTCAGGAGGGCACAGTTCCGGTGAGTTCTGTGGACCTGGCGGGAGCGTTATCGAGACTTGCCCCACCCCTGGCTCGGATGGCCGCTATGCACGAGGCGATCCGGCAACGCGCCCGCTCTGCCATGCGGGACCCGGCAAAGGCACGGCCGCGCACACGCGTACGCGACGAGGCGTTGGCGATCGCCCAGGCCCGATACGAGGCTGGCGCGAGGTTGTGCGACCTGGCCGCCGACCTTGGGGTGAGTCGCCCGCAGGTAGCTTCGCTGCTGCGTGCCCGAGGTGTGCGATTGCGGCGCCGGTCGCCAGCCGCCCATGAGGTGGCGGAGATGAAGCGTCGCTACGCGGCGGGAGACTCGTTGGAGCGAGTTGGCACTCAGTTGGGATTCTCGGCCGGAACGGTGCGTGCCTGGCTTCTCGCCGAAGGCATGGAGATGCGCGATGCACACGGGCGCGAACGCTAGCTGGCGGGCATCCGGCGCACCCCGCCGGAGGCTTCCGCAGTGTCGGAGGTCGGGGTTGACATTAGGGATCTAGGCGACTTCCAGCTGCTGCGCCATCGCAAGATGCGAGGGCACGACTGAGCAGCATTGCTGGGGCAGTCCTTCGAGAGTCCTTGCCGCCGGACTCTTGGAAAGGACTCTCGACATGTTTCGGTTGAGTTGGACCGCCAGTGCTGTACACCCGCGAGCTTCTTTGGCGCTGCATGCCCATCAACATCGCGCTCGATGCGATCCGCACTCGCCGCGGCCTCAAGTGGGGTGTCCCTGCGATGCTCTTGGCGGTGCCATACCTTTACGCGTCGAGTCCCGTTCGCGTCCTCATCGGCAATGGCGCGCCGGGCTGGCTCAACCTCCTGGTGCTGCTGCGGGGCTGATCAGCCTCGTCCTCCTGCTCCGCTCCCGTGTCCATGAGGTAGTCGACCGCCGCCGTGCCCGGGGCCGATTGAGCTTCTGTGACTTGAGCGCCACGCCCCAGTGGCCGTCCAGCACCGGCACGTGCCGGCCGCACGAACAGCGGTCAGAAGAGCATGAGCGTCGGTTCGAGTTATGGCCGGTCGTATCCCAAACGCGGCGACCGCTGGCAGTCGACGGGAGCCGGGATGCCCTCATGTGCAGGTTGCTCGGTGGGGAGTGGTCGAGCGCGTGGTCAACTTGGTCGGCACCAGGGCTCTCGCTTAACCCATCGAGATGGCCTAGCGTGTGCATCGACGGCGGCGTTGGGCTGACACATCAGGGGGCGTCCCTGTGGACGTTGAAGAGGAGTGGGTCTACCGCGAGCGGGACATGGCGCCCTCCCAGCGTGTCCGGATCGTATCGTTCGAGCAACGCAAGACGAGCCGGCGGGCTTCGATCGAGTTTCTGGATGGAGAGCGAACAGGCACGGTCGAGAGCGTGCCTGCCGGACGACTGCGTTGTCTGTGGTCAGACGTTGAGAGCTACGACTACCGGATGGCCCACTGGCAGCGAATCGGCGGCTATGAGCTGACCGAGGCCGAGGAGATGGCCATGCTGGTGGCGTTCGAACATCTCATTCCCGAGGACATCGCTGATACGAGTATGGGGTACGCCCGCCACGCAACGGGAGTTCTTGATGCCGCTGGTTTGGAGCGCATCACGCAGCGGCCGTTGAGCACGTTCACTGACCTGGTTGCATCTTTCCGGGATGGAGACGAGTGGTGGCTGTCTGCCGAAGGTTCGCTTGCGATTGCCGAGGCGGCTTGCCGCGTGACCCCGATGCCAGTCCTCGACTGGGTGATGGCGGAAGAGCGCCGGTGTCGTGACGCGTGCAAGCGCGGCATGCCCCGCACCAGTCGGGACGGAGATAAGTACACCAGCTCACCCGATTGGGAGTACGCGTTCTACCTGGAGCACGAACGGCCGGTGCATGAGCTCTTGCGGCAGTGGTGCGGACATCGGGCGGTGAGTTTTCAAGAGCGACTTGAGGCTGCAGAAGCCGAGCTGCACAGGCTCGACGAGTTGATTGCCCGCGCCGCGGATGCCTTCCGCGACAACAAGCTCGACCACCACGCAAAGTGGCTTGACGAGGAGCACGAACGCGATCGGATCACGCCGCACACGATCCGACCAATCGTCGACCGTCCGATCGATCCTCGCGAGATCCCCGTGCATGTCGTCTACAAGAAGGGCTGGTGGCACTGAATCGGACACAGCTGGCTCCCACTGGCAGACTGTCTGCCTTGCCGCATCCAGACGCCGAACACAGGCACATGTGCCCGGCATGCTGCGCCGCACCCGCCCGCCACGACCTGATCGGACTGGCTGTAAGTAGATGACCTGATCGGACTGGCTGTAAGTAGATACGGTGTGGGCCATGGTGTCTGTGGCGTTCTCCCGGGCGACCGAGGAATGGTTGGTGCTTGGAGAGGATCGAAGGAGTGGTCCATCTGGCGAGTTGATGCTTGTCCAGGAGGAGCTGTCCCTGGTGAGGGCCGTCGATCTGAAGGCAGCGTTGGCATCCTGGAGTTCTTACTATGACGCTCCGACGGCATGTGCAGTGGTATCTGACCTACCGGCGGCGTACTTCGACGCTGACGGCCCTTACGGCCCTATCTCCTTCGAGTGGGCCGGGGACGAGTTGGTGGTCAGGGCGCTGCACCTGGCGGAGTATCCGGACGACGAAGAGCAGTTTGTGCGTTCGCTGGTCAGGCTGGTTGAGCCTTACTTCCTCCAGCACCGTTGTGAACTTCGCGGCATCGTGAACGAGGAGTGGCTGGCGGCGCCGTACATCGGTGTGGAACTGCGGGTAGTCGTGCCATGGCGATCGAAAAGTGCAGCCGACCTGTTCAGGGTCGGTGAGGAGGTGCTACGACTCTGCGAGGCGTTCAGTGCTGGAAGCGTTACGCGAGACACGGTGGCTGCCCTCGTTCGCGGTGGAGGAGCCGGACTACTCGTCGGCCTGCCCGAAGGGAACTGGCTCGATGCCAAGGCCGAAGAGTACGACCTCGCTTCGCTCCGCGGGAAGGTCAGTCTCTGCCAGGCGGTTGCCAAGTTCTGCAACGGTGAAGACGGAGGACTGATAGTTATCGGTGCTCGTGCGAAGAAGGTCCCAGGCGGGGAGGTAATTAGGAGCATTCGCGGCATAGTTCCACGAGTCGCTGGTGCCGATGCCCGCTACCGTCGCATCATCGACCAGCACCTCTATCCACCACCCCTTGGGCTCAGCGTTGACGTTGTTCCGATGGAATCAGGCAGGGCCCTCATCGCCATCCATGTACCGCCACAGCCGGAGGAACTGAAGCCCTTCCTGGTACAGGGTGCGATCACCAAAGACGGCGATGTCGAAGGCGCATTCATCAGCATTGTCCAGCGACGAGGTGAAGGAAGCATCCCGATCACCGCCCCCATGATTCACGCATCTCTGGCGGCCGGCCGCGCCTTGTTGCGGGGCTCGTCCCCAAGCCGCGGTTCCCGCTGAGGAGGAACACGCTGTCAGTGGCTTCTCGTAGCCTTCGTGCGTGGCAGGAGGTAGAGACGGCTTGATCCGCGGGCCGGAGCGTGTTCAGCCTCGCCGCACACTGCTTGCCGGTAGGGTTCGGCTCATGGCGACGACGCCCATGCAGGGGGAGGCTGCGCACGAGGCAGGACGTGACGGTGCGCGAAGGGCGAAGTACTGGCTGGAAGCAACGTCACGTGTGGATGCGTGCTGGGTCAACCCCGACGAGGGTGCACGACAGAAGCTAACGTTCGCGTGGCCTCAGGGTGGCCAGTCGTTCTCCTTCGACCTGGGAGGGCGACTTCGCTATGGAGAGTTTGATGGCCAGTTGTTCTTCGCGGAGGTCAAGAACTACACCACTTCCTCGAAGTTGCCCGGCTACTACCGAGAGTTCCTGGCCAAGTGCTACGTCACGTATAAAGCGAGCCCCGCCTTCGCCGACAACTTCATGTGGGTCTCCTGGACCCCTCACCGCACATCGAAATGGGCCGAGCTGACGAGTGTCGGCATGATCCGTCAGTCGGTCATCGAACAGGCCAAGAGAATCTTTCCCGCTGACGTCGACCCGGAGTCCGCCGTCGATGATGCCGCCTGCCAAAGCGTGTCAGAGCGGCTGTGGCTGCTGATCCTGAGTAGGCGGCAGGAGCTGCTCGTCCCATCCAGAGAGAACCTCGCTCTGATCCATACACACGAGACGACCAAGGCGTCGGCATGACGACCAATCTCGACGCCGTTTTGCGCGAAGCCCTCGTTGAACCCAACCCCCGAGAGTCGGAGAAGCGCACCAAAGAGACGGTTGCTGAAGCACTTGAGCGATTCGACCCAACTGCGTCCGTGCAGGTCACCACCTACTTCAACCACACATTTGCGCCGGACATTATCCTCAGGTGGGGCAAGGCGGAACGCCCCGTGTTCCTGCGGTTCACAGACAATCTGCCCGCACTCGCACATGACATCGATCTACTCGACCGACTTGATCCGATCGTGTTCGGCCTCACGACGCCCCCAACTGAGGATGCGAAGAAGAATCGCGTGCACGAACGGTCCCAGAAGGCTGAGATTCTGTTCACCACGCCTGCAGCAGTTGACGAGCTGACCTCACCGACGGAGCCCGCAGCGACAGATCGTATCCTGCGAAACTCGCTCGCCCACGGTGGGCGTAGAGCGCTTGTTGCCCCAGAGGACGCAGTCCACCTTGCGCAGCAGGTCCAGTCCGGATTCGCCGCCGCCGCGAGTGGCACCGTGACAGAGACCCGGGACGCACTCGCCGCCATCAGCGATTACTTCCACGAGAGCCAGGCACGCCACCTGAACCGAGTCCTCCAGGCCGTTTGGGAGGGATCGGGAGCGCGTCTCGATCAGTTCCCCGGAGAACGTGATCTTGCCGATGAGTTCAGCGACCTTTCGCTTCGCTACTTGCTTCAGTTCATGGATACCAGCGACCAAGCGTTCTGGCACGGTGTCGGCCGCGGCCTCACCGTTGAGCAACTCATCGCTCTTGGACAGGCGGGCTTGGCGAGACAAGAGAACTTCCAGCATCTCGTCAACGCCAATCTTGAGTATCTGCATGCAAGGGCATGCCTCATTCACGACATGTCGCTGTATGACTCCGACCCCGAGGAGGCGATCGCCCTCCGTTGGGGCGTGGATCTGCCGGCTGGGGAGACACCACCAGCAGTGACGCTTAGAGGGCCCCAGTTTCAGGCCTTCATCGCCCGGACGAAGGAACTGCTCGACCCACGCGTGCGCGAAGCCGCAGCCGGTCTGCCAGTGAGGGCGTTCACGGAACGGTCGAGCACCACAAAGGTCGCGTCGGTCGAGGTGAGCGCCGGCGAGCAGCACATGACCCTTCGGGAGGACAGCGGTGTCACGAGCAGGGAGTTCCTAGAAGCCACTACGAGCCGGCTAGCGGAACCTCAGGTTGATCGGGCGGCTGTGGTGACCGACTCGGGGAGGGTTAGTGTTGACTTCTTGCACAGTACAGGCACTGGCGTTACCAGGTCAGAGACGCTCGTCGCACATCTCTTGCGGTGCACGGTTCCGCTTCTGATTGAACTCAACCCCAGCAGCCGGGCCGCTCTCGAAGACTTCCTAGCGGTCGATGGGATTCTGTCCCACGGCACCGACGAGCTTCCTTTCGACGATGACACAACTGGTGACACTCCAGATGAACCTCCCCCTGACCCGCTCGGCCCTGAAGACACCGGCTAGGCCCCGGTCCAGAGCATTCCCTCAGTGCGGCGGTGAGCATGCTCGACCGCCTGCTCGGATGGGACGTTTCGTCATCAGCTATGATTATGTGTATACGTTACGTGTCGGGTGGTGGTGATGATGTCGACGGTGAGGCCGCGCGCGGCTGAGCGGGCGGGCTTGTCGCGTAGTGCCCTGTACCGTGCGGCGCGTGAGGGGCGGTTGGAGCGGATCGCTCGCGGCATCTATTTGCCGGCGGACGCGGCGGCGGCGGACTGGGACTGGATCGAGGCTGTGACGCGTCGTCCGGAGGCGACGATCTGCTTGACGTCGGCGCTTGCCCATCATGATCTGACCGATGTGATCCCCGCTGTGTTGGATGTTGCGATCCCGCGTGGGTCGCGCACTCCGGTGAGCACGGGTGCGATCGCGTGGCATCAGTTCCACAGGGCTACGTTCGACGTCGGCCGGGAGGAGATCTCGATTCCGGGCACGGATCAGCTGATCGGGATCTATTCGCCCGAGCGGTCGATCACCGATGCGTTTCGGCTGCGTGGCGAGGTCGGGTATGAGTTGGCGCGGGAGGCGTTGAAGAAGTGGCTGCGCCGCGGCGGGAAGCCTGTTCGGCTGATGGAGATCGCCTCTCGGCTTCCTCGGGCGAAGTCTCCCGTCCTCCAGGCGTTGGAAGCTCTGGGATGAACATCGGCGATGAGGTGTTCCGCCGCATCCAGTCCGCAGCACGCTCCGCCGCCGCGAAGACTGGGGCGGGTGCACCGACGCAGGAGTATCTGATCCGGCACACGCTGGAGTCGTTCCTGGATCGCCTCACCCGTACCGCCCATGCCGACGACTTCGTGCTCAAGGGCGGAATCCTGCTGGCCGCCTACGGCGTGCGGCGCCCGACGAAGGACGCCGATGCGAACGCCGTCGGAGCGGACGTCAGCACCGATCGCCTCATCGCGGTCATTCACGACATCGCCGCCGTCGAGACCGATGACGGTGTGGTGTTCGATCTCGACTCGATCAGCGTGCAGGAGATCCGCGAGCACGCCGACTACCCCGGATTCCGGGTGCGGGTCGGCGTGTCGATCGGGCCATGGAAGGGCACCGCCGCGTGGGATGTCTCCACTGGAGATCCGATCGTGCCCGCTCCCCGTCAGGTGCGCATCGACCGTGTCCTGGGCGATCCGATCGTGCTGCTCGGCTACGCGCCCGAGACCACGATCGCCGAGAAGGGCGTCACCATCCTGGAGCGGGGGATCGCCAGCACTCGTTGGCGTGACTACGTCGACATCGTCCAACTCGCCCGGCAAGGCATCAATGCTGACGAGTTGCTCCGCTCGGCGCGCGCCGTGGCCCGCTACCGCGGCGTCACTCTCGAACCCATCGGACCGCACGTGGTCGGCTATGGGCAGATCGGCCAGGCCAAGTGGGCGGCGTGGCGTCGCAAGGAACGACTGGAGGCGGTCTGCGAAGCAGACCTCGACGAGCAGCTCGCGCTGGTGGCCTCCTACCTGGATCCCGTGTTCAGCCGCAGAGACACCCCACTGCCCCGCACATAGCGGGCGTCCGCGCCCCGAAGCGTTGGGGCATGACTGCCATAACCACAGAGAGTCCGTTGTGTCCGCTTCGGGCCGTGTCCTATGTCCGCGTCTCGACCCTCGACCAAGCCCGTCGGGGTTCAGAGCCGGAGGGATTGTCGATCCCGGCGCAGCGCGAGGCGAACCGGCGACGCGCCTTGGAGATGGGCGCACTGGTGGTCGCGGAGTTCGTCGAGCGTGGCCGCTCCGGCAGATCGCTGGAACGGCCCGAGTTGCAGCGGATGCTGGCCTACATCCAGGACCGACCGGTCGACTTCGTCATCGTGCACAAGATCGACCGCCTCGCCCGCAACCGAGCCGACGACGCAGCGATCACAAAGACGATCCAAGCCACGGGCGCGTACCTGGTCTCTACGACCGAAGCGATCAGCACGACACCGTGCGGGCGGCTGCTGCATGGGATCATGGCCTCCATCGCGGAGTTCTACTCCCAGAACCTCGCCACCGAGGTGATGAAGGGGATGCGACAGAAGGCCATTCAGGGAGGCACGCCGGGCCGGGCACCGCTCGGCTACCTCAACGAGCGCCACTTCGACGACGGACGTGAGGTCCGCACCGTCACTGTCGACCTTGAGCGAGCCGAGCACATTGTCTGGGCGTTCGACACCTACGCCACCGGCGAATGGAGCGTCACCCGGCTGGCCTCTGAATTGGCAGCACGCGGAATGACAACTAGGCCGGGACCGAACACGCTAGCCCGGCCGTTGACCGTGACTGGGCTGCACCGTCTGCTGCGCAACCCCTACTACAAGGGCGTCGTGGTGTTCAACGGCGTCGAGCATCCTGGAGGACATGCGCTGCTGATCGACCCGGTGACCTGGGCGACCGTGCAGGACATCCTCACCGCACGCCGCAACGGAGAACGCTCCCGCGTCCACGACCACTACCTCAAAGGCACGGTCTTCTGCTTCGAATGCGGCAGGCGGCTGATCGTCCAGAACACCCGCACCCGAAACGGCCGCGTCTACGAGTACTTCGTCTGCCACCGGCGCCGCGACTCCACCTGCCCACAACGCAAGGCACTGCCGATCACCCAAGTCGAGCGACGGGTCGAGGACCTCTACGGTTCGATCGAACTGAAGCCAGACCAGCGTGACCGCGTCGAACAGATCGTGCTCGCTACACCGCACCGGCAGCAGGCGGTCAACAACGAGCGACTCGAAGAGATCGCCGAGAAGACCAAAACGGCCGAGGCAAACCAGACCAAGCTCCTCGACGCCTACTACGCCGACGCCATCCCCCGCGACCTCTTCCTCACCAGCCAACGGCGCCTCAAGACCGAACTGGCGAAGCTAGCCCGCGAGAAGGCGAAGCTGGAGTCCGACAGCGCCGACATCGAACAACGCATCCGCGACGCCCTCGACCTGCTACAAGACGCACACACCGCCTACACGAACGCATCCACGACAGTACGAAAGCAGCTCAACCGGGCCATCTTCACCGGGATCTTCCTCGGCCCAGACCAGATCCGCGCCGAGCTCAACGAACCCTTCGCCAGCATCACCGACCAAGGCAGGCCCGGAGGCGACTGAGGCCGCCCTCTCGGACGGCCCCACAAGCGTCGGTTGCGCGTTTGATAAGCGCAACTGGGTGGAGCTAAGGGGATTCGAACCCCTGACCTTCTCATTGCGAACGAGACGCGCTACCAACTGCGCCATAGCCCCAAGCCGCCTCTGCAGCCCGTACAGG
>NZ_JASGES010000116.1:0-21506 GCF_047606205.1 Propionicimonas sp. | reverse complement strand
TCGCGGCGAGCGACCCCGACGGGATCCTCGCCCACCCCGTGGAGACCGTGCCGGCGGGCCCCGCCGCCCTCGACCGCGTCCGCGCCCTCGTGGCGGAGTACGAGCCGCTGGAGGTCGTGCTCGGCCTGCCGCGCAACCTGGCCGGCGCCGAGGGGCCCGCCGCCGTCGCGATGCGGGAGGTCGCGACGACGCTGGCCGCGGCGCTGCCTGACGTGCCGATCCGGTTGGTCGATGAGAGACTGACCACCGTGACCGCCTCCCGGCAGCTGTCCACCGCCGGACGCAACACCCGTCGGCAGCGTCGGGTGATCGACCAGGCCGCTGCCGTGGCACTCTTGGAGACGGCCCTGCACCACGAACGCACGACCGGCCGGCCGCCAGGGGAACTGCAGCCCGGGCCCGGCGAAGGAAGGACGCCAGCGGATGAGTAACCGATTCCCCGGGGAGATCAGGGATCCCGAGACCGGCAAGCTGGACCTCAAGGAGGTCTGGTACAAGTTCCGTTCGGCGTTCGCCGTGCTGCTGTCGCTGTCGGTGTTCATCGGCGGCGGCTGGTTGGTCTACACCAGGGCGCACGACGCGTGGATGGACTACCGCACCGCCGAGGACTACATCGGCGAAGGGATCGCGCCGGTGGAGGTCGACATCCCGAAGGGAGCGACGATCTCCGACATCGCCAACATCCTCGTCCAGGCCGACGTGGTGAAGACCACCAAGGCGTTCACGCGGGAGGCGGCGGCCAATGCCGACTCCTCGAAGATCGCCTACGGCCGCTACACGCTGAAGACCCAGTTGCCCGCCAAGGTGGCGCTCGCGATGCTGCTCGACCCGGCGAACATCGTGCACAACCGGATGACGCTCAAGGACGGCCAGACGCTCGCGCAGGCCGTCACGACGATGGCGAAGGCGAGCGGGGTGAAGAAGGCCGACTTCGACAGGGCGCTGAAGAACTGGAAGAAGCTGGGCCTGCCCAGCTGGGCCAAGCGGGGCGCGGAAGGCTTCGTCTTCCCCGACACCTACGAGCTGCCGGACAAGCCGACCGCGACCTCGGTGATCAAGCTGGCCACCAAGCAGTTCAACGTCGTCGCCGATGACATCGGCCTCCAGGACGGCGCCGCCGCGCTCGGCTACACGCCCTACGAGGTCCTGATCATGGCCAGCATCATCGAGAAGGAAGCCGGCCCCGTGGAGGAGGACAGGGCGAAGATCGCCCGCGTGTTCTACAACCGGCTCAAGCAGGGGATGCCGCTCCAGTCGGATGCGACGGTCGCCTACGCCAACAACATCACGGGTCGAGTCACCACGACCGATGCCGAGCGGAAGAAGGACTCCCCCTACAACACCTACGTCCACAAGGGGCTGCCGGTGGGACCGATCACCTCGCCGTCGAAGAAGTCGCTGGAGGCGGCGCTGAACCCCGCCCAGGGCGACTGGCTCTACTTCGCCGTCGTCAACCTCGACACCGGCGAGACCGAGTTCAACGCGGACAAGACCGGTCATGACGCGAGCGTCGCGAAGTTCCAGGCCTGGTGTGCCCAGAGCGACGCAAACAAGAAGAAGTGCTTCGGATAGGGCTGGAATGCTGCGCTACCTGACCGCGGGCGAATCCCACGGACGCGCCCTGGTCGCGACCATCGAGGGCATCCCCGCCCACGTCCTGCTGACCTCGCAGGACGTGTCCAGCGCGCTCGCCCGGCGCCGGCTCGGCACCGGCCGTGGCGCGCGGATGAGGTTCGAGGCCGACGAGGTCACCCTGCTCACCGGGGTGCGCCACGGCGAGACCCTCGGTTCACCGATCGCGATCATGGTCGGCAACTCGGAGTGGCCGAAGTGGGAGACCGTGATGGCACCCGACCCGGTGCCGGCGGACGAACTGGCCGAACTGGCCCGCAACGCGGCCCTCACCCGGCCGCGGCCGGGGCACGCCGACCTCGCCGGGATGCAGAAGTACGACTGGGACGAGGCGCGGCCGATCCTGGAACGGGCCTCCGCCCGTGAGACCGCTGCGCGCGTGGCACTCGGACGGGTCGCGGCGAACTTCCTCGAGCAGGCGTTCGGGATCCGCGTGCTCAGCCACGTCGTCCGGATCGGCGCCGCGGAGGCCGCCGCGTCCGTCCTGCCCGGCCCCGACGACCTCGAGGCCGTCGACGCGCACCCCGTCCGCTGCTTCGACGGGGCCGCGGGCCAGGCGATGCTCGACGAGATCGCCGCGGCGAAGGCCGACGGCGACACCCTCGGCGGTGTCGTCGAGGTGCTGGCCTACGGGCTGCCGCCGGGTCTCGGCTCGCACAGCCAGGGCGACCGCCGTTTGGACGCGAAGCTCGCCGGCGCCCTGATGGGCATCCAGGCGATCAAGGGTGTCGAGGTCGGCGACGGCTTCGCGCTGGCGGCGACCAGGGGCAGCCTCGCCCACGACGAGATGCTGCCCGCCGACGGCGGCGTCCACCGGCTCTCCAACCGCTCCGGCGGCACCGAGGGCGGGATGAGCAACGGCGAGGTGCTGCGCGTCCGCGCGGCGATGAAGCCGATCGCCACCGTCCCGCGGGCCCTGCGCACCGTGGACGTGACCACCGGCGAGGCCGCGCAGGCCCACCACCAGCGCTCGGACGTGTGCGCCGTGCCCGCGGCCGGAGTCGTCGCGGAGGCCATGGTGGCGCTGGTCCTGGCCGAGGCCGCGCTGGAGAAGTTCGGCGGCGACTCGCTGGCCGAAATCCGCCGCAACCACGCCGCCTACCTGGCCCGGCTGGCCGAACGGAACCTGGGTTGACCGGTCCCGACCTCGTCCTGGTCGGCATCCCCGGGTCGGGGAAGTCCACCGTCGCCGAGGTGCTCGCCGAGCGGTGGGGCGTGCCGCTGGTCGACGTCGACCGCCTGGTCGAGGACCAGCTGGGCTCCAGCGCCGAGGAGTTCTTCGCCGGCTCCGGCGAGGCGGCCTACCGCGAGATCGAGGAGCGTGCGTCCCTCGCCGCCCTCGCCGGTCCCGGGGTGGTCGTGCTCGGCAGCGGCGCGGTGGACCTGGCGCCGGTGCGTGCCGCCCTGGCCGGGTCTCCGGTGGTGTGGCTGCGGGCCTCCGTCGCGACCGTGACCCGTCGGCTGGGCATGAACACGCTGGGCATGGAGGCGCTGGTCGCCATCCGGGACCGGCTGGGTGCCCTGCTCGCGGGCAGGGCACCCTTGTACGAGGCGGTCGCCACCCTGGCGGTGGACACCGACCGGCGGAGCGCCGCGGAGGTGGCGGACGCGATCAGTCGAGCGAGGAGCGTGGGATGACCTGGGTGCCGATCGACGTCAGCACCGACCAGCCGTACCAGGTGGTGGTGGGACGCGGGGCGTCCAGCCTGCTCCCGCAGTTCCTGGACGGGGTCGAGCGGGTCGCCGTGATCCACCCGCCAGGGCTCGCTTCGCTGCTGCCGGCGATCACCGCCGGGCTCGACCAGCAGGTCACCGCGATCCGCGTCCCCGAGGCCGAGGCCGGCAAGACCGCAGAGGTACTGCAGGGCTGCTGGGAGGCGCTGGCCGGCGCCGGCTTCACCCGCTCGGACGCCGTCCTGGGCCTCGGCGGGGGCGCGACCACCGACCTTGCCGGCTTCGTCGCGGCGACCTGGCTGCGGGGCGTCCGCTACATCGCGCTGCCGACCTCGCTGCTGGCCATGGTGGACGCGGCGGTCGGCGGCAAGACCGGGATCAACCTGAGTGCGGGCAAGAACCTGGTCGGGTCCTTCTACGAGCCGTTCACGGTGCTCGCCGACCTGGACTTCCTGGAGACGCTGCCCGACGGGGAGCTTCGTTCGGGCATGGCCGAGGTGCTCAAGTGTGGCTTCATCGCCGACCCGTCCATCCTGGAGCTGTTCGAGGAGGACCCGGCCGACGCGCTGCTCCCGGCGAGCCCCCGGCAGGCCGAGCTGATCCGCAGGGCGGTCGCCGTGAAGGCTGCCGTGGTCGCCTCCGACCTGCGTGAGCGCACGTCGGTGGGCGGCGACATCGGCAGGGAGGCGCTCAACTACGGGCACACCCTCGGCCACGCCATCGAGCGCGAGGAGCACTTCCTGCTCCGGCACGGGCAGGCGGTGGCGATCGGCATGGTGTTCGCGGCCGAGGTCGCGCGGGAACTCGGCATGATCGACGACCAGCTCCTTGCCCGGCACCGCCGCGTACTCGCCCTGGCCGGCCTGCCGACGAGCTATCCCGAGGGCGTGTGGCTGAAGCTGCGCGAGGCGATGAACCTGGACAAGAAGGCCCGCGGGTCGAGCCTGCGCTACGTCCTGCTGAGCGGGCTCGGCGAGCCCGCCGTGGTGGCCGACCCGAGCGAGGGCGCCCTGGCCGATGCCTTCCTGCGGCTGAACGAGGCCTGAACGTGTACATCCCCGCGCACTTCGCGATGACCCCGGAGCAGATCGCTGAGGTGCTGGCGTCCGGACGGGCCGGTGACCTGGTCACGCACGGACCCGAGGGTCTGGTCGCCACATACGTCCCGATGCTGCACGAGCCGGACGGGACCGGGTTCGGAAGGCTGGTCGGCCACCTGTCGCTGGTGAACGACCAGTGGCGTCCGGGGGAGGCGGGCGAGCCGGTCGAGGCACTGTTCGTGCTGCACGGCCCCGATGACTACGTCGAGGCGGGCTGGCTGAGCACGCCGGCCTCGCCGAACGTCCCGACCTGGAACTACGTCACGGTGCACGCCTGGGGCGAGCTGGTCGTCCACCGCGACCCCGAGTGGATCCTGAGTGTCGTCCGCCGGCTCAGCCGGGCGCACGGAGACGCGTCCGTCGACGCGATGGACTCCGCGGCCGTGGACAAGCTGCTCCGCGCGATCGTGGGGGTGGAGGTGCGGATCACCCGCGTCGACGGCAAGGCCAAGATGAGCCAGAACAAGTCGCCGCAGGTGGTCGGCCAGGTGATCCACGGCCTGCGCGAGGCCGGGAGCCGGGCCACTGCGGACTGGATGGAGGAGCACTCGCTCCCGCGGGCCCGCGCCAAGGCCGACCTGCTGGACGGAATCCGCACCCGCCGTCCGTGACCCCGCCCCGTCGCTGCCGACGGGTCAGAGCTCCGCCGGCCCGGCCCGGCGGAGATTCTGACAAGTCGGCGGGGGCGGCTAGACTGTGCGGTCGCGAAACTCTCCTCGGACGAAAGCGGGCGCTCGTGCCAACCATCTCCACCAACGACCTGAAGAACGGCGTGGTCCTCGACATCGACGGACAGCTGTGGACCGTGATCTGGTTCCAGCACCACAAGCCGGGCAAGGGCAACACGGTCGTGCGCAGCAAGCTCAAGCACGTCCTCACCGGCAAGGTGGTCGACCGCACCTTCAACTCCGACACCAAGGTGGAGTCCGCGAGCGTCGACCGCCGCGACATGCAGTACCTGTACCACGACGGCGAGGCGTACGTGTTCATGGACACCGACACCTACGACCAGCTGAACATCAGCGAGGACGTGGTGGGCGAGGCGAAGAACTACCTGCTGGAGAACCAGGTCGCGACGGTCGCACTGCACGACGGCAACCCGCTCTACATCGACATGCCCGCCTCCGTCGAGCTCGAGGTCACCTACACCGAGCCCGGCCTGCAGGGCGACCGGTCCACCGGCGGCACCAAGCCGGCCACCGTCGAGACCGGCCTGCAGATCCAGGTGCCGTTGTTCATCACCACGGGCGAGAAGGTCAAGGTCGACACCCGCGACGGCAACTACCTCGGCCGGGTCTGACCGGAGTGTCCGACCCGATCCGGATCACCAAGCCCGACGGCACCGTCCTCGAACTGGTGGAGACGATCTCCGCCGAGCCCGAGGGCCGGCGGCCGGCCCGGGCGAAGGCGCGCAAGCGCGCGCTGGACATCCTGTTCGAGGCCGACCTGCGGGAGGCGGCCGCGACCGATGTGCTGGCCGCGCACCGCGCGGAGAACGACCCGCCGGTGCGCGACTTCACCGTCGAACTCGTCGAGGGCGTCGCCGCGCGGGCGGAGGAGCTCGACCGGCGCATCGCGAGTGTGCTGTCCCAGGGCTGGACGCTCGACCGCATGCCCCGGGTCGACCGGAACCTGGCCCGGCTGGCTGCCTTCGAGCTGGTCGCGACCGACACCCCCGCCGACGTCGTCCTCGCCGAGGCCGTCGCCCTGTCCGAGCAGCTGTCCACCGACGACTCCCCGGCCTTCCTCAACGGCCTGCTGTCCGCGCTGATCGCGGACGGGGGAGCGCGGTAGCCGGGACGCCCCGCCCATGCATGCGGTGACCGATTCGCTCGGCCGGCTCTGGGACGAGTTGGCGCTGCTCGTCATCCGGACCGGGCGCACGCTGGGGCGACTGGCCGCCCCCGTGCTCGGCCTGATGCTGCTGGGCTGGTCGGCCAATGAGCTGTCGATCCTGCTGGCCAGCGAGGTGTCCTCCGTCCTGCCCTGGCTGGTGATCGTCATCCTCGCGGTCGGGATGGTGCTGCAGCTGGCATCGATCCTGGCGCTGCTGCGGCTGGTCGCCGTGCACCTGGGCATCCCTGCGATGCTGAAGCGGGCGTCCGTCGAGACCGAGGAGGACGACGGCCGAGACACCGGCCCCGTGCAGCTGCTCACGATCACGCTGCTGCCCTTCCTCGCGATCTACACCACCTTCGGCTTCGTCAGCGACTACGCGTCCGACCTGGTGAAGCTCGCCGGGGTCCGCAAGGGCTACGCGGACTTCATGATCGCGATGAATCCGATCGAGAACCCCACGGTGCTGGCCTGGACGATCGGGTTCCTCGTCGTCGGCTACGGGTTCAAGCTGATCGGCGACCGGTGGCGCGAGCGCACCCGCTTCCCCCTGCTGGTGGGCGTCGTGGAGATCCTCGTCGAGGCCACGGTGGCGCTGCTCGTCCTCCTGGTCGCCTTCCGGATCTGGGAGCAGGTGGTGCTGTGGGCCGACGACCGCGTGTTCCGGCAGTGGCTGGACGACGGCGTGGCCCAGCTGGCCTCCCTCGTCCACCTCGACCTGCCCGCCTTCCTCACCCAGACGTGGGCGTTCTGGGCCGGGACGCTGTGGCCGGTGCTGTTCGACGGCTTCACCCGACCTCTGCTGTGGCTGGCGATGGCCGGCCTGGTGTTCGGAACGAAGGTGCTCAGCCTCGCCGACGTCTGGCGGCTCGGGGAGCCGCCCGGGGAGCAGCCGGCCCGGCGCGGCGCGCGGACACTCGCCCGGCTGCGGGTCGACAGCGAGAACGTGCGCGGAATCCGGCAGTTCGCCCTCACGGCGCAGGAACTGTTCCTCGGCACGGTGGACGAGACGATCCTTCCCGCCTGGCAGTCGCTGCGGCTGGTGCTGCGGGCCGGCTGGCCGTTCCTCGGCGCGTTCGTGATCGCCTTCACCCTCGTGGACACGGCCGGCGACCAGCTGAACCACCTGGCCCTTCACCTCGTCGGCGGCCACCCGATCGACTTCTGGCTGCGCCTGCTGCCCCTGGTCGACCTGGTCAAGCTCGTGCTGGTGATGGGCGTGTTGTGGGTGCTGCTCGCGGTCGCGTACACGCGCGCGCTGTCGATCTTCGCGGCGCAGGCGTCCGAGGCGGTGGAACCCGTGCTGGTGGCCCGCGGCCCCACCCTCGGCGGCGCCGTCCGCACGGGCGGTGTCGAGGCCGTGAGCATCGTCGTCGTCACCGCGCTGGTCGTCGTAGGGGCGGGCCGGCTGCCGGAGTGGGACATGCACGAGACCAACCAGGTCGCCGTGATGCAGTCCGGCGACCTGCAGGGTCAGCAGGTCAAGGCCGGGCAACCGCGGCTCGCCCGTTCGATCGAGGTCGGATCCGAGGTGATCACCACCGACCTCGTGTTCGTCGTGGTGCCGGTGCTGGTCGCCTCGCCCGGGCCGAACGGTGGCAGCGTGCGGCTCACGCTGGTGTCGGGGGAGCGCAGCTACTCGCCGTGGTCGGGATTCGGCGCCCCGATCGCTCCGGCGGGCTTCAAGGTGGCCCAGGAGACCGTGTTCGAGGTGGACCCGGTGGACATCGGCCCCCGGACCGCCCTCGTCTTCGCGCCGGGCGAGGTGTTCTCGTCCTACCAGGAGTGGGTGCAGGTTCCACTCGCCCTGGGGACCGGCCAGGCCGACTCCGCCGACCCGGTCACAACGGTCGAGACGACGCCGCTGGAGGCGGCGGCATGACCGAGCCCCAGACGCCGTGGACGCAGCGCCTCGTGGCGCGGTCGCGCCGGCTGCTGCTCGCCGGCGTGCTCGCCGCTGTGGTCACGGTTGCCGCGTCGCTGTACCTCTCCCGCGGAGACGGCCGGCTGGCCTACGCGACAGCGGAGCCGGGCGCGACGGCCACCGTCGCGGGAGCCACGTTCCACCTCGACCGGCTGTACACGATCAGTGCACTGCCCGGGGCCTTCGACACCACCGAGGCCGTCGACGGGGCGACCTTCGTCATCGCCGACCTGAGTGTCGACCTCACCGGATCGCAGGGCAACGGCTGCCTGGCCTACCTCAAGGCCGGCGACTACTGGTTCGCCAGCGAGCTGGCGTACACCCCCTCCGACCCGGACGCGAGCCCGCTCTGCTCTGCCGGCACCGACGGCACCGTGTCGATGGCCTTCCAGGTTCCGCGGCGGCTGGTCGGTCAGGTCGACGGCGTGCGCATCGACATCGTCGACGGCGAGCGGGTGGCCCGCCTGGTCCTGCCGGCGGCAATCGGCTGAGGGCTATTTCTCGGCGGGCAGGATCGTCAGCGGCAGGGTGACGATCCTGCCGCGTGCGGTGGAGTCCGGGTTCCACGTCTTCTGCCCGCCGGACACACCGAGCACCGAGTTGTCGGTGTACTCGAACGGGAACACGCCGGCCACGACCGTATCTGCGAACCTCGTCCGGGCGGGCAGGGTGAATCCTGCGGCCAGTTCGACCGGGGTGCCGCCCGGGGGCACGACGGTCCTGCGCCAGGTGCCACCGAGTTCGACGCTGCTCAGCACGGCGCTCTGCTGCCCGCGGGCGGGCACGACGGCCAGGTTGCCCGCGCCGCCCTGGACGGGGGCCAGCGACTCGTCGTGCGGGTTGCTCACGGTGCCGTGGAGGATGAGCGTCCACGTGCCGGTGCTGTCCTGCTGCGCGGTGGCGTCGTCGAGGACGAAGACCAGGTTGCCCGCGTCGATCTCCTCTCCCGGCTGCGCGGAGGCGTAGTCGCGGCGCTCGTCGAAGCCGCCCAGCGCCCACCCGGCCAGGCCGGCCAGCAGGACGACGACGAGGGCCACCACCAGGGTGCGGGGGACACGGCGGGGCCGGCCACCGGGGCCGCCCGAGGACGGGGCGTCCGTGCGCACAGCGGGAGCGTCCATCGCGTGTCCATCGGCCACGACGCGGATTCTAGCCCGCGCAGGTTTGGTAACCTCGTCCGGGTTCGACAGCAGACCCGGGCTCCCTACGCGAAGGATGTCGATGCCGAGCAGCTACCACTCCTGTGAACAGATCCCCGCCTTGCTGGTGCTGGAGGACGGGCGCAGTTTCCGGGGGGTTTCCTTCGGCGCGCGCGGTGAGACCTTCGGTGAGGCGGTGTTCTCCACCGGCATGTCGGGCTACCAGGAGACGCTGACCGACCCGAGTTACCACCGCCAGGTCGTGGTGGCGACCGCGCCGCACATTGGCAACACCGGCTGGAACGACGAGGACGACGAGTCCGGCCGGATCTGGGTGGCGGGCTACGTGGTGCGCGACCTGTCCCGGGTGCGTTCGAACTGGCGCTCCAACCGTTCGCTGGACCAGGCACTGCGCGAGCAGGGAGTCGTGGGGATCGCGGAGCTCGACACCCGCGCGCTGACCCGGCACCTGCGCGAACGAGGGGCCATGCGGGTCGGCATCTCCACCGAAGACCTCGACGTCGACCGGCTGCTCGCGAAGGTGCTCGCGTCCCCGCAGATGGCAGGAGCCAACCTGGTCGCGGACGTCACCGTCCACCAGGCCGAGGTGACACCCGCGGTGGGGGAGAAGCGGTTCACCGTCGCGGCGATCGACCTCGGCATCAAGGACATGACCCCCACCCGGATGTCCGAGCGTGGCATCGAGGTGCACCTGCTGCCCGCCGACGTCGGCATCGACCAGGTCCGCGAGGTCGCCCCGGACGGCGTGTTCTTCTCCAACGGGCCCGGCGACCCGGCGGCCGCCGACGACGCGGTCGCGCTGCTCCAGCAGGTCCTCGACGCGGACCTGCCCTACTTCGGCATCTGCTTCGGCAACCAGATCTTCGGCCGCGCGCTCGGCTTCGGCACCTACAAACTGAAGTACGGCCACCGCGGCATCAACCAGCCGGTGAAGGACCTCACCACCAACAAGGTGGAGGTGACCGCGCACAACCACGGTTTCGCCGTGGACGCACCGCTCCAGGGCGGTACGGACACGAAATGGGGCGAGGCGAGGGTCTCGCACGTGAACCTCAACGACGACGTCGTGGAGGGACTCGAGCTGCGCGCGGCCGACGGCGAGTTGCGGGGCTTCTCCGTCCAGTACCACCCGGAGGCCGCGGCCGGGCCCCACGACGCGGCCTACCTGTTCGACCGGTTCGTCGCCATGATGGACGCGCACCGAACCGCCCGCTCCACACAGGAGGGAGACGCCTGATGCCCCGCCGCGACGACATCTCCTCGATCCTGGTGATCGGCTCCGGCCCGATCGTGATCGGCCAGGCCTGCGAGTTCGACTACTCCGGCACCCAGGCCTGCCGCGTGCTTCGCGAGGAGGGCTTCCGGGTCGTCCTGGTGAACTCCAACCCGGCCACGATCATGACCGACCCGGAGTTCGCCGACGCCACCTACATCGAGCCGATCCAGCCCGAGTACCTCGAGCAGGTGATCGCGGCCGAGCGTCCGGACGCCCTGCTGGCCACCCTCGGCGGCCAGACCGCGCTCAACGCCGCGGTCGCCCTGCACTCCTCGGGGGTGCTCGCGAAGTACGGGGTCGAGCTGATCGGCGCCTCCTTCGAGGCGATCCAGTCCGGCGAGGACAGGGAGAAGTTCAAGGAGATCGTCGCCTCTCTCGACGTCCCCGGTGCCCACCCCGAGGTCGCCCGATCCGCCATCTGCCACACCATGGACGAGGTGCTGGCGGCGGCGGCCGACCTCGGCTACCCGGTGGTGGTGCGTCCCTCCTTCACCATGGGCGGCGTCGGCTCCGGCTTCGCCCACGATCCCGAGGAACTGCGGCGGATCGCCGGCCGCGGCCTGCAGGCATCCCCGGTCACCGAGGTGCTGATCGAGGAGTCCGTGCTCGGCTGGAAGGAGTACGAGCTGGAGGTGATGCGGGACAAGGCGGACAACGTCGTGATCGTCTGCAGCATCGAGAACCTCGACCCGATGGGCGTGCACACCGGAGACTCGATCACGGTGGCTCCTGCGATGACGCTCACCGACCGCGAGTACCAGGCCATGCGCGACGTCGGCATCGCGGTGATCCGTGCGGTCGGCGTCGACACCGGCGGCTGCAACATCCAGTTCGCGATCAACCCCGACAACGGCCGGATGATCGTCATCGAGATGAATCCGCGGGTCTCCCGGTCCTCCGCGCTCGCGTCCAAGGCCACCGGCTTCCCGATCGCGAAGATCGCGGCCAAGGTCGCGGTCGGCTACACCCTCGACGAGATCCCCAACGACATCACCGCGGAGACCCCGGCGTCCTTCGAACCCAGCCTCGACTACGTCGTGGTCAAGGCACCGCGGTTCGCGTTCGAGAAGTTCCCGACCGCCGACTCCACCCTCACCACGCACATGAAGAGCGTCGGCGAGGCGATGGCGATCGGCCGCAACTTCACCGAGGCGCTCGGCAAGGCGCTGCGCTCGCTGGAGGACGCCAGGGCCGGCTTCGACTTCACCGGCCGGATCGACGCGTCGCTGGACGAGGTGCTGGCCAGCATGGCGCGCCCGCACGACGGCCGGCTGGCCGAGGTGATGACGGCCTTCCGGCTCGGTGCGACCGCCGCGCAGGTCCACGAGGCCACCAAGATCGATCCCTGGTTCGTCGACCAGCTCCAGCTGGTCTTCGAGGTCGCCCACGAGGTGCGCACCGCCCCGGAGCTGACCGCCGACCTGCTGCGGCTGGCGAAGCGCCACGGCCTCTCCGACGAGCAGGTGGCACGGCTGCGCAACCTGTCCACCGACGTGGTGCGCGGGGTGCGGTGGGCACTCGGCGTCCGCCCGGTCTACAAGACCGTCGACACCTGCGCGGCCGAGTTCGCCGCCCGCACGCCGTACCACTACTCCTCCTACGACGAGGAGAACGAGGTGGCGCCGCGGGACAAGCCCGCCGTGTTGATCCTCGGCTCCGGCCCGAACCGGATCGGCCAGGGCATCGAGTTCGACTACTCCTGCGTGCACGCGGCGATGGCGATCCGGGCCGCCGGCTACGAGGCCGTCATGGTCAACTGCAACCCCGAGACGGTCTCCACCGACTACGACACCTCCGACCGGCTGTACTTCGAGCCGCTCACGCTGGAGGACGTGCTGGAGGTCTACCACGCCGAGGCCGCGGCCGGTCCCGTGGCCGGTGTGATCGTGCAGCTCGGCGGGCAGACCCCGCTGAAGCTCGCCCAGGCGCTCAAGGACGCGGGCGTCCCGATCGTCGGCACCTCGCCGGAGGCGATTAACCTCGCCGAGGAGCGGGGCGCGTTCGGCACCGTCCTGTCCGACGCCGGGCTCACGGCCCCTGCCTACGGAATGGCGGAGTCGTCGGAGCAGGCGCTCGGGATCGCGCACGAGATCGGCTACCCGGTGCTGGTCCGCCCCTCCTACGTGCTGGGCGGGCGGGGCATGGAGATCGTCTACGACGACACGTCGCTGGTCGCCTACATCGAGCGGGCCACCGACATCACCCCGTCCCGGCCGGTGCTGGTCGACCGTTTCCTCGACGACGCGATCGAGATCGACGTCGACGCGCTGTTCGACGGCGCCGAGCTGTACCTGGGCGGCGTGATGGAACACATCGAGGAGGCCGGGATCCACTCCGGCGACTCGGCGTGCTCGCTGCCCCCGATCACACTCGGCAACGAGGTGATCGAGCAGATCCGTTCCGCCACCGAGGCGATCGCGCGCGGGGTGGGTGTGCGTGGCCTGCTGAACATCCAGTACGCGCTGCTCGGCGACGTGCTGTACGTGCTGGAGGCGAACCCGCGGGCCTCCCGCACCGTCCCGTTCGTCTCCAAGGCGACCGACACCCAGCTGGCGAAGGCCGCGACCCGGATCTCGCTCGGCGCCAGCATCGCCGACCTGCGCGCGGAGGGGGTGCTGCGCGCCGCCGGCTGCGACGGCACCACCACGCTGGAGTCCGCGCCGATCGCCGTCAAGGAGGCGGTGATGCCGTTCAACCGGTTCCGCACCGCCGACGGCTCCTGGGTGGACACCCTGCTCGGCCCCGAGATGAAGTCCACCGGCGAGGTGATGGGGCTGGACGCGACCTTCGGGACCGCGTTCGCGAAGAGCCAGGCGGCGTCCTTCGGCAGCGTGCCGACCGGCGGCACGGTGTTCGTCTCGGTCGCGAACCGGGACAAGCGGCACGCCATCTTCCCGGTCAAGCGGCTGGCCGACCTCGGGTTCACCGTGCTGGCCACCGAGGGCACCGCCCAGGTGCTGCGGCGTCAGGACGTGGAGGTCACCACGATCCGGAAGGCGTCGCAGGGGCCCGGCCCGAACGGGGAGAAGACGGTCGTGCAGGCCATCCTGGACGGCGAGGTGGACCTCATCTTCAACACCCCGCAGGGCGTCTCCAAGGACGGCAACCCGCGCAGGGACGGCTGGGAGATCCGGTCGGCGGCGATCCTCGCCGACGTGCCGTGCGTGACCACCGTGCAGGGCCTGTCGGCCTGTGTCCAGGGCATCGAGGCGCTGCGCCGGGGCGCGGTCGGCGTCCGGCCACTGCAGGAGTGGAGCGCGGACGTCCGCTCCGAACTCGCCGACCTCGACTGATGGGGCTCCCCGCAGGGCTCCTGGACGCCGGGTACACCAGGCTGCTCCGCCCGGTGCTGTTCCGGGCCTGCGGCGGCGACCCCGAGGCGATCCACGAGCTGATGATCCGCGTTCTGGCCGGGTTCGGCTCCGCGGGCCCCGCTGCGGCGCTCACCGGGCTGGTCGCGGGCAGCCGGGGCCGCCGGACCACGGTCGCGGGAATCGACTTCGGTTCCCGGGTCGGCCTGGCCGCGGGCCTCGACAAGGACGCCACCGCGGTACTCGCCTGGCGCGGTCTCGGCTTCGGCTTCGCCGAGCTGGGCACCGTCACCGCGCGCGCCCAGCCGGGCAACCCCAGGCCCCGCATGTTCCGGCTGCGGGACTCGAAGGCCGTGATCAACCGGATGGGGTTCAACAACCCCGGCGCGGAGGCCGTCGCCGCCACGCTGGCCGCCCGGAACGTGTTCCGCGGCAACGGCGTGGCGGGCATCCCGATCGGGATCTCGATCGGGAAGACCAAGCTCGTCGAGCTCGCCGACGCGGTGTCCGACTATCTGTCGTCCTACCGCCTGCTCGCCCCGCACGCCGACTACGTCGCCGTGAACGTGTCCAGCCCCAACACCCCCGGCCTCCGCTCGCTGCAGGACGGGGGAGCGCTGGCGGACCTGCTCGGCGCCCTGGTGAGCGAGGCAGCCACCATGGCGGCCGAGAGCCACCCGTCGGTGCCGGAGCGGGGCCCTGGCCGCTGCGGCCCGATGCCGATCTTCGTGAAGGTCGCCCCCGACCTGACCTGGGCCCAGCTGGACGAGGTGCTCGCGACGTGCGCCGACCACGGAGCCGCGGGGCTGATCGCCACCAACACCACGCTGGCCCGCGACGGGCTGGCCGCGTCCGACCAGACCAGAGCGGCGGAGGCGGGCGGGCTGTCCGGAGCTCCGCTGACCCGGCGTGCGCGGGAGGTCGTCGGCTACGTCTGCGAGCACACCGATCTTCCGGTGATGGGGGTCGGCGGGGTGATCACCGCCGCCGATGCGATGGCGCTGTTCGACGCCGGGGCGAGCCTCGTCCAGCTCTACACTGGCTTCATCTACGGTGGGCCGGGGCTCCCGGCCGCGGTGAACGCCCTCGACGTGGAAAGGCAGGGATCGTGACCACCTACTGGCGACGCCTGAGGGAGGTGGTCGCCGACCGCGGGCCCCTCTGTGTCGGGATCGACCCGCACCCCTCCCAGCTCAAGGCCTGGGGCCTGGACCCGACCGCCGCCGGCGCGGAGCGGTGCGCCCGCACCCTCGTCGACGCCCTGGGCGGAATGGTCGCGGCCTTCAAGCCGCAGTCGGCCTTCTTCGAGGCCTACGGCTCGGCCGGCGTGGCCGCGCTGGAGCGGGTCCTGGCCGACATCTCCGGCACCGGCGCGTTGAGCATCCTGGACGTCAAACGCGGCGACATCGGCTCCACCATGGAGGCGTACGCCGACGCCTACCTCGCCGACGGCTCACCGCTCGCCGCGGACGCGATCACCCTGTCGCCGTATCTCGGCTTCGGATCGCTGGCCCCTGCCTTCGAGCGAGCCCACCGCTACGAGCGCGGCGTGTACGTGCTCGCCCGCACGTCGAACCCGGAGGGCGGCCAGGTGCAGCTGGCGCTGAGCAGGGACGCGTCGGTCGTGCAGTCGATCATCGACGCCGCCACCGAGGTGAACCACGCCTCCCGGCAGAAGGCGATCGGCCTGGTCGTCGGCGGGACCCACGAGAACCTGGGCTGCGACCTGAGCGATTTCAACGGCTCGATCCTCGTGCCGGGGATCGGATTCCAGGGTGGGCGGATGGAGGACCTCCCCGGACTCTTCGGGGACGCGGTCGACCAGGTCCTCGCCGTCGTGGGCCGCGGCGTGATCTCGGCGGGCCCGGACTCCTCGGCCCTGCGCGGCAGGGTGTCCGAGCTGCTCTCCGCCTCCGTCCGCTGAACCGGCCTCCATCACACCTAGTGCGTGAACATTTTGGTTCGGATGACGGCGGACGCGCGGGACGCTAGGTTGGGCGTGCAAGGCAAGCCAAAGACCCCAGACGAAGGCACTGCAGTGACGATCCCCCAGCTCACCACCGAGCAACTCGAAGCCGCCCGCGCGGCGGCCACCGAAGCCCGCCGCCGGCGTGCTGACCTGAAGAGCAAGGTGCGCACCGGTGCGCTCACGCTCAGCCAGGCCCTCGAGATCGCGGCGGACGACGACATCCTCGCCCACGTCAAGGTCGTGGACCTGCTGAAGGCGCTTCCGCGAGTCGGCGAGAAGCGTGCGAGCGTGGTGATGGAGCGCCTCGACATCGCATCGAACCGGCGAATCCGCGGGCTCGGCCGCCATCAGGTGGCCGGCCTGAAGGCCGAGTTCAGTGATCGGTGACCTCACCGTCATCTCTGGTCCGACCGCGGTGGGCAAGGGCACGGTCGTCCGGGCCCTCCGCGAAGGCCATCCCGACGTCTGGGTGTCGGTCTCCGCGACGACGCGGAACCCCCGGCCCGGCGAGGTGGACGGCGAGCACTACCTGTTCGTGAGCGAGGCGGAGTTCGACGACCTCGTCGCCTCCGACGGCCTGCTGGAGTGGGCGCTGGTACACGGCACCGACCGCTACGGCACCCCGGCGGCCCCGGTGCGGGCCGCGGTGGCCGCCGGCCGGCGGGTCATCCTCGAGATCGAGGTGCAGGGCGCGCGGCAGGTGAAGCGGCGGATGCCGGATGTCCGGACGGTGTTCATCGCCCCGCCCACCTGGGACACGCTGAAGCAGCGGCTGGTGGCCAGAGGCACGGAGACACCGGCGCAGATGGCCCGTCGGCTGCAGACGGCGGAGGGCGAACTCGCCGTCGCCGCGGAGTTCGACCACGTCGTCGTGAACGACGATTTGGGCGCTGCGGTGGAGCAGTTGGTAGAGTTGTTGGGTCTGTGACGGCATGCACCGGTTCCTCGCCGGGGATTCTCGCGTGCGCCGCGTTCTTCAATCAGGAAGCTGAACTTGAGCACTCACACTCCCGAGGGAATCACCAACCCGCCGATCGACGACCTGCTGACCCGGGTCGACTCCAAGTACCGGCTGGTGCTCTTCGCCGCGAAGCGCGCCCGCCAGATCAACGCCTACTACTCCCAGCTCGGCGAGGGACTGCTGGAGAACGTCGGCCCGCTGGTGGACATCGGCATCCAGGAGAAGCCGCTCTCGATCGCCCTGCGCGAGATCGCCGCGGACGTGCTGGAGTGCACGGAGATCGACCCCGAGGCCGAGGCCGCCGCCCGCGCCGAGGCCGCCGGCGATCCGGACTTCTCGCTCGACCCGTTCGGCTCCGACGACCTGGGCTGAGCCCCCGATGAGCCGGATCGTGCTCGGCGTGGCCGGCGGGATCGCCGCGTACAAGGCCTGCCTGCTGCTGCGCCGGTTCACCGAGGCCGGCCACGACGTCCACGTGGTGCCGACCGCCAACGCGTTGTCGTTCGTCGGGGAGCCCACGTGGGCGGCCCTATCCGGCCACGCCGTGCACACCTCGGTGTTCGCCGACGCCCACGAGGTGCCCCACGTCCGGCTCGGCCGCGACGCCGACCTCGTCGTGGTCGCCCCGGCCTCCGCCGACCTGCTCGCACGGGCCGCGTCCGGGCGGGCCGACGACCTGCTCACCAACGTCCTGCTCACCGCCACCTGCCCGGTGGTGATGGCCCCGGCGATGCACACCGAGATGTGGCACCACCGGGCCACCCAGGCCAATGTCGCCACGCTGCGGTCCCGCGGCGTGGTCGTGCTGCGTCCGGCGGAGGGCCGGCTCACCGGGGCCGACTCGGGGGCAGGGCGGCTGCCTGAGCCGGAGGACATCGAAGCGTCCGCCCTGGCGGCGCTTGCCGACCCCCAGGCCGCGGCACGGATGTCAGCGCAGGACCTCTCCGGCCGGCGCGCCCTGATCAGCGCCGGAGGGACGCGGGAACCGCTGGACCCGGTCCGCTTCCTCGGCAACTCCTCCTCCGGCCTGATGGGCGTGGCCCTCGCGCGGGCCTGCGTCCAGCGCGGCGCCGAGGTCACCCTGGTCGCGGCGAACCTCGCGATCGAGCCGCCGGCGGGCGTGAGCGTCGTACCGGTGCTGTCGACCGGCGACCTGGCCGCGGCCATGGCCGAACACGCGCCGGCGGCGGATCTCGTCGTGATGTCCGCTGCTCCTGCCGACTTCACCCCGGTTCGCCCCAGCGACACGAAGCTGAAGAAGACCGGCGAGGAGGGGCTCACCGTGGAGTTCACCCAGACCACCGACGTCCTCGCCGGGCTGTCCGCCCGGCGTCCGGATGGCCAGGTGGTGGTCGGTTTCGCGGCGGAGACCGCCTCCGACGACCGTGACCTGGTTCGCCTCGGCACCGAGAAGCTCGCCCGCAAGGGCTGCCAGCTGCTGGTGCTGAACAACGTGTCCGGTGGCGCGGTGTTCGGTGCCGAGGAGAACCGGGTGCTGCTGCTCGCGGCGACCGGCCTGGTCGGTCAGGCGGCCGGTTCGAAGACGTCGGTGGCCCATGCCATAGTGGACGCTGCCGTTGCCGTCAGCGAAAGGAGGCCTGCGTGAGCAGGCTGTTCACTTCCGAGTCCGTCACCGAGGGTCACCCCGACAAGGTCGCCGACTCGATCTCCGACGCCGTCCTCGACGAGCTGCTGCGGCAGGACCCGTCCTCGCGGGTCGCCGTGGAGACGCTGGTCACCACCGGCACCGTCGTGGTGGCGGGCGAGGTGACCACCGATGCGTACGCCGACGTGGCGCAGCTGGCCCGGCAGCGGATCCTCGACATCGGCTACGACTCCTCGGAGAAGAGCTTCGACGGGCGCTCCTGCGGCGTGCTGGTGTCGCTCGGCGTGCAGTCGCCCGACATCGCGCAGGGTGTGAACAGCGCCGAGGAGCAGCGCGAGGAGGGGTCCTGCGACGCGCTCGACGCACAGGGCGCCGGTGACCAGGGCCTGATGTTCGGCTACGCCTGCACCGACACTGCGACGTTGATGCCGCTGCCGATCGACATCGCGCACCGGCTCGCCGAGCGGCTCGCCGAGGTGCGGCGCTCCGGCGAGCTCGACTTCCTGCTGCCCGACGGCAAGACACAGGTCACGATCGAGTACGCCGGCGACGTACCCGTCCGCGTGGACACCGTCGTGGTGTCCAGCCAGCACGTGGAGGCGGCGACCCACGACGTGATCTCCGCCGAGGTGCGCGCGCGGGTGATCGAGCCCGTGCTGGCGCGCTACCCGATCCCGACCGCGGGCCTGAAGACCTACGTGAACCCGACCGGCACCTTCGTGATCGGCGGCCCGATGGGCGATGCGGGGGTGACCGGGCGCAAGATCATCGTCGACACCTATGGCGGCATGGCGCGCCACGGCGGCGGCGCGTTCTCGGGCAAGGACCCCTCCAAGGTCGACCGCTCGGCGGCGTACGCGATGCGCTGGGTGGCGAAGAACGTCGTCGCGGCAGGGTTGGCCGACCGGTGCGAGGTGCAGGTGGCCTACGCGATCGGCCGGGCGCACCCGGTCGGCTTCTACACCGAGTGCTTCGGCACCGAGAAGGTGCCGGTCGACCAGATCACCGATGCGGTGCTGGGCGTCTTCGACCTGCGCCCCGCCGCGATCATTCGTGATCTCGACCTGATCCGTCCGATCTACTCCTGCGTCACCAACTACGGTCACTTCGGCCGCGAACTCGACGCGATGACGTGGGAGCGCACCGATCGGGCCGAGGCCCTCTCCGCCGCCGTCAAGGGGTGAGCCGACCTCGCCCTCGGCCGTCCGGTCCGGGGACGGAGGTCCGGCGCTACACCGACGCGGGGGAGCTCTGGCCGATCCTCGAGCCGCTCGTCCAGGTCGAGCCGGTGTTGCTGTCGGTGCTCGCGTCGACCGTGAACGGCTGTCTCAGGGTTCCCCTGCCCCAGGCGTCCTTCTTCCTCGTCGAACGGCCGGGTCGTCCGCTGTTCCCCGCCATGCACACCCCTGGGCACCTGCTCCACCTGCCGTTGTCCGGCCCCGGTGCGGCCGCCGCCCTGGCGCGGTTCGTCTTCGCCGAGGGCCTTCGTCCCGGCGGGGTCGGCGGTCAGCAGGACTCCGTCACCGCCTTCGCCGACACCTGGTGTTCCCTGACCGGGCTCAACCAGCGGGTCGTGATGCGGATGGGCGTCCACGACCTGCCCGGTCCGCCGGTGCTGCGCCGGCCCGCGTCGGGGCGGGCGAGGGTCGCCACGATCACGGACACCACGCTGGTGGACGGTTGGCTGGCCGCCTTCTCGGCGGAGACCGGCGTGCCGGCGACGACGTCCGCGCTCTTCCTGCGCGACCGAAGGGTACGGCTGTGGTGCGACCCCGAGCCGGTCGCGATGGCCTGCCACAGCGTGCCCGCCGGCGGGGTGAGCAGGGTCAGCTATGTCTACACCCCGCCCCCGGCGCGGGGTCACGGCTACGCCAGTGCCGTCACCGCGGCCGTGAGCACCGCCCTGGTGGAGAGCGGCCTGCGCTGCATGCTCTACACCGATCTCGCGAACCCCACCAGCAACGGCATCTACGCCGCGATCGGCTATCGCCGCCTCGGCGAGACCGTGGACGTGGAGTTCACCGGCTGAGCCCTGGCGCCGGCCTCACGGCTCCACCTCGGTGAAGAGGGCGAGGCGGTTCCCGTCGGGGTCGACGAAGTCGAAGTACTCCAGAACATTGTCGACCTGCGCGAGGTCGCCCACGGCGACACCCAGCGCGGCGAGGCGCGAGCGCTCCGACGTGACGTCAGGGACCTCGATCTGGACCGTGGCGAGCTCGGCCGCGAGCCCGCCGCGGCTCTCGGCGAGCTGCACCCAGATCGGTCCCAGCTTGAACTCCACGACGCCGTCGGAGGGTTCGAGGTCCGGGGTGTCGAGCTCGAACGCGCAGCGGTACCACTCCACACTGCGGGCCAGGTCGGTGCACGGCAGCCCGACCGTCACGCTCTGGATCCTCATCCTCCAGATTCTCGTCGTGCCCGGCCCGCTCCGGCGAGCACCCCGGCGCTGTTTGGCCCATCGTGCACCGCTGCCGGACGGCGACGGCGCATTCGTCCACCGCCACGGGCGTCGGACCGGACGCCTACGATGCCAGCCATGGACGAACCGGTGGCGAAGGTGGCGGTCGACCTGCCGCTGGCCAACCTCGACCGGCCGTTCGACTACGCCGTCCCCGACGAACTGGACCGCGTCGCCCGTCCCGGAGCCCGGGTGAAGGTCCGCTTCGCCGGCCAGCTCCGCGACGGGTTCATCCTCGAGCGCGCGGACCACGGGGAGCGGACCGACCTGAGCCCCCTGCACAAGGTGGTCTCGCCGGAGCCCGTCCTCACGCCCCGGATCGCCGCGCTGGTCCGGGCGGTCGCCGATCACTATGCGGGCAGCTTCGCCGACGTCGTCCGCACCGCGGTGCCACCGCGCCACGCGGCGACGGAGAAGGCTTCGCCGCCCGACCACCCGGCACCGGCCGCCCGGCCCGCGGAGCCCCAGGTCCTTGCCGGCTACCCGGGCTCCGCGCACCTGGTGGCCGCCTTGACCGACGGCGGCCGCCCTCGCGCGGCGTGGTCGGTGCTGCCGACGACCACTCCGGCGGGCGACTGGGCCGCCGGCTTCGTCGAGGC
>NZ_JASGES010000115.1:0-26381 GCF_047606205.1 Propionicimonas sp. | reverse complement strand
GGGGACGGTTCCTGACTCGGTCCGCCCGAGGATGGACCGAGTCAGGAACCGTCCCCAATTCGGTCCGGTGTCCGATCGCGGCCTCCGATCGCGGTGTCCGATCGTTCGGGTCAGCCGGCGGTACGGACCGGCTGGGTGCGCGGCAGCCATGCCGGACGGGTCGCCTCGAACGCGGCGATCTCGTCCTCGTGCTGCAGGGTGAGGCCGATGTCGTCCAGGCCCTCGAGCAGGCGGTGCCGGGTGTAGTCGTCGATGGCGAACTCGAAGACGTTGTCCGCCGCCTCGATCGTGCGGTGGTGCAGGTCCACGGTGAACTCGATGCCGGGCTCGCTCTCGGCGATCTCCCAGAGCTTCTCGACCACGTCCGCCGCGACCGTGGCGATCACCAGGCCGGCCTTGCCGGAGTTGCCGCGGAAGATGTCGCCGAACCGGGAGCCGATCACCACCTTGAACCCGTAGTTCTGCAGGGCCCACACCGCGTGCTCACGGGAGGAACCGGTGCCGAAGTCGGGGCCCGCGATGAGGATCGAGCCCGCCTTGTACGCCTCGTCGTTCAGGATGAACTCGGGATCGCCGCGCCACGCGGCGAACAGGCCGTCCTCGAAGCCGGTGCGGGTCACCCGCTTCAGGTAGACGGCGGGGATGATCTGGTCGGTGTCGACGTTGCTGCGGCGCAGCGGGACGGCGATGCCGGTGTGGGTGCTGAACTTGTCCATGACTGCTTCCTCTACAGGTCGGCCGGGGAGCTCAGGGTGCCGCGGATCGCGGTGGCGGCGGCCACCGGCGGCGACACCAGGTGGGTGCGTCCGCCCTTGCCCTGGCGGCCCTCGAAGTTGCGGTTCGACGTGGACGCGCTGCGCTCGCCCGGAGCGAGCTGATCGGGATTCATGCCCAGGCACATCGAGCAGCCGGCCGCACGCCACTCGGCGCCGAAGTCGAGGAAGACCTGGTCGAGTCCCTCGTCCTCCGCCTGCAGCCGGACGCGCGCCGAGCCGGGCACCACGAGCATGCGGACGCCGTCGGCGATCCGGCGTCCCTTCAGCACGGACGCGGCCAGCCGCAGGTCCTCGATCCGCCCGTTGGTGCAGGAGCCGAGGAAGACGGTGTCGACCTTGATGTCCCGCATCGGCGTGCCGGCGCGCAGGTCCATGTAGGTCAGCGCCCGCTCGGCCGCCGCACGGTCGACCGGGTCGGTGAACTCCTCCGGCGCGGGCACGGCGGCGCCCAGCGGTACTCCCTGACCCGGGTTGGTGCCCCAGGTCACGAACGGCGTCAGCCGGGTGGCGTCGATGTCGACCTCACGGTCGAAGACGGCGTCCTCGTCGGAGTACAGCGTGCGCCAGTGCGCGACCGCGGCGTCCCAGTCCTCGCCCTCGGGGGCGTGCGGGCGGCCCTTGAGGTAGGCGAAAGTGGTTTCGTCGGGCGCCATCATGCCCGCCTTGGCCCCCCACTCGATGCTCATGTTGCAGATCGTCATCCGGCCCTCCATGGAGAGCGCGCGGATGGTCGAGCCGCGGTACTCCACGACGTAGCCCTGGCCACCACCGGTGCCGACCTTCGCGATCAGGGTGAGCACGATGTCCTTGGCGGTCACGCCCTCGGGCAGCTCGCCCTCCACGTTCACCGCCATCGTCTTCGGGCGGGCCTGCTGGAGCGTCTGGGTGGCCAGCACGTGCTCGACCTCGGAGGTGCCGATCCCGAACGCCAGCGCACCGAAAGCGCCGTGCGTGGAGGTGTGGGAATCGCCGCAGACGACCGTCAGGCCGGGCTGGGTCAGCCCGAGCTGCGGGCCGATGATGTGGACGACGCCCTGGTCCTTGTCGCCGAGGGAGTGCCGGCGGACCCCGAACTCGTCGGTGTTGTGCCGCAGCGTGTCGACCTGCAGCTTGCTCACCGGGTCGGCGATCGGCGCGAGGATGTTCAGGGTCGGGGTGTTGTGGTCCTCCGTGGCCATGGTGAGGTCGGTGCGCCGGACGCCGCGTCCGGCCAGACGCAGGCCGTCGAACGCCTGGGGGCTGGTCACCTCGTGAACGAGGTGCAGGTCGATGTACAGCAGGTCCGGCTCGCCGGGTGCCGTGCGGACGACGTGGTTCTCCCATACCTTGTCACTCAGGGTTTTGCCCATCGGACCTCCATCAGTGCAGCTTGTGGGCTCTTCAACTCTCCGAGCCTACCAGCTTGCATATCAGGATACGAGACGGCAGTCTTAGCCTATGGACAACTCAAGCGGCGTCGGCGTTCTGGACAAGGCGGCCCTCGTGCTGACCGCTCTCGAACAGGGTCCCACCACCCTGGCCGGCCTCGTCACCGCCACGGGACTCGCCCGTCCGACGGCCCATCGCCTGGCCGTCGCACTCGAGCACCACCGTCTGGTCAGCCGTGACCTGCAGGGACGCTTCGTCCTCGGCCCGCGCCTCACCGAGCTGGCCTCGGCGGCGGGCGAGGACCGGCTGCTGGCGACCGCGGGCCCTGTCCTGACCCGCCTGCGCGACATCACCGGCGAGTCTGCCCAGCTGTTCCGCCGTCAGGGCGACATGCGGGTCTGTGCGGCCGCCGCCGAGCGTCCGTCCGGCCTGCGGGACACGATTCCGGTCGGGACTCAGCTCACCATGGGTGCGGGCTCCGCCGCGCAGGTACTGCTCGCCTGGGAGGACCCGGAGCGGATCCAGCGCGGCCTGCAGAACTCCTCCTTCTCCGCCGTCGCGCTGGCCACGGTGCGCCGTCGCGGCTGGGCGCAGTCCGTCGCGGAGCGCGAGCCCGGGGTGGCGTCGGTCTCCGCACCGGTCCGCTCCCCCAGCGGCAAGGTCATCGCCGCGGTCAGCGTCTCCGGCCCGATCGAGCGGCTGTCCCGGCAGCCCGGACGCCTGCACGCCCCCGCCGTGATCGCTGCAGCCGAGCGGTTGAGCGAGGTCCTGCGCCGCAACGGCGGCGAGGCCTGAGCCCGGCCGCTCCCCGGCGCAGATCGCACCAGGACCCCGGCCGGTTCCCCGGCCGGGGTCCTGTCGTCCCCGAAGGACGCGATGGTCGAGGCGGGATCAGAGGCTCTCGTCGCGGTGCTCGACGACGTTCGTCCGGCGGGTGGCCTGGGCGTTCGTGACCAGCCCGAGGATCACGGCCAGCGCTCCCGCACCCAGGCAGATGTACCCGATCATCGCGAGGTTCACCCCCTGGATGGAGTCCTTCACCGCGAAGGCCAGGACGGCGCCGATCACCAGCAGCGCGATCCCGGAACCGGTGGTCGTGGACATGGGCACCCCTTTCACTGGACGTCTCAGTCGGAGGTACCCGCCCCGGCGTCGGGCGAAACCCCGTCGAGCCACCGCAGCCAGTAGCCGTGCGGGTGGCAGCGGGCCAGCGAGCGATCGGTGCGGACGCCGCCGGACCACGTGCTCACGCCGAGCACGGTGAGGTCGTCGCCGCGAAGGGCTGCGTCCACCGGGAGCGCGGGGACGACCGGCGGCGACTCGGCCCACACCCACGCGAGGTCCCGCCCGGTGCCGATCCGGTCGAGTTCCGCCACGAACTCCTGCTGCCGGGAGGGATCGAGGTAGCTGAGCGCCCAGCTCGTCGTGACCACCGGGTCGCCCGGCCCGAGGGACGCCACCGCGGCGGCCAGGTCGTCCACCGCGTCGCCGGACCGCACCGTCGCCGGGTGAGCGCGGAAGATCTCGACCGCCCGCTCGAGCCGCCGGAACCGGTCCGACTGGTCCGGCCACACGCACGCCTCCAGCCAGCGGACGTCGTCGCCCTCGGCGAGGTCCAGCGGGTGCGCGTCGAGACCAAGGCGGGAGGCGATCGTGGGCAGCCGGTCGGCCAGGCGCCGGCCCGGTGGACGCACCGAGCACTCCAGGACGAGCGGGGACTCGCCCAGCACGCTGTCCCCGTCGTCGTAGGCAAACCGGTCCAGCAGGAGGTTGAGCCCGGCGCTGGCGCCCACATCGAGATGCGCCTTCGGCCCCGCGGGAAGCCGGCCGAAGCCCGCGACGAGGAGGGCCGACCGCCCGGTCTCGTTGGTCTGCGGCAGCCGGGTCGCGACCAGCCGGCGGATCTCCTCCGCGTGGTCGTCGCAGTAGGCGAGGAACGCGGGGACGGGGTCTCCCGTCGCGACGGTCGCCCCGGCGAGGTTCGGGTAGAACCGGGCGAGCGGGGCGTCCCGGTCGGCGAGCAGGAGGTAGTGGACGGCGGCGAACAGGTTCACCGGAACCCGGGCCGGGCCGGGAGCCCGGTCGTACAGGGCCTCCAGGCCCGGCCAGACCCGCGAGACTCCCGCTCAGCCGCGCGTACAGGGGAGCCCGCCTGCTCGCGGACCGGGCGAACGCGACGAAGTGCGGCGCGACCGGAGCGGTCACCGCGCGGCGGTCTCGAGCAGTGCCCGCAGGCGGGTCGGCAGGACCTCGGCGAGCGAGATCGCCGTGCTGCTCCGCGTGACTCCCGGGATCGTGAGCATCGCGGTGGTCACCCGGTAGAGGTGGGCGGTGTCGCGGGCGACCACCTTCACCAGCAGGTCGGCGTCCCCGGTGGTCGAATGGATCTCGATCACCTCCGGCAGCGCGACCAGTCCCGCGGCCGCCTCGTCCCCGCCGGACTGGCTGATCTCCAGCGAGATGAACGCGACCAGCGGGTAGCCCAGCGCCGCGGGATCGACCCGCTGGCCGAAGTCCCTCAGGGCGGAGGCGGACAGCCGCTTCAGCCGCGCCTGCACGGTGTTCCTGGCCACGCCCAGCGTGCGGGCGAGGGCGAGGACCGAGGCGTCCGGGTCGTCGTCGAGGGCCAGCAGGATTCGGGCGTCCAGCGGGTCGATGGGGCTCACGATGAGCATCATGCTCCTGCCATGCCGGGTTGTGGAAGCATTCTGCTCAGCTGCGCGAGGCCCGGTTGCGCAGCCGCGTAGACCTTGGCCACCATTTCGGTGACCCCAGCGAAAGGTGATGCCCGTGGACTCCGCTCCGCTCCCCCAGCTCCGCCCGGCCGTCGCGGCCCTGCCTGCGTACGTGGCCGGCCGAAAGCCGAAGGGCGACGACGTCGCGGCGCTGGCGTCCAACGAGAGCCACTACCCGCCGCTGCCGAAGGTGCTGGACGCGATCGCCGCCGCCGCCACGACGGTCAATCGCTACCCCGACATGGCGTCGTCGGCGCTCCGCGCACGGCTGGCCGAGCTGAACGGTGTGGGCGTCGACGAAGTGGCCGTGGGGCCCGGCAGCGTGGGTGTCCTCGGTCAGCTGATCGCAGCCCTCTGCGATGCCGGCGACGACGTGGTCTTCGCCTGGCGGTCGTTCGAGGCCTATCCGATCCTGTGCCAGATCGCCGGCGCCACCGGGGTCCGTGTCCCGCTCACGCCCGACGAGCGCCACGACCTGCCCGCGATGCTGGCCGCGATCACCACCCGCACCAGGCTGGTGCTGCTGTGCTCCCCGAACAACCCCACCGGGACAGGGCTCAGCCTGGTCGAGTTGTCCGCGTTCCTCGAGTCGGTGCCCTCCAGCGTGCTGGTCGTGCTGGACGAGGCGTACCGGGAGTTCGCGGTCAGCGAGCTGGACACCATCGCGCTGTACCGGCGCTACCCGAACCTGTGCCTGCTGCGGACGTTCTCCAAGGCCTACGGGCTGGCCGGCCTGCGGGTCGGCTACGCGATCGCGCACACCGAGATCGCCGGAGGCCTGCGCCGCACGCAGATCCCGTTCTCGGTGAGCAACGTGGCCGAGTCCGCCGCACTCGCGGCCCTCGACTCGGCGGACCTGGTGGCGGAGCGATCGGCGACCGTGACCGCCGAACGGCCACGGGTCGAGGCGGCGGCCCGCGAGCTCGGCTGGACGGTGCCGCAGGGCGAGGCGAACTTCATCTGGCTGCGCTGCGCGGATGCCGAGCGGGAGCGCCTCGTGGCCGCGTTCGACGACGCGGGGGTGCTCGTCCGCGGCTACGCCGACGACGGCGTCCGGATCACCGTGGCCGATCCGGCGGCGAACGATCGCGTGCTGGCCGTCCTCGCCGCTTTTCGACGGGACCCGGCGTGACCACCCGACCGGTCGACGTCCCGATCGCCTCCGGCCTGCGCCACACCCTCGTCGAGGACGTGTTCGGCCTGGTCAGCGGTACCTTCGTCGCCTCGCTGGGGATCTACCTGCTCAAATCCGCGCATGCGGTCACCGGGGGCACCGCCGGGCTCTCGCTGCTGCTGACCTACGCGAGCGGGTGGTCGTTCGGCGTTCTGTACCTGCTGACCAACCTGCCGTTCCTGGTCCTGGCCATCCGGGCCAAGGGCTGGGACTTCGCACTGCGCACGCTGGTGTCGATCGGGCTGGTCTCCGGCTTCGCCTACCTGCACCCGCTGATGCTTCCGCCGGCTCCGCTCAACCCTGTCTACGCCACCCTGGTCGGCAACCTGCTGGCCGGGGTCGGCATGTTGATGGTGTTCCGGCACCGGTCCAGCCTGGGCGGGCTGAACACGCTCGCCCTGATCGTGCAGGACCGGTTCGGCTGGCGCGCCGGCTACGTACAGCTGGCGATGGACGCGGTGATCATCCTCTCCGCGCTGAGCGTCGTGCCGGCCGGCAACGTCGCCCTTTCGGCCGCGGGGGCGGTCCTGCTGAACGTCGTGCTCGCCTTCAACCACCGTCCGGGGCGCTACCTCGGCTACTGAGCCGCCCCGCCCTGCGCAACGGCATCCCCGGCCGGCAGACGCGCGGGGACCGACCGTCCCGGAATCGGGCGCGCGACTCCGCAGGGCCCGGGCCCGCCGCTCAGAGGACGATCACGGTGACGTCGATGACGGCGTCGTGCGCCTTGATCGTCTCCACCAACTCAGGTTCGACCACGCCCTGGACACTGATCCGGGCGACCGCGGCCACCGCGCCGCCGAAGATGATGTTCTCCATCTCCTGCACATTGATCCCCGCCGCGCTGATCGCGTCGAGGGTGTGGGCCAGCGTCCCCGGCCGGTCGAGGTGCCGCACGACGATCGCGGATGTCGCCGCCGTCCTGGTGGCGAGGTTGACGGCGTGGGGGACCGCGCCGGTCTGCGCGAAGGTGCGGACGATCCGGACGACCTCCGCGGCGATCGCCTCCTGTGCCTGGTCGGTGGAGGCCCCGATGTGGTGGGTGCCGTAGACGCCGGGCAGGCCCGCGAGTTCGCTGACGAACTCGCCGGTCCCCGCGGCGGGCTCGCCCACGTACACGTCAAGACCGGCGCGCACGCCTTTGGCCCTGATCGCATCGGCGAGGGCGGCCTCGTCCACGACCTCACCGCGGGAGGTGTTGACGAAGAACGCGCCCGGCCGCATGGCGTCGAAGAAGGCCCGGTCGAGCAGATCCCGGGTGGCATCGTTGAGCGCGACGTGGACGCTGACGACATCGGCTGCCGCGGCGACCTCTTCGGGCGACGAGAGCCCCGTGATGCCCAGTTCCGCCGCACGATCGAGGGTCAGGCTCGGGCTCCACGCCACCACCGGCATCCCGAAACCCTTCGCCCGCGGGATCATCTGCGAGCCGATGCCGCCGACACCGATCAGGCCGAGCGTCCGCCCGTACAGCCCCCGGGCGTGGGCGTACCCGGCCTTGTTCCACACGCCGGCCCGCAGGTCGGCGACGTTGTCGGCGATCCGGCGGTCGAGCGCGCAGATCAGGCCGAAGGCGAGCTCCGCGACGGCGATCGAGTTCTTCCCGGGGCAGTTCGCCACATAGATGCCCAGCCGGGACGCCGCCGCGACGTCGATCGTGTTGTAACCCGCTCCCGCCCTGACCACCAGCTCCAGCGGCCCGGCGGCCAGGACGGCCTCGGGAACCCTGGTGCTCCGGACGACCAGCACCTCCGGACCCCGCGCAGTCACCGCCTCGACGAGGGCCTGGTCCTTCAGCGACGGCTCGTAGGCCACCTCGCAGCCGGCCGCGGCCAGCCCGTCCAGTCCTGATTGCTCGAACGTGTCGGCGACGAGTACGCGCATGACCCCAACTTAGCCCGGATCCACCGACGGCCGGCGGGTCACGGTCACGACGCCGGCCTGCGCCCCGGCGTTCGGGTGCCGGCCGCGTCCCGGAACCGGAGTCCCTCGCACCAGGCACCGATCGCGAGCCCGGGCAGCGCGGATGCCCGCGGCTCCGACCGGGACGAGGTCGCGTCCACACCCCCTCCGGCGGCGCTCAGCCGGCGAGCGCCGCGACTGCTGCGCCGATGCAGGTCACGATGAGCGTGGCCAGCCCGGCGAGCAGCACGGGGCGCCCGCCGGCGCGTCGGAGCACGCGCCAGTGGACGGAGGTGCCCAGGGCGAACATGGCTGCGGCCAGCAGCCAGGTCTCGGCGGCCTTCGCCGCGTCGAGGACGCCATCGGGGAGCACGCCCAGGCTGCGGACCACGACCATGGCGACGAAGCCGGCGACGAACAGCGGGACCAGCGGCGGCAGCGCGCGGTCGGTCCGGGGTGCGGCGGCGAGCTCGGCCCGCTGCCGCCAAGAGACGACGCCGAGGACCGGAGCGAGCATCAGCACGCGGGCAAGCTTCACCACGACCGCCACCCTCAGCGCCTCTGGTCCGATGATCCCGGCCGCAGCCACCACCTGGGCCACCTCGTGCACGGACGCGCCCGTCCAGATGCCCGCGGTGCGCGGGTTGAGCCCCAACAGCCCCGCAAGGGTGGGCATCACCGCGATCATCACGGTGCCGAACAGCACCACCAGGGCGACAGCTGTGGCGGTCTCGGCGTCCTTGCGCCGGGCGAGCACGCCGTCCACGCCGGCAACGGCCGCGGCACCGCAGATCGAGAAGCCGCCGGCGATCAGCAGGGCCTGGGACGCGTCGACCCGCAACCACCGACCGACCAGCAGGGTGCCGCCCATGGTCCCACCCACGATCGCAACGACGCCCAGCACGATCGGCCAGCCCAGAGCCGCGATGTCGCCCAGGACCAGTTGCAGGCCGAGCAGCACCACCCCCAGGCGCAGGAGCCGTCGCGATGCGAAGGCCAGCCCCGGCTCGAGCGCGGCCGGCAACCCGCCCCACAGCGAGGCGACGTTCGCCACCAGGGCTCCGAGCAGGATTGCCACCAGCATCGCGCTCAGTCCCGGCACCAGTTGGCCGACGCCGATCGCGGCGCCCGCACCGAGCCCGGACAGCCCCGCGCCCAGCCAGGGCCGGTGCCGGGCCGGAGCGTCCGTGCGCTCGTCGACGTGGGTGGTGGACGCGGCCTCAGCGGGCTCGACGGCCCAGGGCTCGGGAGCGGGGACGATCACTCCTGGCACGCTATCGCCGCCGTCCATATTCAACTAGACCATGATATTGGATCCAACACATATCATCTGAGATATGACTGACCTGCGAGCGGCCTGGCGTCGCAACCCGTCCGTCAGCGACCTCATCGTGCTGGTCGCCGCGGCTGAACAGGGCGGGGTGAGCGCAGGCGCGCGCGAACTGGGCATCGCCCAACCCAACGCCAGCCGCGCGCTGCGCCGTCTTGAACACCACCTCGGCCTCGCCCTGTTCGTTCGTTCCACCCGGGGCGCCGTCCTCACCCAGGACGGCGCGGTCGTCGTCGACTGGGCCCGCCAGGTGCTCGACGCCAACCGGCGCCTCCTCGACGGCGTCGCGGCCCTCACCCGCACGGGCGCCACGCTGAGGATCGCCGCGAGCCACACGATCGCCGAGGACCTGCTCCCCCGCTGGCTGGCAGCCCTGCGCGCCGAGCACCCCGACGTCGCGGTCGAACTGACCGTCGGCAACTCAGCTCAGGTCGGCCGCCTGGTGGGCGGCGGCGGGGTGCTGGGGTTCGTGGAGAGCCCGCAGGTGCCCTCGACGATCGGCGGCCCCGCCCACAGCCGCACGGTGTCCACGGATCGCCTCGTGGTGGTGGTGGCGCCCGACCACGACTGGGCGCGGCGCACCCGCCCGATCCCCAGGGAGGAACTCGCCGCCACCCCGCTGGTCGTGCGCGAGGCGGGCTCAGGCACCCGGATCAGCTTCGAGCAGGCGATGGCGGGCTTCGCTCTGGCCAAGCCCGCCCTGGAGCTGGTGGGAAACGCGGCCGTCCGGGTCGCGGTGATGGCCGGCGCCGGCCCGGCCGTTCTCAGTGAGCTCGCCGTCCACACCGCGGTGGCGGCGGGCGAACTGCGGGCGGTGATGGTGGACGAACTCGTCATCGAGCGCCCGCTCCGCGCGGTCTGGGTAGGCGAGGAGGCGCCGGCTCCCGCCCTGCGATCCATGCTCGAGATCGCCGCGCGCCGCTCCCCCGCCGGCACCCGCTGACCGGGTCGAGGACGCTCCCCGGACAGCAAAGACCCCTTGCCAGAGTTAACTCTGACAAGGGGTTTCACCAGTAGCCCCGACGGGATTCGAACCCGCGCTACCGCCTTGAGAGTTCAACCCGACCCCGGCCATGGTCGTTTCAGGGGCTGAGCAGGCCCTGCTGAGCGTGACACCCGACCTTCTCAACCACCACACCCGCCAACGCGACGGGTGAACTGTGTCCAAAATGCGTCCACCCCGCACCTCGGCCTGCGCCGTTACACCCCGACGTGAGCGGTCTACGGACTGCTTCCGGACTCTGGCGTACGGCCGACCGCGATCACGGGCAACCGACGAGCACGTCCAGCACGCAGACTGCGGCAGTTCAGTGCGTCTGCGGGATGAGATGGATCTGGGCACCGTGGCCCCGCGTGGCGAGCTTGGCGTCACAAGTGAACAGGGGCGCGTCGAGGGCCTCGGCCAGAGCGAGGTAGCTGGCGTCGTAGCTGGTGAACTGGTGGCGCAACTGCCAGATCCGGTCGGCCAGATCGGCTGTCTCGTGTCGGGTGATGTCGAACGCGAAGTGATCCCGCCGCGCCCGGACCGCGTCGTCCAGGTCGAGCTTCCCGCCCAGGACAAGTCCACGCAGGACCGACAACACTTCGACGTCGAGCAGGTGCGGTGCGTCGATGTCGCCGGCCAGCGCGTCGAGCAGCGCGGCGTCATCGGTCGTGCCCACCAGTGCCTCCACCATGGCGGAGGCATCGACCACGATCACCGGCGGCCGGCCTCGACCGCAGCCACGATCTCGGTGGTGCTCGGACCGGTCGAGCGATCCCGTGCTCGGAGCCTGGCTGCGATCTCCTGGTTGGTCGGACGCGACGCCAAGCGAGCCAGTTCGGCCCCGACGTAGGCCGACAACGACTTGCCCTGTGCCGCGGCACGCTCCTTGAGCGTTTCCGCCACGCCCTCGGGAACCTCACGGATGTACAAAGTCGCCATGCAACCGATGCTAGCATCCAGCAAGCACGATGGGAGCCAGTCTGTTCGATGGCTGCCCGCTCGAGGCGTGCCGGCTCGGAGGCCCCCATCCTCCACAGGAGTTGCCGACACCAGTGGTCACGCTCATTCCGCGTTGCGGCAGATCCGGATGTTCGGATTGAGAGTGACGTCTTGCCCCGAACTCGGTGGACAACGTCACTCGCTGATTCACCAGATGAACATGTTGCCCCTGCGCGACGCGCAACTCTCGGCCAGAAGCGGACGGACTCGATCTCGTCGAGTTGACCAGCGGGGACTTGCCCGGCGTCGAGGCGGCGATCACCAAGACCGCGTCCTTCCTCGCTACCAGGCACCAAGCCGACCGGCCGGATGCCGGGCGGCCGTCCGCAGGCAGGTCCCCACTCCGTTGCCCGGCATTGCGGAACGTGACGATTTCTGTGACGTTGGTGAAGCCGACTCAGGCACCGATCCGGCCAACGGTTCTCTCGACGGCCGCCGGCAGCGTGCCGACCGACCCAGCCCGGCGACAGCCGGCCCTGGGCACCCGCCTCGCGACGCAACCGGCATGAGCCGCGTGCCGAACCACCGCTCCGCCGGGTCAGCAGCATTGAGCCAGTGGCCCAACTGAAATGCCTTGTCAGGAGCATGTCCCGCCGCACACACCTGGTCGGCAGGACACGACCCGAACACAGTTTGTGTGTCCGATCTGTGTTCAGGACGTCTTGCAGAGCCCTCAGAATGCGAACACCCCTTGCCAGAGTTAACTCTGACAAGGGGTTTCGCCAGTAGCCCCGACGGGATTCGAACCCGCGCTACCGCCTTGAGAGGGCGGCGTGCTAGGCCGCTACACAACGGGGCCAGCACTGTGTTGCTCTCACAACTCAGCGAACATTACAGGAGCTCTCCAGCTGCTGCGAATCCGCTGCGCTGGGGTACTAGGACTCGAACCTAGACTGACGGAACCAGAATCCGGCGGGCTGCCAATTACCCCATACCCCACAGTCGGCCCCGGGGGGCCGAACGGTGACTTTACTAGACCTCGTCCGTCGCACCAAACCGGACCCCCGGCGTGGTTGTCGCCACCTGCATCCGACGTGCGATCACGACAGCGACGGCGGCGAACCCGGCGAACCCGGCCAGGCTCACGGCCAGCTCCGCCCACGTGGTCGCGGTGGTCGTCCTGGTGGCCACCATGGTCCCGGACAGCGCCGCCCAGCCGAACGCGATCACGTTGTTCGCGACATGGGCGGCGATACCCGCCTCCAGCCCGCCCGTCTTCACCACCAGCCAGCCGGCCAGGACGCCGAACACGAACCGGTACAGGAAGGCCGGGAGGTTCTGCGTCCCGTGCATGAGAGCGAAGATCGCGGCCGAGCCCACCACTCCGAACCACGGACTGTTGGGCGCGGTGGTGTGAATCGCCTGCAGCAGGTAGCCGCGGAAGAAGTACTCCTCCGCCGCGGCCTGCAGGGGCGAGGTGAGCAGGATCGCCAGGACGAAGCCCCAGAACGCCGGCTCCGGCTGCACGGTCCACGACTGGCCGATCCGGGAGATCGCCCACACTGCTCCCAGTACCAGGAGCGCCACGGCGCCGGTCACGAAGGCGAATCGCCACCGGAAGCCCGGCTGGACCGAGTGCAGCCAGCGCGGATGGAACCGGTGCACGAGCAGCACCAGCGCCATGCTGATCGGGATCAGGGTCGCCAGGCCCAGCTGCGTGGCCACCATCCCCGACGGCTCGGAGAAGGTGTTGGTCACCTGATGGGCCCAGGGCATGAAGGTGGACGGCGACCCCTCGGCGAGCCAGAACACCCCGGCCACTCCCGTGACGACCCAGGGCGCGAGCACGACGTAGGTGATCAGTCCGAGCATGGCGCCACCCACGCCGAGGGCCACGCTCCGCAAACGCGCGCGCAGCGGGTCGTCGATGATCAACACCTCCGGGTAGGTCACCCCCGGCTGCGGCTCATACTTCACGAACCCCTGGACGCGCACCCGCGCCAGGTCCCCCAGCGCCGACACCTCAGAGGTCCTCGGCCACGACGGGGTTCGACAGGGTTCCGATCCCTGAGATCGTCACACTCACCCGGTCTCCCGGGACCATCCGCCCGACGCCGGCCGGCGTGCCGGTGAGGATCACGTCCCCGGGCAGGAGGGTCGTGAACGAGGTGACCCAGGAGACCAACTCGGCGATCGGGTGCACCATCAGGGACGTGTTCGCCGCCTGCACCGGCTCGTCGTTCAGTGATGTGAGCAGATCGAGCCTGCCCGCCTCCTCCAGGTCGATGTGCGTGGCGATCCAGGGACCCAGCGGGCAGAAGCTGTCGAAGCCTTTCGCCCGCGTCCACTGCCCGTCCGTCTTCTGCAGATCGCGGCAGGTGACGTCGTTGGCCACCGTGTAGCCGAAGATGACATCGCCGGCCCGCTCGACCGGCACCCGCCGGCAGATCCGTCCGATCACCACCGCGAGCTCCCCCTCGTAGTGGAGGTCCGTGGTCTCGGCAGGGTGGACGATCGGCTCGTCCGGACCGACCACGGCCGTGTTGGGCTTCAGGAACACCAGGGGCGAGGCCGGCGGCTCGTTGCCCAGTTCCCTGGCGTGGTCGGCGTAGTTGCGCCCGATCCCGACGATCTTGCTGCGCGGGATCACCGGTGCGACCAGGCGGACGTCGTCCAGCGCCAGCCGCTCCCCGGTGTAGTGCACCGGGCCGGCCAGCGGATCACCCGACACCACGGCGATCGTCTCGGGATGGGGACCCTGGTCCTCAGCGAGTTCGACGACCCCGTAGGTCGGGTCGCCCTGGGCCACGAATCTGGCTACGCGCATGGGCGAAGGTTAGCCTGCCACCACGTTCTCCAACGGTTCGCCCGCGGCGAACCGGGCCAGCTGCTCGCGGACGAGCTTCTGCATCCGCGGGTAGAACGCCGTGCTCTGGCCGCCGACGTGCGGACTGATCAGCACCCCGGGGGTCGTCCACAACGGGTGCTCCGGCGGCAGCGGCTCGGGGTCGGTGACGTCGAGCGACGCGCGGATGCGTCCCGACGCCGTGGCCGCGACCAGGGCATCGGTGTCGACCACCCTGCCGCGGGCCACGTTCACCAGCAGTGCCCCGTCGGGGAGCGCGGCCAACTGAGCGGCGCCGATCAGGTGCTCGGTCTGCGGGGTGAGCGGTGTGATCAGGAACACCACGTCCGCGTGGGCGAGCAGGCCGTCCAGTTCCTCGATCGGGTGCACCTCGATCTCGCCGCTGCGGGCCCGGCGGGCGACCCGGGTGAGGGATGCCACCTCGAAGCCGGCGAGCCGTTGCTCGATCGCCGCGCCGATCCGGCCGTAGCCCACGATCAGGACGCGCCGGTCGGCCAGCGAGGTCGAGAAGTCGTTGCCCCACGTCCCGCTCGGCATGTTCCGGGCATAGGTGTCGAGGTGCCGGTTGTTGGCGAGCGCCAGGGAGACGGCCAGCTCGGCGGTACTGGCGTCGTGAACGCCGGCGGCGTTGCACAGCCGGACGCCGTCGGGCAGGTAGGGCAGGTAGTTGTCGAACCCGGCACTGAGCAACTGCACGACCCTGAGCGAGGTCATCTCACCCACCCTGGCCATCACCGTCGCCGGCGGGAACATGTAGGGGGCCACCAGCAGCTCCACCTCGCCGATCGAGTCCGGCCACGTCCCGTCGGCACGGAAGAAGTCGGCCACGAGAGGGTCGGGGAGCGGTCCCAGCGCCGCCTGCGCGGCGGCGAGGTCGGGATAGGGCAGCCAGATGCGTCGAGCCATGGCCCTACCCTATGGTGCGCTCATGAGTACGCCACAGAGTTCGCCTCCTCCGCTGCGCGCCCCCGAACGACCCTGCGTGGCCCCCGCATGAACACCGCCTTCGACGCGGTGGACCTGATTCGCACCAAGCGCGACGGAGGGCGGCTGGGCGAGGCGGCCATCGACTGGCTGATCCGGGCCTACACCGACGGCGAGGTCACCGACGAGCAGATGTCGGCGATGGCGATGGCCATCTTCTTCCGCGGCCTGGACGGCGCCGAACTCACCCGGTGGACGCAGGCCATGATCGCCACCGGGGAGCGGATGGACTTCTCCGGGCTGTCCCGCCCGACGGTGGACAAGCACTCCACCGGCGGGGTCGGCGACAAGATCACGCTGCCGCTCGCACCTCTGGTCGCATCCTGCGGCGCGGCCGTCCCGCAGTTGAGCGGACGGGGCCTCGGCCACACCGGGGGCACCCTGGACAAGCTGGAGGCGATCCCGGGCTGGCGGGCCTCACTGTCCAACGACGAGCTGCTGGCGCAGCTGGAGGCCGTCGGCGCCGTGATCTGCGCGGCCGGCACCGGGCTGGCACCCGCCGACAAGAAGCTGTACGCGCTGCGCGACGTCACCGCGACCGTCGAGTCGATCCCGATGATCTCCGCGTCCATCATGAGCAAGAAGATCGCCGAGGGCACGGCCTCGCTCGTTCTGGACGTGAAGACCGGCGCGGGGGCGTTCATGAAGACCTACCCGGACTCGAAGGCCCTGGCCGAGACCATGGTCGGCATCGGGACCGCTGCCGGGGTCAACACGGTCGCCCTGATCACCAACATGGACACTCCGCTCGGCCGCAGCGCCGGTAACGGGCTGGAGGTCGCCGAGTCGGTCGAGGTGCTGGCCGGCGGCGGCCCCGCCGACGTGGTCGAGCTCACCCTCGCGCTGGCCCGCGAGATGCTGGCCTGCGCGGGGATCGACGCGGACCCGGCGGACGCCCTCGCCTCCGGCAGGGCGATGGACGCCTGGAGGGCCATGATCAGTGCCCAGGGCGGCGATCCGGACGCTCCCCTCCCGGTCGCCCGGCACACCGAGATCGTCACCGCGGGTGCGAGTGGCTACCTGGCCCGAATGGACGCGATGGCCGTCGGTCTGGCCGCATGGCGACTGGGCGCGGGGCGGGCGAAGCAGGGCGACCCCGTGCAACCGGCGGCGGGCGTCACCTGGCACGCGGGGCTGGGTGACGCCGTGCGGGCGGGCCAGCCGTTGTTTACCCTGCACACCGACACCCCCGAGCGGATCGAGCGGGCCGTCGCCGCGCTGGACGGGGCGGTCGATATCGCCGCCTCGGCCCCCGCGCCGGTGCCGGTCGTGTTCGAACGGATCGGCTGATCGGGGCGCCGATGGGCCATATCGACCTCTCCGGCGTCCGGTACGAGCTGCCGGACGGACGCGTGCTGCTCGATGAGGTGTCCTTCCGGGTGGGCGAGGGCAGGAAGGTGGCGCTGGTCGGCGCGAACGGAGCGGGCAAGTCCACACTGCTGCGAATCATCACCGGCGAGACCGCCCCGGGGGCCGGAACCGTGACCCGGTCGGGAGGTCTCGGCGTGATGCCGCAGTTCATCGGGACCGGCGTGGTGGCGGGGGCGGACCGGGCGCCCGCCACCGACCCGACGGTCGCCGACCTGCTGCTGTCGGTCTCTCCCGCCAGGGTCCGCAACGCCGCCTCGGCCCTCGACAGCTGCGAGCGCGTCCTGATGGAGACCGACGACCTCGACGCCCAACTCGGCTACGCGAGTGCGCTGGCAGAGTTCGCGGATGCCGGCGGCTACGACGCCGAGGTCGCCTGGGACGTCTGCACGACCGCCGCCCTCGGCGTGCCCTATGACCGCGCGAAGTACCGTGAACTACGAACCCTGTCCGGTGGGGAGCAGAAGCGGCTGGTGCTGGAGTACCTGCTGCGGGGGCCGGACGAGGTGCTGCTGCTCGACGAACCCGACAACTACCTCGACGTCCCCGGCAAGACCTGGCTCGAGGACCGGATCACCGAGTCGGCGAAGACGATCATGTTCGTCTCGCATGACCGGGAGCTCCTGGCCCGCACCGCCGACCGGATCGTGACCATCGAGCTCGGCGCCGACGGCAACCGCGCGTGGACGCACCCCGGCGGCTTCGCGTCCTACCATCAGGCTCGCCGCGACCGGTTCGAACGCTTCGACGAACTCCGCCGGCGCTGGGACGAGGAGCACGACAAGCTCCGCACTCTTGTGGCGACGCTCAAGCAGAAGGCGACCTACAACGACGGCATGGCCAGCCGGTACCAGGCGGCCCAGACCCGGCTGCGCCGGTTCGAGGAGGCGGGACCGCCCACCGAACAGCCGCGGGAACAGCGGGTCCGGATGCGGCTGACCGGCGGCCGCACGGCCAAGCGGGCCGTGACCTGCGAGCAGCTGGAGCTCCGCCTGGCCACCGGTCCGGATTCGTCCGCGCCGCTGATGCGACCCTTCGACCTGGAACTCTGGTACGGCGACAGGGTGGCCGTGCTCGGCTCGAACGGCTCCGGCAAGTCCCACTTCCTGCGGCTGCTCGCCCGCGGCGGGTCGCTGCCGGATCTGGAGCACGAGCCGGTCGGCGGTCTCGACGCGGTGGCTCTGGTGCCCCACACCGGGAGGGCGCGGCTGGGCGCGAGGGTACGTCCCGGCTGGTTCGTGCAGACCCACGACCATCCCGAACTGGCCGGCCGGACCCTGCTCGACATCCTGCACCGTGGCGACGCGACGCCCGACGGCCGCGGGCGCGCCGGAATGGGCAGGGAACAGGCCGCCCGTGTCCTCGACCGCTACGAGCTCGCCCACGCCGGCGAGCAGACGTTCGAGACCCTCTCCGGGGGACAGCAGGCCCGCTTCCAGATCCTGCTGCTGGAGCTGTCGGGCGCCACGCTGCTGCTGCTCGACGAGCCGACCGACAACCTCGACGTGGAGTCCGCCGAAGCGCTCGAGGACGGGCTGGCGGCGTTCGACGGCACCGTCGTCGCGGTCACCCACGACCGGTGGTTCGCAAGGAGCTTCGACCGGTTCGTCGTGTTCGGCGCCGACGGCTCCGTCCACGAGTCGGCCGATCCGGTGTGGGACGAGGGACGCGTCGCGCGGAACCGCTGAGCGCCCGCCGGCCCACGCGTGGGCCGCCCACGCGCCCCGCGCCCCGTCAGCCCAGCGACAGTCCCACCGGTTCGGCGACGGCCCCGGTGGCGAGCACGACCTGCGGGCCGGAGCCGACCTGCGAGTGCGTGAGCCCCCACAGGTAGCCGTCGTGCAGTGCCTCCCAGGATGCCTCGACAACGTTCGTTCCGACGCCGACCGTGGTCCAGGTGCGCTCGCCGTCGGTCATGTCGATCAGGGTGCGCACGATCGCGTCCGTGCCGTGACCCTGGTCGAGGATCCGCACCTTGAAGTCGGTGAGCTCGAAGTAGTCGACCAGCGGGTAGGCCTGCGTGAGCGCGGCGCGCAGCGCCACGTCCAGGGCGTTCAGCGGGCCGTGCCCGTCACCGGCGAGGCTGTAGGTCACTCCCTTGGCGCGCACCTTCACGACCGCCTCCGAGTCCCCTTCCGGCTTCACCTCGTGCCCGGTGATCACCCGCCAGCTGAGCACGTCGAAGAAGTCCTGCAGGAGACCCAGTTCTTCCCGCAGCAGCAGCTCGAAGGAGGCGTCCGCGGACTCGTAGGAGTAGCCGTCCATCTCGCGCGCCTTCACGGTGTCGGTGATCCGGGCCGCCAGCTCGCGGTTGGACAGGTCGTAGCCGAGCTCGGAGCCCTTCAGCTGGATGTTCGCCCTCCCGGCCATGTCGGAGACCAGCATGCGCATGTCGTTGCCGACCAGGGTCGGGTCGATGTGCTGGTAGAGGTTGGCGTCCACCTTGATCGCGGAGGCGTGCAGGCCGGCCTTGTGGGCGAAGGCCGACGCCCCGACGTAGGGCTGGCGGTTGTTCATCGGCACGTTCGTCACCCCCGCGATGGCGTGGCTGATCCGGGTCGCCTCGGCCAGGGCGGACGCCGGCACCAGCGGCCACCCGTACTTCAACTGCAGGTTCGCCACCACGGTGACCAGGTTGGCGTTGCCGGTGCGCTCGCCGTGCCCGTTCATGGTGCCCTGGACGTGGACCACTCCGGCCTCGACGGCCGCCAGCGTGTTCGCGACCGCGCAGCCGGTGTCGTTGTGGCAATGGATGCCGAGGTCGACGCCGACCTGGGCCGCGGCCGAGACGATGTCGCCCATCCAGGACGGCAGCATGCCGCCGTTGGTGTCGCACAGCACGACCACCTCCGCCCCGGCCTCCGCCGCCGTCCGGACCACTTCGAGGGCGTAGTCAGGGTTCGCGCGGTAGCCGTCGAAGAAGTGTTCGCAGTCGACGAACACGCGGCGACCGTGGCCGACCAGGTGGCTGACCGTGTCCTGCACCATGGCCAGGTTCTCCTCCAGGCTGGTGTGGAGGGCTCGGTAGACGTGCTCGTCGTGGCTCTTCGCCACGATGCAGACCACCTCGGTGGACGCGTCCACCAGCGCCTGCACCTGCGGGTCGTCGGCCGCACGCGCGCCGACCTTACGGGTGGCACCGAAGGCGACCAGCTTCGCGTTGCGCAGGCTGAGCTGGCCGCTCGCCGCGGCGGCGAAGAACGCCGTGTCGTTGGGGTTGGCGCCCGGCCAGCCGCCCTCGATGAACCCGACTCCGAGTTCGTCGAGGTAGCGGGCGATCTTCAGCTTGTCAGTGACACTGAGCTGGAGGCCCTCCTGCTGCGCGCCGTCGCGCAGGGTCGTGTCGTAGACGTGGAAGCTGTCCGGAGCCGCAGGGATCTGTGTCACCGGGCGAGTAAACCCTCCGCGACCCGTGTTACGGAAGGGTTTCAGCGCGTGAGACGATCCGTCCCACGAACGCCGTTGGCACAGGCGAGCCGGAGACGCTCTGCTCGCTGCCGGTCGGGCGAGGACATCCCCGGGACCAGCCGAGGCTCACCTCGGGGTCGCCGTGGACAGGGCCTGCGGAGGTTCCCTCGATCGCCTGATCGCCCGCCGGCGGCGTGAGGCGCCAGCGGGGACACGGGTGATCGGTGGTTCTCCTTGGAGACTGCTGAACAATCATGTCCCGGCTGCGGCGCCGGATCGGGCGATCTGCAGCGGCCACACCTTGGGGCACAGGGCCAGGATCGCCCACAAGATGTGGCCTTGCCGCTCATCCCGCCCGGCACGTCCTCGCTCGGAACAGCATTGTTCACCAGCCCCCTAGAATCGCGTCATGGCAACCCTCGAGCAGCGCGGCGCGACCGTGCACAGCGTCGGCGAGCTCCCCGCGGTGGGAACGGCCCTGCCGGACTTCACGTTGACCGGCTCCGACATGGAGGACACGGTCACCCCTGCCGTCGCGAAGGGCCGCCGGCTCGTCCTGAACATCTTCCCGAGCATCGACACCGCGACCTGCGCGATGAGCGTGCGGAAGTTCAACGAGTTGGCCGCGGGCCTCGCCAACACCCTCGTGCTCTGTGTCTCCAACGATCTGCCCGCCGCCCAGGCCCGGTTCTGCGGCGCGGAGGGCATCGAGAACGTGGTCACCGCCTCGGGGTTCCGCTCGTCCTTCGGCGACGACTTCGGCGTCACCCTGGTCGACGGACGCAGCCGCGGGCTGCTCTCCCGCGCGGTCGTGGTGGCCGATGCCGACGGCACGATCCTCTACACCCAGCAGGTTCCCCAGCTCAGCAGCGAACCCGACTACGAGGCAGCCCTCGCCGCCCTGGCCTGAGCGCGACCGACGGGAAATCGGGGACGGTTCTTTTCCCGTTCGCAGGTCCGTCCCCCTTCCCGTTCAGGGGACGGTTCTTTTCCCGTTCGCAGGTCCGTCCCCGTTCCCGTTCAGGACACGGGGCGGAGCCAGCCGTAGCGGTCCTCGGCGCGTCCGTACTGGATGTCGAGGATCGCGTCGCGGATGGCGAGCGTCTGCGCGGAGCCGCCTTCGGGGAGCCGCCACTCGCCGTGGCCGGACTTGAAGGCGCCGATCGGGGTGACCACCGCCGCGGTGCCGCAGGAGAACGCCTCCACGGTCGAGCCGTCGGCGATCCCCTCGAACAACTCGTCAGGGGTGACCCGGCGTTCCTCCGGCCTGAGGCCCAGGTCGGCCGCCACGGTGAGGATCGAGTTCCGCGTGATCCCGTCCAGGATGGTCCCGGTCAGCGCGGGCGTGATCAGGCGGCCGTCGCCGGTGACCAGGAACACGTTCATGCCACCGAGTTCCTCGACCCGGTCCTTGCCGGCCGCCTCGATGAACAGCACCTGGGAACAGCCGTGGTCGTAGCCCTCGTACTGCGCGATCAGCGACGCGGCGTAATTGCCCCCGCACTTGGCGGCACCGGTGCCCCCGACGCCGGCCCGCGCCCACCTGTCGGTCACCCAGATGTCGACCGGCTTGACGCCGCCGGCGAAGTACGGGCCCGACGGCGAAGCGATCACGCTGTAGGTCACGGTCTGCGCTGCCCGGACACCGAGGAACACCTCGGAGGCGAACATGAACGGGCGCAGGTACAGGCTGTGCTCACCCGCCGCGCCGGGCACCCAGCGCTCCTCGGCACGGACCAGCTCGGTCACCGAGGCGACGAACGCGTCCACCGGCAGCTCGGGCAGCATCAGCCGCGCTGCCGAGGCCTGGAACCGGCGGGCGTTCGCCTCCGGGCGGAACAGGTGCACGGAGCCGTCGTCGTGGCGGTAGGCCTTCAGCCCCTCGAAGACCTCCTGCGCGTAGTGCAGCACCGCGCTCGCCGGGTCGACCTGGAAGGGCCCGTACGGCTTGATCTCGTCCGCGCCCCAGCCGCCGTCCTTCGTCCACGTGGCGACGGCCATGTGATCGGTGAAGTGGTCGCCGAACCCCGGGTCGGCGAGGACCCGGGCAACGGCGTCGTCGGTGGCCGGGTCGGGGTTGCGGTGCAGCGGGAACGTCAGCGACATGAGGGCATGCTATCGCCGTCCGCGCACCGCGCCCGGCACGGCATCCTCGCCGGTCCTGTGAGCTGGCGTGAGACGGAATTGTCCGGGGACCGGACGCCCCAGTAGCCTCGCGCGGGTGAGCAACACAGCAGCGGGCGCCCCAGTCATCTCCGTCATCGCCGGCGACGGCATCGGGCCGGAGGTGGTCGCGGAAGGGCTGAAGGTCCTCACCGCGGTCGTCGGCGAGGACGCCTTCGCGTTCGTCCACCACGACCTCGGCGCCGAGCGCTGGCAGCGCACCGGCGAGGTCCTCCCCGACGCCGACCTCGAGCAGCTGAAGGCGAGCAGCGCGATCATCCTCGGCGCGGTCGGCGCCGCCCCGGGCTCGAAGGCGATCCCGTCCGGCCTGCTGGAGCGCGGGCTGCTGCTCAAGCTCCGCTTCGCTTTCGACCACTACGTGAACCTGCGTCCGTCCAGGCTGTACCCGGGCGTCCCCACCCCGCTCTCCGACGCGGTCACCGCGCGCGGCCCGATCGACTTCGTGGTGGTCCGCGAAGGCACCGAGGGCCTCTACTGCGGCAACGGCGGCGCCTTCCGGGCCGGGACGCCGCACGAGGTGGCCACCGAGGTGAGCATCAACACCGCCCACGGCGTCGAGCGGGTGATCAGGGACGCGTTCGAGCGCGCCGAGAAGCGACGCAAGAAGCTGACCATGGTGCACAAGCACAACGTGCTGGTGCACGCCGGCGGGCTGTGGAACCGGCTGTTCCAGACCGTCGCGGCCGAACACCCCGACGTCGCCACCGACTACCTGCACGTGGACGCGGCGACGATCGCGTTCGTCCAGGACCCGCAGCGCTTCGACGTGCTCGTCACCGACAACCTGTTCGGCGACATCCTCACCGACCTCGCCGCGGCCGTCACCGGCGGGATCGGGCTGGCCGCGTCCGCGAACATCAATCCGACCGGCGAGTTCCCGTCCATGTTCGAGCCCGTGCACGGCTCGGCCCCCGACATCGCCGGCCAGGGCATCGCCGACCCGACCGCCACCATCCTCTCGATGGCGCTGCTGCTCGACCACCTCGGCCGCAGCGAGGACGCGAAGCGGATCGAGGGCGCCGTGGACGCCGACATCGCCGAACGTGGCGCGACGAAGCGTCCGACCTCTGTGGTCGGCGACGACATCGTGGCCCGCCTGCGCTGACGGATCGGGCCCGCGTGTCCGACGCCGGCGCTAGCCTGCTGGCGAAGGACGGAGACAGATGAGCGGTCCCTACCAGTTCGAGCCCTACCGGCCGCCGCAGGACAACCTCCCCGCACCGGTGTCGTACCTGCCGCTGACCGACCAGCGGCCGGTCAGCACCGCGCTGCTCGTGGTGTCGTGGGTGGTGGTGTTCCTCACCGGCCTGTACATGCTGCCGTGGGCGGTCGCCGCCAGCCGCGGCAAGGCCAACCAGTGGTCGGTGTTCGCCGTGAACCTGCTGCTGGGGTGGACCGTGGTCGGCTGGATCGTGGCCCTGGTGATGTCGTGCACCGCGCACCGTCCGGTGGCGGTCCCGGCCCTCTCCGGCTACGCGTCGGTCGCCGCGCTCCCTCCCGTCCCGACTCCGGCCGGCTGGTACCCGAACCCGGCCGGCCCCGGTCAGCGGTACTGGGACGGCCGCCAGTGGACGCAGCACTACGCGTGAGCCCCACGCACCCTCGGTCGGGGCGACGGGTCAGGTGCTGGCCGCCACGGACAGCCGGCGGCGCAGCTCGGCAACGATGGCCCGCACGGCTTCCTCGCCGCACCTGCGAGGAAGGCTGGCGTGGGTGGCCGGACCGATGCCGATGAACACCCGAGTCACGCCTTCACGTGCGCGAGGTTACCGAAGACGTGCCTGTGCTCGCCGGTGATCCGGCCCGACAGCCACCAGACCAGCTCCACCAGCGCCGCGGCGACCAGCCCGACCACGCCACCGGTCGCCATCAGCCCCGCGTTCGACGGGTCGAGTTGTGGGTCGAACCGGGCGAAGGCGGGCACCGCCCGCGCCCACGCGCCGACCCAGCCCGGCAGCCAGAAGATCGCGACGAAGGCCGCCAGACCGCAGACCCCGATCAGGAGCAGCTTCCACCACTGGTAGGGACGCGCCGTCGCCGCCATCACCCAGGTCCCGCCGATCATCAGCGTCAGCAGCGCGGCGGTGCTGGCCTGGACGGGACTGCCCCCGGATCCGGGGTGCGGCAGCACGAGCAGGTAGGTGAGGAACGTCGCGAGCCCCACCACGATGCCCGAGGGGATCGAGAAGCTCATCACCCGCCTCAGGAAGCCCGGACGCGCACGCTCCGCGTTCGGCGCGAGCGCGAGGATCGAAGCGGGGATCCCGATCGTGAACCAGCCCACGAACGAGATGTGGATCGGGACGAACGGGAAAGGCAGCCGCCAGATCGCGACCAGCAGGGCGAGGATGATCGAGTAGATCGTCTTGGTCAGGAAGAAGTTCGCGACCCGTTCGATGTTGCCGATCACGCGGCGCCCCTCGGCCACCACGTGGGGAAGGGTGGCGAAGCTGTCGTCCAGCAGTACGAGCTGTGCGACCGAACGGGTGGCCGCAGCCCCTGACCCCATCGCCACGCCGAGATCGGCGTCCTTGATCGCGAGGACGTCGTTGACGCCGTCACCGGTCATCGCGACGTTGTGGCCGCGCGACTGCAGGGCGGCCACCATCTGCCGCTTCTGCTGGGGCGTCACCCTGCCGAACACCCCCGCCTGCTCCACCTTGTCGGCGAACAGTTCAGGGGCCTCGGGGAGAGTGCGGGCGTCCACGACCTCCCCTGCGGCCACGCCCAGCGAGCCGGTCACCGCGCCCACCGAGACCGCGTTGTCGCCGGAGATCACCTTCACCCCGACGCCCTGGTCGGCGAAGTAGGCGAGCGTGTCGCGCGCCTCCGGGCGCACCTTCTGCTCAAGGATCACCAGCGCGGCAGGAGTCACCGTGCCGGGCGCGCCCGGCGCGTCCACCGGACCGTCCGACTCCCCCAGCAACAGGACGCGGCGTCCGGTCGACCCGGCACGCTCCGCGCGTTGCGCGACCTCGCTGCCGGGGGACGACAGCACGTCCGGAGCGCCGAGCACCCAGTTGCCGTGGCCCACGAACGACATCCCCGACCACTTCTTCGCCGAGGTGAACGGCGCCATCGCGTCCACCTGCCAGGGCTCTGCGACCAGTGGCAGCGATTGGGCCAGCGCCACCACCGAGGCGTTCGGACGGGGATCCGCCGCCGCCAGTTGCGCGAGCACGTCCCGCTCGTCGTCGCCGTCACCGGCCAGCACGTCCAGCTCACCGAACCGCAGGCCGTTCTCGGTGAGCGTGCCCGTCTTGTCCGCGCAGACCACGTCGACCCGGGCGAGGCCCTCAATCGCCGGGAGCTCCTGCACGAGCACGTTCTGCTGGCCGAGCCGCACCACACCGACGGCGAAGGCGAGCGACGTCAGCAGCACGAGCCCCTCGGGAACCATCGGGACCAGCGCGCCGGCCATCGACAGGACCTTCTCCTGCCAGGTTCCCGGCTGGTTCCACTGCACCCAGACCGTGGCCAGGCCGACGGGAACGAGCAGCCAGGTGATCAGCCGCAGGATCTTGTTGATCCCCGACTGGAGTTCGGACTTCACCAGCGAGAACCTGCTCGCCTCCATGGTCAGCTTCGCCGCATACGAGTCGTGGCCGACGCGCGTGGCGCGGTAAGCGCCCACCCCCGCCACGACGAAGCTGCCCGACATCACCTCGTCACCGGGCTGCTTGAGCAGCGGGTCCGACTCGCCGGTGAGCAGCGACTCGTCCACCTCCAGGTAGGACGCCTCGACGACCTCGCCGTCCACGATCACCTGGTCGCCGGGCCCGATCTCGATGATGTCGTCGACGACGATCTGCTCGCGCGGGATCTCCGTGACCGCACCGCCGCGTCGGACGGACGGTTTGCCCTCCCCCACCACCGCGAGGTTGTCCAGCGTCCGCTTCGCCCGGAGTTCCTGGACGATGCCGATGCCGGAGTTGATGATGATCAGGAACCCGAACAGGGCGTTCACGATCGAGCCGGTGGTGAGCACCATCACGAACAGCAGCATCAGCAGGAAGTTGATCCGGGTGAAGACGTTGGCCCGGACGATGTCCCAGGTGGTGCGTCCCGAGCGGGGCGGGAGTTGGTTGACTTCCCCCCTGGCGACGCGCTCGGCGACCTCTGCGCTCGTGAGTCCCGGGACGGACTGGGCTGCGATCGTCATGCCGCAAGCCTGCCAGACCCGACGACGAGGTGGCACGAGCTCGCTCGTGGCCACCGAGGAGGAAGGGTCGGGCGGAGCGCAGACCCGACGACGAGGTGGCACGAGCTCGCTCGTGGCCACCGAGGAGGAAGGGTCGGGCGGACACCCCGGCGCTTGCTCCCGAAAGGCGGCCTTGCTCCCCGAATTGCGGGAGCAAGGCC
>NZ_JASGES010000114.1:0-16589 GCF_047606205.1 Propionicimonas sp. | reverse complement strand
GGGTGCGGGCCTCGCCGGCGTGCGGGCGTGGACCCACGCGTTCGTCCACGTGGTCGAACCAGGGCAGTGGTGGAGCGGGGTGACCCGTGGCGTGGCGGCGATCGGGCACACCTGGCGCGTCCAGGACGCCTCCGGCCGCGCGGCGATGACGCGGGCCTACGACCGGCTCAGCGCGCAGTACGTCCACAGCGGTGCGCTGCACCTGCCCGGCGCGGCCGTGCTCGCCGTCGCCACCCGTTGAGGTTCCCTCGGCGGCAGCCGCTCCTCGCGGGGCGGGCGTTCGTTGCAGGAGGACCTGCTGGCCGAGCTGGTGGAGCTGTCCAGCCGTCATGACCTCAGCTCCTGCGCTGGCGAGGTCCGCGGGCGCACGCAGGCCGCCGGCATCGAGGTGGACGCCTCGGCGATCCCGGCCGCCCGGGACGCGGACCGGCGGTGAACCAGGTCGTCGGCTCCTCGGTGGTGGTGGCCGCGCTCCTGGACAGCGGCGACGCCGCCCGATGGGCGCAGCGGCGCCTGCTGGCCGCCGCGTCCGACGTGCCGGAGCTGCTGCCGATCGGGACCGCCAACATCCTGCGGTGGTGGGGGCGGCCGCTGTGATCGAACCGGTGACCAGTGGACTCGCCTTCCGCGACCTGCTCCGGTTCGCCTCGCGTCCGGTGGGGTTCGAGCCGTGCGCGTCCCGGATCTGGGAACTGCGCCAGAACCCGACCTCCGGCGCCGCCTGGTACGTCGCGGCGGCCGAACTGCTCGACGTCCCGCTGGTCACCCTGGACGAGCGGCTCGCGCGCGCCGCCGGGCAGCGGTGTGAAGTACGCTCGCCACCGTGCTGATCCTCCTGTCGCCCGCGAAGTCGCTGGACTTCGAGTCCCGGCCGGCGAAGGTCGCCGCCACCCAGCCCCGGCTGCTCGCGGAGTCCGAGCAGCTGGCGGAGGTGATGCGGACCAAGTCGGTGGCCGACCTCGCCGCGCTGGCCGGCATCTCCGACGAGCTCGCTGCCCTCAACGCCGAGCGCTGGGCGTCCTTCCGGACCCCGTTCACCCCTGCGAACGCCCGTCCGGCCGTTCTCGCTTTCGCCGGCGACGTCTACCAGGGCCTGGCCGTGCGCGCCCGCTTCAGCACCCGCGACTACACCGAGGCGCAGAAGACGGTGCGGATCCTGTCCGGGCTCTACGGCGTGCTGCGTCCGCTCGACCTGATCCAGGCCTACCGCCTGGAGATGGGCACGCGGCTGGCCACCTCTCGCGGGACCTCGCTCTACGAGTGGTGGGGTTCGAGGATCACCGACCTGCTCGCCGCGGACCTGGCCGCATCGCCGGGTGCCAGGGTCGTGGTCAACCTGGCGTCGCTCGAGTACGCGTCGGCCGTGCGGCCCGCCGATCTCGGCGCTGTGATGATCTCGCCCCGGTTCGAGGACACCGATCCTCGCGGCCGGCGCAGCGTGGTCTCCTTCTTCGCCAAGCGCGCCCGCGGTGAACTCGCCGGCTGGCTGGTCCGCAACCGGGTGCGCACCGCCTCGGCCCTGGCCCGGTTCGACGGTGCGGGCTACCGCTATGACACCGACGCCTCGACCGCCGAGGTGCCGGTCTTCGTCCGCTCCTTCGCCGATCGCTGAGCCGCCCGGCCGTGGACCGAGGGAGGAACCGTCCCCGCGGTCGCGCGATGCGGGGACGTCCCGTCCGCGCGCACCCGGGAACGACGAGCCGCCAACCCCCGCCGGCGGCGGACTGGCGATGATCGCCTGAACGGGAACGGGGACACACCAGCGAACGGGATAGGAACCGTCCCCAATTCCGTTCGGGGGACGGTTCCTATCCCGTTCAGGGCGGGGGTCGCCTCACCCGACGACGGTCACCGAACCGGACTTGGCGGTGGTGAAGTTCGTCTTGTTCTTGCCCTTGCCGACGAAGATGCAGGGGACCGTGCGCAGCTTGGCCTTCGACAGCACCCGGCCGTTGTAGTCCTTGTTGTTCTCGAACGACACCGCCTCCGCGATGCTGCCGCTCGTGCCGCTGCCGGTCATCAGCAGGCCGTTCTTCTTGTTGTCGGCCACGACGTTGTTCTGGCCGGAGACGACCAGGGTGCCCTTCTTCGACACCGCGATGCCGTGCGCCTTCCCGGAGCTGATGGCGTTGTCGCCGCCGAGGGTCAGGGTGCCGCTGCCGGCGACCGAGATGCCCTGCTTGCCGGACTTGGTGATGTCCGTGCCGGAGACGGACGCGCTGCCGCCGCTGGGCAGGGACAGCCCCATCTGCTTGGAGGACGAGATCGTGACGTTCCGCAGCGTGACATTCGTGCCCTTGCCGGAGGAAAGGATGCCGTTGTAGCCGTTGCTCTTCGCCGTGGAGTTGGTGATGTCCGCGGTCGGGCCGCCCTTCGAGTCGGCCTGGGTGCCGAGTCCGTGGCGGCCGTTGTTGTCGAGGCTGCTGCCGCTGATCGTCACCCTCGCCCTGCTGGTCAGGGACACCCCGCAGACCTTGTTGGAGGAGATCGAGGAGTTGCTGACCACCACGCTCGCCGCGTCGGCGACGCCCAGACCGTGCCCGGTCTTGCCGGTCGTGCTGCCCTTGACCGCCTGGCCGTTCTTGTCCAGGGTGCTGTCGCTGATCGTCGCCCTGGTGGAGCTGTCGCCGGTGACCTGGACGCCGTTGCGCTGGTTCATCGTCGAGACGAGCTTGCTGGCCGTGAGCGTGGAGGAGGTCCCGACGTAGACGCCGGTCTGCTTGTTGGCGGTCGTGGTCACCGAGACCACGTCGACCGACGACGAGTCGTACACGCCCAGACCGTTGGTGGCGCCCTTGGTGATGGTGAGATTGCGGAGCTTGACGCCGCTGGCATGGGTCGTGCCGACGGCGTTGGTGCCCTTGGCCGCCGCGTCCCAGGTGCCGCCGTAGATGCCCGTGTTCGAGACGTCGGCGAAGCGGACGAGGTTGCTCGTCCCGCCCCGCCAGGTGACGGTGGTGCCGGACTCGGCAGCCAGGTAGACGCCGTTCGCGGGCCGGATGGTGTCGCTCACCGTGAACTTCCCGGACGGGATGTGGATGATCGTCGAGGCCGGCGACTTCCGCGCAGCGGTGACGATGGCGTCGGCCGAGGCGGCCTCGACCACGGAGTAGTTGCGCAGACCGAAGGCATCGGCTGCGGCCTGGACGGTATCGGTGGTCGCCGCAACGGCCACAGGAACGGGTACGAGGAGCGCTGCCGCGGTGGCCGCCAGTGCAATGGCGAGGCTCCCGCCCCGAAGGACGAGCGTGTTCATGTTGTGCACCTTGGTGTTCGGGGGAGAACAGGTGCGAAAAGTATAAACCCTGCCTGAGTGTTCCATAAGAACCCGGACGGGTGACAAGCTCCGGGAGGCACGACGGAAGCCGTCCCACCCTTCCCGGTTACGCGGCGGACGGTTCCTCCGCACAGGTCAGGGGGACGGTTCCTCCGTGCCGTCAGGACAGGCCGTAGGCCTTGTGGATCATCCAGATCGGGTGTTCGGTGCGGACGCCGGAGGACTGGCTGATCTGCCAGCGGCAGGTCTCGGTGTCGCACAGTGCCAGATCGGGGTTCGTCGCCTTCACCATGTCGAACAGCGGCTTGCCGACGGCCTGCGCGACCTCATACTTCTCCTTCTTCAGGCCGTAGGTGCCGGCGATCCCGCAGCAGACCTTCTCCGAGTCGACCACCGTGAGCCCCGGGATCAGCCGCAGCACCTCCAGGGCCGGCTTGCCGATGCCCTGGCTCTTCAGCTGGCACGGCGCGTGGTAGGGAACCGTCATCTCGATCGGCTGGAAATCGGTGGGCAGCTCGCCCGCATCGTGCAGGTCGAGCAGGAACTCCATGATGTCGCGGATCCGCGTCCCGACGTCGTGCAGCGACTCGGCGGTGACGCCCATGATCTCGTGAGCCTCGTGCTTGAGCATGCCCGTGCACGAACCGGACGAGGAGATGATGGTCAGGTCGGTCCCCGCGGACCGGAGGTCGTCACACAGCTTCAGGACGCTCTTCGTCGCGCTCTCGAACAGCCCGTTCGACTGCTGGGCCAGGCCACAGCAGCCCTGCTTGGGCACCAGCACCTCGTAGCCGAGGCGTTCCAGCACCTCGACCGACTTCTTCGACGTCTCCACCTCGAAGTAGCCGCCCGCGCAGCCGTGGAAGAAGACCACCGGCCCCCTGGTCGCCGGTGCGGCCGGCTTCGGCCGGCGCGCCCACCAGCTCGCGAACGTCTGGCCCTGCGGCGGCGGCATCGGGGCGTCCCGGTGCACCTTCACGACCGCTTCCATGGCTGCCCGCAAGGGCTTGTTGTGCAGCACCGCCCGTGCGATCGGCGCGACCGGCGTCATCACCGTGCCCATCAACGTGGTCTGGCCGATCAGCCGGTCCCGCAGCGGCATGTGGTCGGCCTTCATCACCGCGCGCGCCTGGCTGTTCAGTTCGGCGATCTGGACGCCCTGCGGGCACACCAGCGTGCAGGTGCCGCAACTCGAGCAGTAGTCGAGCGAATGATCGACGCTCTCGCCGTTGCGGAACCGCTCGGCCTGCGGGCCGACGAACTTCGGACCGGTGAACAGCGGCGTGACCGCAGACACCGGGCACTGCGTCTCGCAGATCGTGCACTTGACGCAGGCGTCCAGGCTCGCCCTGGCCAGCTCGTGGCCGGCGAACTCCAGCCCGGGCCTCGTCGTCTCCTCCGGGGTGCTCATGACAACTCCTCAAGGATCGTGTCGGCTGCCCGCACCGCGCTGCCGAGCGCGATGCCGTCGCCGGATTTCTCGGCCCAGCGCGACGAGCCGGCAATGATGCCGCCCGCAGCGAACAGGTTGGGGTGGACCACGCCGCTCGTCGCGTCCAGTACCCGCATGTCCGCCCGCACGCGCACCCCGACCCGGAACAGGGGCTGGTCGGCGCCCCAGTAGTCGCCCTGCACGAGCGGTCCGGCGTCCAGCCCGGCCAGCGGTAGCCCGAACAGGGTCTCGGTGACCGTTCCGTGGGAGTCCAGCGCCAGCGCCCCGGACTCGAAGCCCCCGGTGGCGAGGACGAACGCGTCGGCGGCGAACTCGCGCGGCGCGCCGGACGTGGCCACGGTCACCGAGCGGACGATGCCGTCCTCGACGTGTGCGGCGTAGGTCCGGGTCCCGTTGACGAGCCGGACGCCCGCGTCCCTCACCGCGGCGCCCAGGGCCTCGTTCAGCCGCATCCCCGGCACCGACGGCGGCGGCAGCGGGATCTCGAAGACCGGGTGGCCGAGCTTCTCGGCGAGGTCCTGCCACGCCGTGTGGTCCTTCAGGCCGAGCACCGCGGGCAGGCCGACCACCTCGCCGTCGTTGAGCAGGGGCGCCAGGGCGGTGGCGAAGCGGCCCCGGAACGCCGGGTCGTCGAAGGCGCGCGCGTAGGTGAGGCCGCTCGAGTCGACCTCGCCGTCGCGGGCGGGCACGTCCACGAACAGCGGCCGTGCCTCGACCCGTCCGCCGTCGGGAAGGTCTGTGCGGGCGAGGTTCTCGGCCACCAGCCTGGGGTGGAAGTCCTTCAGCCGGCGCAACCCGACGATCGCGAGCCGCTGACCGTCGCCCAGGTGCCCCGCCAGCATGCTGGGCTGCGCGAGGCAGGTCGGACGGATCGCGCCGACCGCCGTGGGCAGTTGGTAGTTGGTCTCCGCGTCCCCCACGAGCAGGTCGGGCAGCAGGCCCTTGAGGTAGTCCAGCCCGGCGTGGACGGGCGCGGCACCGATCGCGGCGTAGGGGTGCTCGGGCCGGGCGGACGCGAGCGCGGACAGGGTCAGGATCGGGTTGGTGACCCGGTCGGGGGAGTAGCCGAGGACGTCGATCGTCCCCTGGCCCAGCTGCAGGCCACCGATGCCCTTGGTGAGCAGGGTCACGGTGAGCCCGCCCGCGGCGAGCCGGTGGGCTGCGACGAGGCCGGACAGGCCTGCGCCGATGACGATCACGCGGCTCACAACGCCACCTCGCTCTCGGGCCGGGGCAGATGCTCGACGTCGAGCGTGCCGGAGAAGATCCAGTTGTCCAGGGCGGTCTGGCGCACCTGGTCGCCGTACAGGATCGGCCACAGCCCGATCCAGCGGTTCTTGAGGAACAGCCGGAGCAGGCCGGTCGCCCGTTCGATGTCGATGTGGTCGGTCTCGAGCGCGATGCCGGTCGCCCGCATCGAGCAGAAGCCGCCCTGGCAGGGGCCCATCCCGAGCCGCAGTTGGCGGCGCAGGTCGTCGAAGGTGCCCTTGGGCTGGGACTCCAGCGCAGTGGTGAACATCCTGCGGCTCATCAGCTCGCACTCGCAGATGATCTGGTCATCGACGCGGTCCTCCTCCCGGTCGTGCAACCGGTGGGTGACCACATAGTTCCTGCCGGACTCCGACCCGGGCAGAGCCTCGTCGGCCGTCCGGCACGCCCGCTTCTCGCCGAGCTTGTCGCACATCGCATCCACGATGTGCTCGGCCATCAGCCGGTAGGTGGTGAGCTTGCCGCCGCCGATGGTGAGCATGCCGTCCAGTCCGTCACGCTCGGTGTGGTCGATCACCGCCATGCCGCGGCTCATGTGCCGGGTGTCGGAGGACGCCACCCGGTTGTCCTTGATCAACGGACGGGCGCCGGCCCACGCGTGCAGCGCGCGCGAGGAACGGAAGCCGGGGATCAGCACCTCGCCCGCGTCCAGCATCTGCTGGACCTCGTCGTGCTCGATGGCCAGGTTGTCCGGGTCGTCGACCTTCACGTCGGTGGTGCCGATGATGCTCACGGTGTGCACGGGGACGAGGATGTCGCCGTCGGCGGGGTAGATGCAGCGGTTCACCACCCGGTTCACGAGTCGGTGGTTCATCGCGATCATGATCCCGCGGCCGGGCACGACGTCGACCGGGTGGGCACCGGCCATGGCGGCGATCTGGCCCGCCCACGGACCCGCGCAGTTGAGCACGAAGCCGCAGTCGATCAGGACGTCCTCGCCGTTCTTCAGGTCGGTGGCGTGGACGGCGGCGACGTGACCGTCCGCCGTGCCGATCTTCGTGACCTTGTGGTAGGTCAGGACGTCGGCGCCGTACGCCTTCGCCGAGTTCGCCGCGCCCCAGACCAGCTGCCAGCCGTCGACCGTCCCGTCCTGCACCTCGATCGCACGCAGGATGCCGGGGTTCAGCCGCGGCTCGTTGCGGAGCGCCTCGGCGACCGAGACCTCGCGGGCCGGAACTCCGGTCGCCCGCGCCCCCTCCAGGAACTTGTCGGCGAACGCCGGGTCGTCGCCGGGGCAGGTGACGAAGTAGCCGCCGGTGGCCTCGATCGCGCTGGCCTGGATCCGGGTGAGGATCGCGTTCTCCTGTGCGCACTCGGTGGCGGACTCCGGGTCGCTGACGACGTAGCGTCCCCCGGAGTGCAGCAGGCCGTGGAACCGTCCGGTCGTGCCCTGACCGAGGTCGGCCCGGTCCAGCAGCACGGTGGTGTAGCCGCGCATCGCGACATCACGGACGACGCCGGCGCCGGTGGAGCCGCCACCGATGACGACGACGTCAACAGCGAGCCTTCTCACGTGGGCCTCCCCAGAGTCATGGGCGCCGGCCCGCCCGGCGCACCATCGACGTCCGGACAGCGCGGTACGCCTCCTTCCCTGCAGGCTAGTCAGAGGCGGGTCGGGGATTCACCACCATCCGACAAGGTCGCCCATGCGTGCACGAATGCGCAGGGGCCATGGGAAATCGACACCCTGGCGGATCGGCCACGGTTGCCCGCTCCGTCCACCGGTTCGTGGACTGAATAGGGGACGGTTCCTGACTCGGTCCACTCTGCGCTCGGTCCCTGGTGGTGGACCGGGAAGAGAACCGTCCCCAACTCGGTCCACGGTCCCTGGGGTTGTGGACTGAATAGGGGACGGTTCCTGACTCGGTCCCTGGGTTCGTGGACTGAGAAGAGAACCGTCCCCCACTCGGTCCAGTCCCGAACTCGGTCCGGCGATGGGGGCGTCCCGGCCCTGCTCGCGTCGGTTCGGCCCGCGCGCGGTTCCCCGCATCCGTCCGGACCGGCGTGCCTCGGCGGCCGGACTCCCGCAGAGGCTCCCGAAACTCGCGGACGCCAGCGGGGCTTCGCTGCGCGGACGATCCTCGCGCGCACGTGCGTGCCCGTGGGGGCGGGGCGAGCCGGGCCGGAGCCGGTCAGTACGGCTAGGAGGCTGCTGAACAATGCTGTTCCGAGCGAGGACGTGCCGGGCGGGATGAGCGGCAAGGCCACATCTTGTGGGTGATAGTGGTCCTATGCCCCAAGGTGTGGCCGCTGCGGATCGCCCGATCCGGCGCGCCGCAGCCGGGACATGATTGTTCAGCAGCCTCCTAGACCCGGGCGCGGTCGAGGACGGCGCGGGCGGTGCCCTCGTCGAGGACGAGGTCGGTGGCGGTGCCGGCCCGGAGCGCGCCGACCACGGCGGGTGCCCGGGACGGATCCGCGACCACGCAGATGCGGCGCGGCACGCGCTGGAGCTCGGCGGGGGTCAGGCCGGTGGCGCGCTCGTTGTAGGAGATGTCGGCGTACGAGCCGTCCTCGCGGAGCAGCACCGTGCAGACGTCCCCCACCACGCCGTCGGAGGCGAGCTGGCGCATGTCGGAGGCGTCCATGTAGCCCGCGGAGTAGACGTGGGAAGGGACGCGTCCCTCCAGGCAGCCGACGCCGAAGACGGCCAGGTCGAGCTTCGAGTGCAGCTTGAGCACGTTCTGCACCGACCGCTCCCGCCACATCGCCTGCTTCGTGGCCGCGTAGTCGAAGAAGGCGGGGACGGGGAACAGCACCACCCGCGCGTCGAAGGCGTCCCCGATCGACTGCAGGATCTCACCGATATAGGGGATCCCGGAGCTGCGCTGGTTCGCCCCGCCGTTGATCTGGACGACCGTCGACCCGACCAGCGGACGCCTGCCCAGGTGCTTCACGACGTGGGAGAGGGTGACCCCCCAGGCGACCCCGATCAGCTGGTGGTCGTCGACGGCCTCGGTGAAGAGGCGTCCGGCCAGCCGCGCGACCTGGTCGAACCGGACGTTCTCGTTGGCGTTCTCGCGGACCGACACCATGTGCACCCGGACGCCGAAGTGACGGCTGATCGCCGACGCGAGCGGGGACTGCGACCCGCTGTGGTCGGCGAGGCTGATCCGGACCAGTCCGGACTCGCGAGCATCCTTCAGCAGCCGCGAGACCGACGAGCGGGAGAGCCTCAATTGGTGGGCGATGCTCTCCATCGTTTCGCCCTGGATGTAGTAGCGGGAAGCCGCTTGGTACATGTCCTCGTAGCGCTCGTTCAAGCTTGCACCCTCTCCGTGCACGTTCGTGCACAGGTCTAGCGCATCCGTTCAGGCGTTAGCAAGATGGGCGCTACGGGCGGGGTGAGAGCGTTTGACCTTGCCGTGCCTTATCGTCGTGGTTCAGCGGGTACGAAGGAGTCCGATGTTCCGATCAGCGGTCGGCGCGCATGCGCCAACGCTCGGTGGCTCCGGATCCGGCATCAAGGAGGAAGCCGACCCGACTGGGCACCACCACCCCTCGCGTTCGCCACATGGAGCCTTGGCGGACAGCGACCACAGCGAGGCTCCAGTGGTACTGCTCACCACGAAGTCAGCCCGGGCGCGCGCAACGCTGGGCTGTCCCGCCAGTACGTCCCGCCGGTCGCGCCCGCTCACTCGGGCCGCGCAACCTCTCCCGGCGGGAGTCTGATCTCCGTCCTCAACCTCTGTTCCAAGAGACAAACCAACGTCTGCGTCCCGTCCGGGACGCCAAACTGACACCATTGTGGGTGTCGGAAAGTGAGCCATCGTGACTCTCGGCACGATCTTTCTGTCCGAGTTCGTAGGTAGCGCGATCCTGCTGCTGTTCGGCGCGGGTGTTGTTGCCAACAACCTGCTCTCCAAGACCAAGGGACACGGGGGCGGCGTCCTCCACATCAACTGGGGATGGGGCATCGCCGTCTTCGCCGGTGTTCTGGCCTCGTACAAGTCCGGCGGCCACCTGAACCCGGCCGTCACCCTCGCGCTGGTCGCGGCAGGCAAGAAGGAGTTCGTCCCCGGGATCCCGGTTGATGCGGCTTCGATTGCCACCTACCTGTCCGCCCAGCTGCTCGGCGCTTTCGTCGGTGCGGTCCTGTGCTGGCTGGTCTACAAGCAGCACTTCGACGAGGACGCCCCCGACGGCTTCAAGCTCGGCGTCTTCTCGACCGGCCCGGAGATCCGCAACTACGGCTGGAACTTCGTGACTGAGGCCATCGCCACCTTCGTGTTCGTCACGGTCATCCTGGCCGCCGGTCACTGGGGCGACTCGAACACCGCCACCCCCGGCGGCCTGGGCTGGCTCGGCGCGCTCGGCGTCGCCCTGCTGGTCGTCGGCGTCGGCGCCTCGCTCGGTGGCCCGACCGGATACGCCATCAACCCGACTCGTGACCTCGGCCCCCGCATCGCGCACGCGGTCCTCCCGATCCCGAACAAGGGCTCCTCGGACTGGGCCTACGCGTGGGTTCCGGTGGCCGGCCCGATCGTCGGCGGTGTGCTTGCCGGTCTGCTGAGCGGTGTGCTCCTGCCTGCGTGAGCACATCAGTAGTACTCCTGGTAGTACTCCTGGCTGGGTGGGCCTGACCGGTCCACCCAACCAGGGACCTGCACCGCGCCGAGAGGCAGCACAGTCCCCGCACAGCGTGGCCGGGTAGACCGGGTCGTGCCGCGCAGGACCGGCGTCCCGGCGGGTTCAGGAAAAGCACGAGCGGGCCGGTGACCGCCGACCCGCTCGCAGAAACATCATCATCGGCTCAACAACAATGACGTGGAAGGAATTATCCATGGCCGACAAGTACATCCTCGCGATTGACCAGGGAACGACCAGCTCCCGGGCGATCATCTTCAATCACGAGGGACGCATCGTCTCCGTGGGGCAGAAGGAGCACGAGCAGATCTTCCCGAGGGCAGGGTGGGTCGAGCACAACGCGATCGAGGTCTGGGACGCGGTCCGCGAGGTCGTGGGCGAGGCCCTGGCCAAGGCGAGCCTGAACAAGGACAACATCCAGGCGGTCGGCATCACCAACCAGCGTGAGACCACGCTGGTCTGGAACAAGGAGACCGGCCAGCCCGTCTACAACGCGATCGTGTGGCAGGACACCCGCACCGCCAAGATCGTCGAGGAGCTCGGCGGCGCAGAGGGCCAGGACAAGTACAAGGCCAAGGTCGGCCTTCCGCTGGCCACCTACTTCTCCGGGCCCAAGGTCAAGTGGATCCTCGACAACGTCGAGGGTGCCCGCGCGGACGCCGAGGCCGGCAAGCTGGTCATGGGCAACATGGACACCTGGGTGATCTGGAACCTCACCGGCGGCGTCGACGGTGGCATCCACGTCACCGACCCGACCAACGCGTCCCGCACCATGCTGATGGACCTGGACACGCTGAGCTGGGACGCCGACATCGCGGCGGACATGGGCATTCCGATGAGCATGCTGCCCGAGATCAAGTCGTCCTCGGAGGTCTACGGCTACGGACGCGAGCAGGGCCTGCTCGGCGGCGTCCCGATCGCCGGCGACCTGGGCGACCAGCAGGCGGCCACCTTCGGCCAGGCCGCGTTCAACGTCGGCGACGCCAAGAACACCTACGGCACCGGCTGCTTCATGATCATGAACACCGGCACCGAGAAGGTCCCGTCGAAGAACGGCCTGCTGACCACCGTCTGCTACAAGATCGGCGACCAGCCGACCGTGTACGCCCTCGAGGGTTCGATCGCCGTCACCGGCTCGCTGGTGCAGTGGCTGCGCGACAACCTGAAGATGTTCTCCTCCGCCCCCGAGGTGGAGGAGCTGGCCGCGTCCGTCGAGGACAACGGCGGCGCGTACTTCGTGCCGGCGTTCTCCGGCCTGTTCGCCCCGTACTGGAAGGCTGACGCCCGCGGCGCGATCGTCGGTCTCACCCGGTTCGTCAACCGCGGCCACATCGCCCGCGCGGTCCTGGAGGCCACCGCCTTCCAGACCCGTGAGGTGCTGGACGCCATGGAGGCCGACTCCGGGGTGAAGCTCGCCGAGCTGAAGGTCGACGGCGGCATGACCCAGAACGAGCTGCTGATGCAGTTCCAGGCCGACCAGGTCGGCGTGCCGGTGGTGCGTCCGGTGGTGGCCGAGACGACCGCGCTCGGTGCGGCCTACGCCGCCGGCATCGCGACCGGCTACTGGGGTGGCGAGCAGGACGTCATCGACAACTGGGCAGAGGACAAGCGCTGGGAGCCCAAGATGGACTCCGACGAGCGCGAGCGCCTGTACCGCAACTGGAAGAAGGCCGTCACCAAGACCTTCGACTGGGTCGACGACGACGTCGAGTGACCTGTCACCGACACCCGCCGGTGCCGCCGGGACCCACGCGGGCCCGGCGGCACACCGTTTTCCGGCCCGTCCTCCCGTGCCGGCACGGGGCATCGTTCCGTTGTGCCGGTCACGGGCGACGGGTTCCGTCATGCCGGTTGCGTGGGCAGCGTCCCGGGCGGGCGGTGGAGTGGAGGGAACCCGGCGCCGGCGCGCGTTGTGGCGTGCCGGGACGGACCGTGACCGAGGGCCGGGCTAGGTGCCGATCATGACCGGGGCGGACGCGCCGTAGCGGTTCTCCACGCGGACCTCGACCGTTCCCGTGACCCCTGCGGGGACGGTGACGTAGAGCCGCTTCGACGAGCTCACCTTCAGGTTGGTGCCCGCGACACCTCCGAACGTCACGGCGGTCACGCCGGAGAAGTAGCGTCCGGAGATCTTGAGCCGCGGGCCGGCCGCGGAGGAACCGACCGTGCTCGGCGTGAGGCGGGGGGAGGACGAGAGTCGTAGCACCTTCGCCACGTGTCCGTAGCGGTACCGGGCGGCGGCCTTCCCCGACGCCGACGGCCCGACCGCGGTCACGACGCTCACCGTGACCGTCCGCGCCGGCTGGGCGGGCGCGACGGCGATGATCTGGGTGTCGGAGACCACCCGGAAGTCGGTGGCCGCGTGGGTGCCGAACTTCACCGCCGTCGTCCCGGTGAAGGACGACCCGGTCAGCACGACCTGAGTGCCGCCGCGGACGGAGCCGGCGGAGACCGAGAGCGCATCGACCACGGCGGGTGGCTGGTAGGCGGTGGAGGCCACCCCGGACGCCGACAACTCGGTGACGACCTGCACGGACACCGGGCCGGGGGCCGGCGCGGGAGCCGTCGCGACCAGCGTGGAGGCCGACCGCACGTCGAGCCGGGTCGCCGGGCTGCCGTTCACCAGGACGCCGGTGACGCCGAGGAACCCGCTGCCGCGGACGGTGAGCCGCAGCTGTGAGCCGGTGCTGCCGAGCGCGCTGACCGCCGTGATGCCCGGCGCGATCGACAGCAGCCGGTTCGGCGTCCGCGCGGGGTTGTCCCCGATCAGGCCCGGGGAGCTGATGGCGAGAATCCTGGTGGAGACCTTCGCCGCGCTCCAGGAGCGGTGGGCACCCAGGACCAGGGCGGCGACACCCGACACGTGAGGGGTCGCCATCGAGGTTCCCGACTTCAGCACGGGGCTGGTGCCGGTGGGGGACGCGGAGAGGATCGAGACCCCCGGGGCGTAGAGGTCGACGCAGCGACCCGAGTTCGAGAACCACGCCCGCTGGTCGGAGGAGTCCGAGGCGGCGACCGTCAGCGCGCTCCTCGCCGAGGACGGGGACGCGTCGCAGGCGTCCGCGCTCTCGTTGCCGGCGGCGGCCACCACGGTGACCCCCTCCTTCACCAGCTTCGCCACGAGGTCGTTCTCGGCCCGGTTGGGCGGGCCGGTGATGCTGAGGTTCACCACGGCGGGCTGACCGGCCCGGTGGTCCTTGAGCACCCAGTCCAGTCCGAGCACCGTCCAGGCGCTGTCGCCGCTGCCGCTGCAGTCGAGCACCCGGACGGGGACGAGCGTGACGCCCTTGGCCACCCCGTAGGTGGAGCCGCCCACGGTGCCGGCGACGTGGCTGCCGTGCCCGACGCAGTCGGTGGTCTGCGGCTCGTCCGGCACGAACGAGACACCGTCGGCGAGGCGTCCGGTGAACTCCCCGCTCGCCGCGCTGATCCCGGTGTCGACCACATAGACCTTCACCCCGGCGCCGGTCTGGCCGGTGGTGTAGGAGCTGTCCAGGGGCAGCGCGGACTGGTCGATCCGGTCCAGGCCCCAGCCCGGGGAGGGCTGCGTGTCCGCCGCCCGTACCCGGGTGTCGGGCTGGACGTAGGCGACGTCCGGGTCGGCGGCCAGGGCGGTGGCCTCCGCGCTGGTCAGACCGACCACGACGGCATCGAGGCCGTCGACATCGTGCACGCTCCGGCCGCGCGGGAGGTCGGGGTCCTCGGCCGCCTCGGGCGACCGGTAGCGCACGATGTAGCCGGTGCGTGCGCCCTCCGGCGCCGGCGTGGTCGTGGAGCCGGGATCTGCGGTCACCGACGGTTCCGCGGTCGCCGACGGTTCCGCGGTCGCCGACGGTTCCGCGGCGGGGGTGCGGGCCGCCTGGCTCGGCGCGGGATCACCCGCGGAGTCACGCGGGGCCGGGTCGGTGGCCGTCGCACCGGGCGTGGGATCTCCGGCGTCGTGGCCGGCGGTGGGTCCGGACGCGGGGCTCGTGGTGGACGCGGCGGACGCGGTGGACGCGGGCTTCGGGGTGGACGCGGGGCTCGCGGTGGCGGACGCGGCGGGCTCGTTCCCGGGCGCGCCGGAACTCGTCGTGTCGGCTGCGGCCGACAGCGCCGTGGACAAGGTGATCGCGAGCGCAAGTCCGCAGATCGAAACCCCCGTGCGCAGCTTTCCCATGCTCCCCCCGAGCGTGCGAGAAAGTACCCCGGGGAGGAGTCTAGGCGATCCGTCCCCGCACGGCGAGGGTGGCGCCGCGGCGCTCCGCCCGGGAACGGGGCTCAGTGCCCGCTGACCACGATCTCGGCGACCCCGCCGCGGTAGTAGTCGTTTCCGATCGAGGGCAGCGAGGTGAGGTAGACCAGCAGGTACCTGGTCTGGACCGGCTGCCCCGGCACCAGCGTGGTGCTGGTTCCCGCGTCCGCCACGCTCGCCATCGAGTCCCATCGTTCGACGGACTTCATCGGGGCCGACTCCACCGGTTCGGAGGGGACCTTCAGCGCGACGGCCGTTCCCTTGCCCTCCAGGGTGAGCTGGACGCGGGTCACCGTCCTGGTCTCGCCCAGGTCGAGGACCAGCCCGACACCGGGCTTGCGGGAGCCGAGGGCGGCCGAGCGGTACTTCTCGGTACGCCAGACGGTCTCGGGGTTTCCGTCCACGGCGAGGGGGGCGGACTTGTTCGACTCGGACGCGTCACCGCCGTCCGCCTTCGGGTCGAACGCGGTCGCCTTCGTCACGCTGAGCGTGCCGGTCGCGGTCGCGGGCGTGGTGGCGGGATCCCGGACGCTGAGAGCGACCGCCGCGACGATCCCGACGGCGAGCACCAGGGCGAGGGCACCGAGCAGCACTGGCAGGCGAAGTGACCGGCGCGGTGCCGGCTGGTCGGCGGCGACGGGCCTGGCGTTCGCCGGCGGCGGCACCGGGGTGAAGGACTCGCTGCGTTCCAGGGCCGCGGCCACGAACGGCTGGGTCGAGTCCTCGGGCTCGTCGTCCTCCTCGGGCAGCGAGGCGGACGTCGCGCTGAACCGCCCCACCGAAGCGGGGGTCGGACGCGGCGGCGCCACCCGCGAGACCGGCGCCGGCGTGGCGTCGGACCCGGCGGCGTCCCGATCGGGATCCAGCCGGGCGCGGAGGTCCTGGGCCGCCCCCATCGGACCGAGCACGAGGGAGAGCTGGGTGGTCACGTCCTGCGCGGTGGCGAGCCGGGGCGCGTGGCCGCGCGGCACCGGCGAGAGCAGCCGGTCGACCACCCGGTCGACGGCGGGTGCCACCCCGCCGCGCACCTCGCTGGGCAGCACCCAGTTGCTGTCCGCGACGGGGGCGGCCGGGAGCCCGAACCGGTCGCCCCCGGGCCAGCGGGCGACCAGGCACGCGTACAGCAGTTGGCCCAGCGCCCGCACGTCGGCCGCCTCGCCGTTGGTCGCCGTCGCCGCGGGCCGGCCGGCGTCGTTCACCCCGAAGCCGAGCACCTTCACGTTCCCCGAGGTGGTGACCAGCACCGTCGCGGGGCTGAGGTGGCGGTGGAAGTGGCCCTGCGCGTGCAGGGCGATCAGGGCGTCGGCGACCTCACGGACGATCCAGGCCGACTCGACCCCGGTCAGCGGGCCACCGCGGAGCACCTTCTCCAGGGTCTGGCCGGCCGCGTACTCGTAGACCAGGTACGGCCCGACGCCGGGCTCGTCCTCGACGACGTCGAGGACCCGGAGGAAGCGCGCGTCGGTGGCCAGCGCCGCCTCGCGGGACAGCCGCAGCACCTCCGCCGTGCCTTGATCGTCCGGGTCCAGCAGGTGTACCAGCACCGCTCGTCCCAGGACGAGGTCGTCCGCCCGCCAGGTCTGCGTCCGGTTGCTGACGGCGAGCTGCTCGGCGAGGCGGTAGCGCCGGCCGAGTACGCGGGAGCCGTCGCCCGCCGAGGCCTCAGGCGTCCCTGCGATCGGGGGGGCCGGGAAGTCCAGCACGTCGCCGGGCGGCGCGGTCGCTGCGGCACCCACCCCGGCGGGCGCCGGTACGGCCGCTCCCGCCGG
>NZ_JASGES010000113.1:0-13732 GCF_047606205.1 Propionicimonas sp. | reverse complement strand
CGGCGGGTCGGACTGGGGCCACGTCGGCTTGCATTCCTACTTCTAGTAGGATCAGGGCATGGCCTCAGCTCAGGGAGTCGAGAAGCACTCGGTGTCGATGCCGGCGACCACGTCCGAGTCTGTGCGCTCGCGGGTGGGCGCGCGTGGGTTCTCCGGGTACGTCGCCGCGGCGGTGGCCCGTCAGCTCGAACGTGACGCGCTGGATGATGCCCTGGCCCGGATGGAGGCCGAGCATGGGCCGGTCGACGAGGACGAGGTCGCTGCGATCTTCGCCCGGCTCGCGGGATGATCGTCCGGCCGCACTCGATCCTCCTTGACGCGGAGGCCTTGTCCGCGCTCGCTCAGGACGAGCGCAGCATGCAGGCGTGGGCCACCTTCGCCAAGCGCAGCGACTCCGTCATCTACGCCTCCTGCGTGACGCTGGCGGAGGTCACCGATGGCACCGCTCGGGACGTTGCCGTCCGTCGGGCCGTCAAGGCGGTCCGGCTCATCGACGTCCACCCGGACATCGGGTATCGCGCGGGCCAGTTGCGGGCGATCGCCATCGCGTCCCGGCGCAAGCAGCGAGACCTGACGGTCGACTCGGTGGTGGCCGCTACAGCCCTCACCCTGCCGCTGCCCGTGGTGGTGCTCACGTCGGACCCCGAGGATCTGCGGTTTCTGCTTGCGGGCAGCGACGTCCAGACCGAGATCATCTGAGACGATGCGGCGCCCGTCGTCCGCAGCTCCCAAGATCGGGCGCGGACGAACCCGGTCCGCGGGTCGCCGGCAGACCCCGACAAGCGGACTCTCGGGGTGAAGATCCGCGTCACGCGTAACGCGGGCAGGGGTTGCGGTCCCGGAGTCACGCCGTGCGAGTGACAGCGGCGCCCGCCCTGATCGCGCGGGGGATCTCCGCGATCTGGTCGACCAGTGCGATCAGGTCCTCGACGCGCGCGAGGTCGGCGGGGGAGTCGACGTCCACGCGGTAGGTGATCCCGGTCGAGGACCAGTCCTCGTCGAACTCGCCCTCGGCTTCGACCCTGACGCCGTCGACCGGAATGCCGCAATCCTGCGCCTCGCGGTAGAGGTCGTTGAGGACGCAGACGGCGACGGCCAGGTGCAGGACGTGAGCACCGGTGAGGCCGGCCGCGACGTCGACCCCGCCGTCGGTCCATCGATGGCCGAAGTGGGTCACCCCCTCGTGGCCGGCAAGACGGTCCCGAAAGCTGCCGGACGCGCACACCACGGCGAAGTTGCTCATGCCGAAAAGAGTGCCGTGCGGCGGCGTGGCGGCCCAGCGCTACTTCTGCTGAGCGCGGGGGGCCGGCACGGTTCGCCCGATCCTGCGCGGCGCGAGGCGAGAATGACGAAGACCGGGTGGCGGTGTCGCCTCACGACCCCTGCGTCTCCTGTTCGGCCACCGGCCCGCGGTGACGGTAGAGCCGGGTGATGATCAGCGACACCGGGAGTGCGGCGATCCAGCTGAACTTGGCCGCGGTGGGTCCGGCGAGCAGCGCGACCGGGATCGAGAGCAGGAAGACCCCCGGGACCGGGAAGGACTGTACGAGCACGTAGCGGAAGACCTGGACGGTGATGTCATCGCGGACGAAGCCGCGACGCCAGGCGTAGATCCAGAGCGCAGCCAGGGCGAGGCCGGTAGCGGCGACGGCGACGGCGTAGAGCACCACCGCGGGGGTCTCGTCGCCGTAGCGGCCAAGGATCGCGGTCGGCAGGGGGATCGAGGCGACGAACAGCAGCATCAGCAGGTTCAGGCGCAGCAGGTTCTGGTCGTAGCCGACCAGGGTGGACACCTTGCGGACGTGAGCGAGCCAGACCAGGCTGACGACGGCGAAGCTGAGGGCGAAGGTGAGATACTCCGGGGCCAGGGTGAGGAGGGCGTCCGTCAACTCTCCGGGCGCCGCCTCGGGGGCGCGGACCTCGATGATCAGCAGGGTCATGGCGATGGCGAAGACGGCATCGCTGAAGAACGCCATCCGTTCGACGGATCCACCCTCCGCGATCGCCCGGCGATACCTCGAGTACGTCGTCATGTTCCAAGGCTAGGACGATGACCTTCCCGGACCCCGCTCCAGGCTCGCCCGGGGGACGGCTCCCCCCAGGGCGGACCTGGCGCGATCCGGCCGCAGAGCGGCCCGACGGCACCCCTGGCGCGCGACCCGGCCCTGTGCGCGCCGGAGCCCCGTGATCAGGGCGCCTCTCGGCGAGAACCGGTGGTGTCGGCGGAGGTGGAGTGCGGGTCAGCCCAGTGGAACGACGTAGGAGTCGATCTGGGCGATCAGGTCGTCCCTGAAGGTGAACAGGTCGTTGTAGGCGAAGCGAAAACTGCCGGCTTCGCGGTGGCGTCCCTGGCCGATCCCGGTGACCACGACGACGTCGTCGGCCTCGATCGTGCGTTCGACATCGAGCACGGGGCTGCCCTCGAAGGCGGGATTCGCGATCTCGCTGTCGAACTCGAGCTTGCCGCGTGTGGTGCGCAGTCCGTGGATCCTCCACACCACATCCTCGGTCAGGAGGGCGAGGATCGCCTCGTGGTCGCCGCGCCGGAAACCGTCCAGGTAGCGGTGAACGGCCCGCTGTCGATCACTCACCGTCGTCGTCCGGAGAGCGTCGCGACGAGGGTCGCGAGGTGTTCGAGGATCCCGGTCAGGCCGGTGCGGGCCTGCTCGGTCTGCAGGTCCGGTGGCAGCCGCCGCTGGTGGATCGTCACGGTCGTCCCGGCGCCGGTCGGCTCGAGCCGCACCTGCGTCAGGAGCCCCGTGTCCGGTGAACTGAAGGTCAGGAGCCGCGGCGGGTCGATGGCCTCGTACCGGAAGCGCAACGGGTAGCTGCAGCCGTCCACTCCCACGGTCTCCAGATGGAAGCTCCCGCCGACCCGCAGGTCGACCGTGACCGAGTCGGCGCGGACCACGGCGTGGTCGCCGCCCCAGAAGGCCGCCAGGTGCTGCGGGGTCGTGAACACCGTCCAGACCAGCGCCGGGACGGCATCGAGATACCTGGTCGCGATCAGCTCGTCGCCGGCCAGGGTCGTCTGCGTCGTCATCGTTCCTCCTGGATCGACGCCAGGTGGTCCTCGAGCCGGTCGAGCCGCGACTCCCACTCTCGCCGTCGCTCGAGAATCCAGTCGGCCAACTCCTGCATCCGCTCGATGTTCAGCCGGCACGGACGGCGTTGGCCGTCCACCCGCTGGTGGATCAGGCCACGGCTGCGGAGGATGCCGACGTGACGCGACACGGCCTGATGGGTGAGGTCGAACGGCTCGGCAAGCTCACTGACGGTGGCCTCGCCCTGCGTGAGCCGACCGATGATCGCACGGCGGGTTCGATCGGCCAGGGCATCGAAGGCCGCGTCCAGATCCTTGTCGAGTTCCGTCGCTGTGGGCACGGCATGACTCTACGGACAACCCAACCATTGCGCAAGGATGTCATTGCGCAAGCTGACTGCTGACCGCTGGCCCGTGGACTAGCACGGCCCGGCCGTTCAGGCGCCGTCGAGGTAGTACCAGCGTCCGCCTTCGCGGACGAATCGGGAGCGTTCGTGCTGGACGCCGACGCCACCCTCGGGACGCAGATAGGTGGCGCGGAACTCGACGATGCCGGTCCGGTCGTCCGGTCCGCCGGCCACTGCGTCGACGATCTGGAGGCGGCGCCACACGGGGTTGTCGTCAAGGTCGAGTGACGCCGGTCTGGTGGACGCGTGCCAGGACGCCAGCAGCCACGCCGCGTCGCCGTCGCGGAACGCGTCGAACCGGGAACGCATCAGCGCCTCCGCCGTCGGCGGCCAGTCCCGATCGTCCGCACTCCTCATGCCACCCAGTGTGGCCCCTTCGCGTCCGTCCGGCTCCGGGGAACGGGCGGGGCGGGGCCGGACCGGTGCCCGTGCACCGGGGCCGGTCGCCCGGGTGGGGACTTCATCGAGCGACGAGGCCGGTGGAAGGCTTGTCCTGTGAGCTCCCACATCGCCCTCGCCGCGATGCTGCCGCTGGCCGCCGGCTGCGTCCTGGCCTTCGGCACGCCCGCGACGCCGACGCCCGGGCCGGCGGCGACACCGTCCGTCGCAGCCGGCGCACCGTCGGGGTCGCTCACCACGGCCAAGGCGGAGCCCATCGTCGCGGAGCGGGCGAGCTCACCCGGATCCGTGGCCGGCCGACACGGCGCCGGTGCCTCGCGGACGCCGGTCTCTCCCGCCACCACCCCTGGAGGTGGGTTGCGCCAGCCGTGAGCGGCCCTCCGTCGCCGATGTATCTGACGACGCGTACGGTCCTCAACAAGGGCAGGACGAGCATCCAGGAGGCCACCATGTCCGGTACGGACGACACCGCCCCGCGCACCTTCCCCGTCGACACAGCCGGTCATGTGCTTCGCGGCGACGTCGCCGCCGCCTACCTGCGGGCCGTCGGCGCGGGCCTGCCCACGGGTGGGGTGGACGTGTTCCAGCGCACCTGGGACGAACAGGCGGCGCTGTACGACGCCTACCTCCACCACCACGGGGTCGTGGCCGCCGCACCGTCCTGGCACGCCCCGCACATCGACGCCCGCGCCTTCGACACCCACACCACCGGTGCCGCCGGCGGGTACGAGCCGAGTCCGGCGCACTCCTGGCTCAGCGAGGGCGGGGACGGGTCCCACAAGCCCGCCGCCGGTGAGCGCCTGCGCGCGCACGAGTTCGGGTTCCGGCGCTCGGTGCCGTCCGAGCGCTGGCACTTCGAGTACAACCCCGGCCTCGACCAGCACCGGGCCGCCGACCTCGCGGCCCGACTGGCGACACTCGGTTTCGCGACCGTCCGGGCTTTCCAGGTGTCGGCCGGGCTGGACGACGACGGCGAGGCCGGGCAGGTCACGTGGACGGCACTGCTCGGCGCCGACTACCCGGCCCCGGGCGCGCCGGCCCGCACGATGGTGCCGGACCCGCCCCGCGACCCTGCGGGCCCCGTCGACTTCAGGGCCGCGACCTACAACGCCGAACTGCGGCACTTCGGGGGCGGTGCGCCGGGACCCAACGCCCTGTTCGTGGACGAGTCGCTGCGGTGCTCCGTGCTCGCCGGCCAGGAGGTCGACGAAGCCGCCCGGAACTCCATCTGCGAGGCGAACGGCTTCAAGGTGTGGGCCTACAAGACGCTGGGCATCTTCTGGAACCCCGACAAGTACGACCACGGCGAGCGCATCGAGGTCGACCTCGGCACCGCCTACCACGGCATGATCGCCACCGAGTTGACCAGCAGGAAGAACGGCACCAGCTTCGTCGCGGCCGCCGTGCACATCCGTCCCAGGGCGGCTTTCGCCTCGAAGGCCGCCGCCGACGCCGGCAAGCGGGCCGACATCAAGAAGGTCCTGGAGAAGCTGTCCGGCCATCGGCGCGTGATGGTGGGCGGCGACTGGTCGAGCAACGCCCGCGCACAGGTCACGGCGGCCGGGTACGACGTCGCCACGCCGAACGTCGACACCTACGACAAGGACGGGGAACAGCACCTGGACGCGATCTTCGTGCGGGGCATCGACGTCCGCGGCAACGGCAGGGAGCACGAGACCGGCGCCAGCGACCACGACGGGCTGGTCGCCACGCTCACCCTCCCGCTCGCCTGACGGCACGCCCGGCCGCAGTCCTGCGCGCGGCCGGCTGTCGTCGCTTCCGGCGGGCACCCCGAACGGCGACGCGGTCCCGGGACTATGGTCGGCGCATGGCGAGCACCGATTCACCGTCCCCGCTGCCGGCGGAGCCGCAGCGCATCGACGTGCCGCTCACGCGGTCGGCCGTCTTCCTGGTCGTCACCGTGAACGACGGCGCACAGGCCGCGGCGGCCGTACGCGACACGCTCGCCGGGCTGGACGACCTGGTCAAGACCGTCGCCTTCCGCGACATGCACGCCTCCCTCACCTGCACGGCCGCGATCGGGCACGCCGCGTTCGAGCGGGTCACCGGGCACGCGCCACCGGCCGACCTGCACCCGTTCGTCCCCGTGGTCGGCGACCGGCACACCGCCCCCGCCACACCCGGCGACCTGCTGTTCCACATCCGCGCCGACTTCACCGACCTGTGCTTCGAGTTCGAGCGGCTCCTCCTCGCAGGGCTCGGCGACGCCGTGACGGTCGTCGAGGAGACCTTCGGTTTCCGCTACTTCGACGCCCGTGACCTGCTCGGCTTCGTCGACGGCACCGCCAACCCGGTCGGACCCGCACTCCCCGCCACCATCCTGGTCGGCGACGAGGACGCAGAGTTCGCCGGCGGCAGCTACGTCGTGGTCCAGCGCTACACCCACGACCTCGGGGCGTGGCAGGCGCTGAGCACCGAGCAGCAGGAGGCGATCATCGGACGCCGCAAGTTCGACAACGTCGAACTGCCCGACGCCGAGGGGCCCGCCCAGAAGTCCCACAAGACGCTCAGCACCATCACCGACGAGGCCGGCGAGCACGACATCGTCCGCGACAACATGCCCTTCGGGCGTCCCGGCCACGGCGAGTTCGGCACCTATTTCATCGGTTACTCCCGGCACCTGTGGGTGATCGAGAAGATGCTCGAACGGATGTTCGTCGGCGACCCGCCGGGCAGCCACGACCGCATCCTCGACTTCTCCGTTCCGCGGACCGGCACCACCTTCTTCGCCCCCAGCGGCACCTTCCTCGCCGCACTCGGCGACTGACCGGCCGCCCGCCACGCGGACGACCGGCGCGCCCCGCTCAGGCGTCGATGTGGCTCATGTCGCCGTAACGGGCGCCCACCACCGCGTCCCGCGGGACGGCCTCGGCGAGCGCGGCCAGGTCGGCCTCGGTCAGGCTGACGTCCAGCGCACCGACGTTCTCCTCCAGGTAGCGCACGCGCTTGGTCCCCGGGATCGGGACGACGTCCTCGCCCTGGGCGAGCACCCAGGCCAGAGCGAGCTGGCCCGGCGTGCATCCCTTGGCCGCTGCCAGCGCGCGGACCCGGTCGACCAGGACCAGGTTGGCCTGCAGCGCGTCCCCGTTCAGCCGGGGGAAGTACGGGGTCGCACGGCTGTCACCGGCCTCCAGCGAATCCGGCGTGACCGCTCCGGTGAGGATCCCCCGGCCCAACGGCGAGTAGGGAACCAGGCCGATGCCGAGCTCCCGGATCGTCGGCAGGATCTCGTCCTCCAGGTCGCGCGTGAACAGGGAGTACTCGGTCTCCAGCGCGGTGATCGGATGGACGGCGTGCGCGCGCCTGACCGTCGCCGCCGACGCCTCGGACAGGCCGAGATGGAGCACCTTGCCTGCCTCGACCAGCCCGGCCATGGCCGCGACGGTGTCCTCGATCGGCACCGACGGATCCACCCGGTGCTGGTAGTACAGGTCGATGTGGTCGACGCCGAGCCGCTGCAGCGACGCATCGCAGGCCCGCCGGACGTACTCCGGCCGGCCGTTGATCCCGACCCGGGTGCCGTCGGCGAGCCGCTCGTTGCCGAACTTGGTGGCCAGTTGCACCTCGTCGCGGCGGCCGGCGATCGCGCGTCCCACCAGTTCCTCGTTCACGAACGGTCCGTACATGTCCGCCGTGTCGAGGAAGGTGACCCCGAGGTCGAGCGCACGACGGATCGTCGAGATGCCCTGCTGGTCGTCGGTGGAGCCGTAGAACTCGGACATGCCCATGCAGCCCAGCCCGAGGGCCGAGACGGTGAGCGGAGAGGCGGTGCCAAGGGTGCGAGTCGTGATCATGACACCACTTCAGCGCCTGGAGCGCGCTCCAGGTCAAGCCCCACCGCATTCTCGTAGATGCCGATCTTGCGGTCGATCGCACCCAGGTGGTCGGTGACCTCCGCGAGTTGGGCCAGCACCCGCTGCCGGTGCTGCCGGAGCAGGGCGAGCCGCTCGACCTCGTTGCCTGTGCCGGCCCGCACCAGCGCCGCGTAGCGACGGACGTCCCGGATCGGCATACCGGTCGCCCTCAGCCGGTTCACCATGTCGATCCAGCGCAGGTCTTCGGGGCCGTAGCGCCGGTGCCCGGTCCCCGTGCGTGGGACGGGCCGCAGCAGCAGGCCGTCCTTCTCGTAGAAGCGGAGCGTGTCGACGCTGAGCCCGGACGCGACGGCCGCCTCGGCGATGGTGAACCCGGAGGTCATGTCACCAGTCTCACTCCTGGAGCACACTCCGGGTCAACCCGCGTGATCCTGCCCCGCCTCCACCGACGATGTGTTTGGATGGCATCCGTGGTCACGGGAGTGAGCCGGACGGCCGGCGGCGCGGCCCTGTGCCGGCTGGCCGAGCAGCGCCAGCCGCCCGGCCTGCGACAGTTCGACGACCCGGTCGTGGCGCGGCTCCTGGATCCGATGCTGGTGGCGATCGCGCAGGCGCGTCCGCTGCTCGACCAGGTGCTGGCCTCCTGGCCGCCCGGCACCTACGGCGGGCAGGTCATGCGAACCCGCTACATCGACGACGTCGTCGTCGCCGCGGCGACCGAAGGCGTCACCCAGGTGGTGATCCTGGGCGCGGGCCTCGACACCCGGGCCTACCGGTTGCCGGAACTGGCCACGGCGACGGTCTTCGAGGTCGACCTGCCGGTCATCCAGCGGCGCAAGCGGCGGCACCTGCGCGGTGTCCCCGTGATGGCGGGCGATGTCCGGTTCGTCGCCGCCGACCTCGGCCTGCCCGGGCTCGGCGACACGTTGCGCGACGCCGGGGTGGACTGCGCCTCGCCGACCCTGTTCGTCTGCGAGGGCGTCACGCAGTACCTCGGCGAGGCGGCGGTGCGCTCGACCCTGGCGGCCGTCGCCGGGTTCGCCGCGGGAAGCGCGCTCGTGTTCACCTACGTCTCGCGCGCGCTGGTCGCGGCGCGCGGGGAGCAGCGGCCCACCGGTGGGTTCCCCGGCTTCGACGCCTCCGAGCCGTGGCTGTTCGGCCTCGATCGCGCCGAGGTCGCCGGCTTCGTCGGGAACGCCGGCCTGCACCTGGTCGAGGATGTGGGCGAGGCGGACTACCAGCGTCGCTACCTCGCGCCGAGCGGACGCGAGCTCGTGGTCGGCCCCGGAGAACGGGTGGCCCTGGCCGTCCGCTGAGTGCCGGCGGGCCGCCCGGGGGCGGCGCGAGGAGTACGAAAGTAAGTCTGAACTTGTCAGTTCAGCCTTACCAATCTACGGTGGGAGCGTGACCTCACCCGAGCGACAGCGAACCGACAAGGCGGTCCTGGCCGCCCAGCAGCTGAGAGTGGTGGTCAGCCGGCTCCGCCGGCGCCTGCGAGAGTTCGCCCCGGGCGAGGACCTCAGCCCGTCCGAGGTGGCCGTGCTGACCGAGCTCGGCAAGCACGGCCCGGCGACGGCCAGCCAGCTGGCCGCTCGCGAGGGCATCACCGGCCAGTCGATGGGGGCCAAGGTGAGCGTCCTCGAACAGCGGGGCTACCTGCACCGCAGTTCGGATCCCCACGACGGCCGGCGACTGCTGCTCGCACTCACCGACGCCGGGCGCGAGCGGTACGCGGGAAACCGGAAAGCGCGGGAGGAATGGCTCGTCGAGGTGCTGGAGCGGCTCGACGACGCAGAGCTCGACACCATCGTGACCGCGCTCGACCTGCTCGACCGGATCGGACGCCGGTGACCGCGCCGACCCGGGACTTCGAGGCGCCGGCGGTCACCTTCGACCGGCGGCTCTATCCGCCGATGGTGCTGGGCTCGATCCTGAACCCGGTCAACTCCTCGATGATGGCGGTCGCGCTGGTGCCGATCGGCGTCGCGTTCGGGGCGCCGGCCACCCAGACGGCCTGGCTGGTGTCCGCGCTGTACCTCGCCACCTCGATCGGCCAGCCGGTGACCGGGCGCCTGGTGGACATCTTCGGGCCGCGCCGGGTCTTCCTGATCGGGGCGGCGTTCACCGCCGCCGCCGGCCTGATCGGTGCGCTCGCCCCTTCCCTGGCCGCGCTCGTCGTGTCCCGCGTCCTGCTCGGCTTCGGCACCTGCGCGGGCTACCCGTCCGCGATGAACCTGATCCGCAGGGAGGCGCGCCGCACCGGCAGGGAGAGTCCCGCCGGGCCCCTGGCCGTGCTCACCGTGGCGAACCAGACCATCGCCGTTCTCGGTCCCACCCTCGGCGGCGTGCTGCTGGCCTGGGGCGGCTGGCGGGTGGTCTTCAGCGTCAACCTGCCGTTGGCGCTCGCGTGCGCGGTGCTGAGCTGGCTCTTCCTTCCCCGCGACGAGCCCGCCGAACCGGGGGACGGGCGCCGCCGGCTCGACCTCGACCTGACCGGGATGGGCCTGTTCGCGGCGACGCTGGTCGCCGCGCTGGTCTTCCTGATGGACCTGGCGGACCCCGTCTGGTGGCAGCTCCTGGTCGCGATCGCGGCCGGTGCGGGCTTCTGGCTGTGGGAGTGGCGTCGGGCCGCGCCGTTCATCGACGTCCGGGTTCTCGTCGGCAACCGTGCGCTGCTGGCCACCTACCTGCGGACGTTCCTGTCCGCCGTGACCGCCTACATGTTCCTGTACGGCGTCACCGGCTGGCTGCAGTCCGGCTACGGGCTGACCCCGGTCCAGGCGGGCCTGCTGCTCCTGCCCACCTTTCTCGCGGCGGTCGCCGTCACCGCCCTGACCGGACGCCGCGAGCAGGTTCGCGGCAAGCTCGTGGTCAGCGCGGTGTGCCAGTTGGCCGCCGCCGGCCTGCTGCTGGTGGTCGACCCCTCCTCGCCGGTCTGGCTGCTCGGCCTGGTCGCGGGGCTGGTCGGCATTCCGCAGGGGCTGGCCAATCTGGCCAACCAGAACGCGCTCTACCGGCAGGCGGTACCGGAGCGGATCGCCTCCTCGGCCGGGCTGCTGCGGACGTTCATGTACCTGGGTGCGATCGCCGCGGCCTCGGTGAACGGGCTCGCGCTCACCCACGGTGGCCTGCACGAACTCGCCGCCGCCATGGCGGTCGCCGCCGCCGGATTCCTCGTGCTCGTCGTCGCCGACCGCTCGCTGGCGCAGCCAGGGGGACGGCCATGAGCGCGGACGACCGGCCGCGCCTGCTGGTGCTCCTCGGCCCGCTACTGGGACGGCTGCTCCGACACCGCCGCGCCGGGTTGGAGTACAGCGTCCGGACCGCTCCGGAGCTGAGCGCAGGGCAGCGGATCGACCTCGCCAGCGCGACCTTCGAACCCGGCACCGAGATACCGCTACGGTGCTGCGGCGCTCCACTCGGTGACGACGTGTCCCCGGCGCTGGCGTGGGGCACGCTGCCGGCCGGTACCGGCGAGCTGCTCCTGGTCGTCGAGGACGTGGACGTGCCCCTGCGACGACCCGTCATCCACCTCGCCGCGCTGGTCGAGGCTGGCGTGCAGGGCTTCGCCGAGGGTGCGCTCCAGCCCGGCGCGCCCGGCGTCCGCTTCCTGCCGGACCGGTTCGGTCGTTCCGGCTACCACGGTCCGCGGCCGCTGCCGAACCACGGGCCGCACCGCTACGGCTTCCACCTGTACGCACTCAACCGGCGCTTCGACGCCGAGGCCGACGGCCTGGCCGACCTCCTGCCGCACCTGGCCGGCCATGTCCTCGGCGCGGGATTCATCGAGGGCTGGCGGGAGGGCTGAACGCTCGCCGGTCCGGCGGGCGGCGGATCAGCTCGCCTGCGGAACGACCCCCGCCTGTTGGTGTTCGGCCGCGGCCACGTGATCGGCGAAGAGCGCGGGCCAGGCCATGATCCCGTAGGGCGTCCGGGCGACGATCCGCCGGCTGCCCTTGATCGCCTGGTGAAGCAACTCGGCCGTCCGCAGTGGGTGGGCCGGGTCGTCCGCCCAGGCCAGGATCAGGGTCGGCACGTCGATCTCGGCCAGCGTCTGCAGCGGTGGGAGATTGGACGCGGCGGCGCCGCGCAGCACGCTGGGCAGCAGCGCCTCGGTGACACTCGGCCGGCTGAGCGGCGCATCGGCGAGCGCCGGCGGGTCGGGGGTCGTGCTGCCGAGCTCGACGAAGGCGTCCACCCCGTCGCGTTCGACCAGGGCGGCGTTTCCCAGGTATGCGTCGGCCTTCTGCCTGCGGGTCTCCCACGCGGTCGGCGGCACGACCAGGGTGAGGCTGGCAAACCGGTGCGGCGCCCGGACGGCGGCGTGCAGCAGGGTGGCGGAGCCCATCGAGGTGCCGACGCCGTGCACGGGCTCACCGGGGGAGAGCCGATCGATGATCGCGAGCAGGTCGGTGGCCAGGGCCGGCCAGGTGTAGGCGGCGGGGTCGGCCTTCCCCGTGGACTCGCCGTGGCCGCGGGCGTCGTAGCGCAGGATCCGGTGGTCGCGCAGCGCGCGGCCCAGGTCGAGGCCGAGGGCGGCGTCCCTGGCGCGGCAGGAGGTGAGCCCGTGCAATTGCACCACCAGCGGTCCCTCGGCGCCGGCGAGCTCGTAGACGAGTGTGGCGTGGTCGACATCCAGCGCGGGCAAGGATCCTCCGTAACACAGCGGTCGCACGTGCCTCCTAGGGTAGGGCGTCATGCGGCTGACGAACGTCGCGCGGATGGCGCTCCCACAAGGCAGACTGCTCAGTTGTGCGGTGCTGCCGGCTCCAGGGCGCGGCCGTGAACTGCCGGTCTCCTTCGACCAGGGCCGCCACGTCGGCCTCGGCCAGCGGCCGGGTTCCTGGATGGCGGTCTCGGCCCGGCTCCCCGACGGCACCGGACTGGACGACCTGGCCGCGTCATGGTTCGCCGTCCTGCAGCGGCACGCGACCTTCTCCACGGCGTTCTCCCACGCGCGGGACGGGCGGCTGCAGCTCCACGAGATCACCCTCACCCCCGGGCGCTGGACGGAGCACCCGGTTCCGGAGGGGGACGAGCCGCGCGCGGTGCTGCGACGGCTGTTCGACCAGGCCTGCGCCCCGTTCGAGGTGCCGTCCCACCGCCTCGCCGTGATGCTGCCGTCGGCCTCCGAGCCCGACCCGCGTCCGCTGGTGATCGTCGGCGCCGACCACGCCCACATCGACATGTGGTCGTTCGTGATCGTGCTGGAGGACCTCTTCGCCTGCCTCGCCGACCTGCGCGCCGGGCGACCCCCCGGAACGGGACTGCCACCGGCGGCAGGCTTCGCCGAGCACACCGCCGCGCTCGAGGCCATGCCGCCGGCGCCGCCGGAGGTGCACCAGCGCTGGGCGGAGATCCTGGACGCCGAAGCCGGCGTGATGCCGAAGTTCCCGCTGTCGCTCGGGGATCCCGACTTCGTGGGCGACAGCATGGTGGACGTGCGCGACCTGCTGGATGCCGACCAGGCGGCCCGGTTCGCCGACGTCGCCGGGCAGAGGGGTGTGCGGACCATCTCGCTGGCGGTGTCGGTGCTCACCCAGGCGACGCTCGAGCTGGCCGGAACCGGCCTGCGCGCGGTCTTCCCCGTCCACAGCCGGCACGAGGAGCGGTGGCGGAACTCGGTGGGCTGGTACATCACCAACTCGGTGATCGAGTCCGACGATCCGGATCCCGCCGCCTGCGCGAGGGCCGTCCGGGAGGCGATCGCGCTGGGCTCGTACCCGCTGGCGCCGATCCTCGCGCCGTACGGCGGCATGCGTGCCGCCCCGGGGATGTTCGCGATCTCCTGGCTCGACACCCGGCGACTGCCCGCGCTGCCGGTGGGCGCGGACCCGCGCTATGTCTCCGCCGTCGTCCGCGACGACGGGGTGATGGTCTGGTTCATCGTCAACGACAGCGGCCTGCACCTCAGGGCGCGCTACCCCCGGACCCCGCAGGCCGTGCGCAGCGTCCGCTCCTGGCTGGACCGGGTGGAGTCCGGCATGCACGCCCTGGCTGCGCGCGGCTGAGCGCGGCCGCGGCTGCCTGACCCGGCCGCCGCCCGG
>NZ_JASGES010000112.1:0-19166 GCF_047606205.1 Propionicimonas sp. | reverse complement strand
GGTCGCCGGGCCGGACGATGCCGGCCAGGCCCCCCTGCGCGGCGCCCCGCGGCCCGGCCGGCGCGAACGGCACCTCGACCTCCTCCGGGATCCGGCCGGCTCCCGGAGCGAACACGGGCCAGCCGTCCTCCCAGACGACCGGGACGAGGAAGGTCTCCCTGCCGAGGTTGTGGTGGAAACCGCCGTAGGTGCGCATGGCCAGGAGCAGCGCCCACCAGCTGCCGTCGGCGGCCTGCACCAGATCGGCGTGGCCCGCCCCGACCACGCCGGCCGCGCGGCCGAGATGGCGGTGGGTCAGCACGGGGTTGCTCCGGCTGCCCTGGTAAGGCCCGCTGAGGCAGTCGGATCGCGCCACGCAGACGCTGTGGTGGAACTCCGTGCCGCCCTCGGCGGCCACCAGGTAGTAGGTGCCGTCCACCTTGTACAGGTGTGGCCCCTCCGCCCAGACGACGCCGCGCATCGCCCCGTTCCAGACCACGTGTTCGGGGCCGACCGGGGCGAGTGTCACGAGGTCCAGCTCGCGGATCCACACCTCGGTCTGGTCGTGCCACTCCGGCCTGCGCGCCGGCCGGGTGCCGTGCAGCCACGCCCTGCCGTCGTCGTCGAAGAACAGTGAGGGGTCGATCCCGTCCGCGTCCAGCCAGACCACGTCCGACCACGGGCCGGCCGGGTCGGACGCGGTCATCAGGAAGTTGCCGCCCCGACCCGGGTCCGCCTGGTCGACCAGCGTGCACACCACCCAGAACCTGCCGTCGTGGTGCCGGATCGTCGGCGCGAACAGGCCGCCCGAGGACGCGATGCCCGCGTAGTCGAGCTGGTTGCGGCGATCGACCACGTGACCGACCGGGTCCCAGTGCGTGAGGTCGGTGCTGTGGAACACCGGCAGGCCGGGGAAGTACTCGAAGGTCGAGGTGACCAGGTAGTAGTCGTCGCCGACCCGGCAGACCGAGGGGTCGGGGTGGCAGCCGGGCAGGATCGGGTTGGCGACCCGGCTCACCGGGGGGTGCTCGTCTCCACGGTGACCAGGCGGGCGTCGTCCCGGGTGAGCGGGTAGGCGGCACCGGTGACGACCAGCGTCGTCCGGGCGGTGGCGTCACCGGGCAGCCGCCGCTCGCGGGCGCGGCGCGCGTTCGAGATCACGCCACCGGTCGACTCCTCGCCGGGAACATCCAGCTCGGCGGCCGCCGCGTGGCTGCCCACCCAGACCTCGACGTCGCCGGGCTCGACGATCCGCACCATCCGCCGGTCGCTGAACGCCAGCCGCGCGGTCGGCACCCTGAACCTGACCCGCCGGGACTCCCCGGGGGCCAGCTCCACCCGGGCGTAGCCGAGCAGCTGGGCCACCGGCCGCACCACGGATGCGACCACGTCGTGCCCGTACAGTTGCACGACGTCGGCACCCGCCACCCCTCCGGTGTTGGTGACGGTGACCGCGGCGGCGAAGGCGTCGCCGGCGCGCACCGAGGCGTCGACGACCAGGTCGGTGTGCGTGAAGGTGGTGTAGGACAGCCCGAAGCCGAACGGACGCACCGGCGTGGGGTCGGTCGAGGTGACCTCCGACGGCCCGCCGAGGATGGGCCGCAGGTAGGAGTACGGCTGGGCGCCGGCCGAGCGGGGGAGCGAGACCGGCAGCCGTCCGGACGGGTTCACCGCGCCGGTGAGGACGTCGGCGATGGCGGTGCCGCCGCCCTCGCCGGGGAAGAAGGCCTGCAGGACCGCAGCGGGCCGGGGGCCCTCCGCGTCCAGGGCCCAGCCGATCGCGTACGGGCGCCCGGTCAACAGGACCATCACCACCGGCGTCCCGGTCGCGACCACGGCCTCGACGAGCTCCCGCTGCACGCCGGGCAGGTCGAGCGTCTCGCAGTCGTTGCCCTCGCCGACGGTGCCGCGTCCGAACAGGCCGGCCTGGTCGCCGACGACCACCACCGCCAGGTCGCTGGACGCGGCGGCGGCCACGGCATCGGCGAAGCCGTCGGTGCCTGGACCCTCCACCGTGCAGCCCTGGGCGAGGACCAGTTCTGGCCGGGGCAGCCCCGCCTCGCCGAAAGCCGTGGCCAGCGCCTCGGCGACGGTCGGGATGGCGATCCCGATCGGGACGTCCGGATACCCGGACAGCACGTGGTTGGCGAAGGAGTAGCAGCCCTGCAGGGCCTCGACCCTGGCGGCGTTCGGCCCGATCACGGCCAGCCGGCGCACCGGCTGGGCGCGACCGGCCAGCGGCAGGGTGCCGTCGTTGGCCAGCAACACGATCGATTCGGCAGCCAGCCGGCGGGCGAGGTCCTGGTGGGCGGGCGGGTCGAGGTCGATGCTCGCCGGCGGCTCGCCGGCGTAGGCGTCCGGGTCCAGCAGGCCGAGGTCCTCCTTCTGCGACAGGACGCGCAGCACGGCGCGGTCCACGTAGCCCACGTCGATCGCCCCGGACCTGACCTTCTCCGCCAGCGGCGCCAGGTAGGCGTCGCCCCCGGGCAGTTCCACGTCGATCCCGGCGCGCAGGGCCAGCGCCGCGGCCTCGCCGCGGTCGGCCGCGACCGCGTGCATGACCTGCAGGAAGGCGACGGCGAAGTAGTCGGCGACCACGACGCCGGTGAAGCCCAGCTGCTCGCGCAGCACTCCGGTGAGGTAGTCCGCGCTGGCGGCCATCGGGACGCCGTCGATGTCGACGTAGGCGTTCATCACCGACCTCACGCCACCATCGAGGATGGCCATCTCGAACGGCGGCAGGAAGACGTCCGCGAGCTCCCGCGGCCCCGCGTGCACGGGCGCGTGGTTGCGTCCCGCGATCGAGGCGGAGTAGCCGAGGAAGTGCTTGAGGGTGGCGTGGACGCCCGCCTCCTGCAAGCCCTGCACATAGGCGGTGCCCACCGTCCCGACCAGGTAGGGGTCCTCGCCGATGCACTCGTCCACGCGTCCCCACCGGGGGTCGCGGATCACGTCCAGCACGGGGGCGAGGCCCTGGTGGACGCCGAGGGCACGCATGGACGTCCCGATCGCCGCCCCGACCTCGCGGACCAGGGCCGGGTCGAACGAGGCGCCCCAGGCCAGCGGCGTGGGGAAGCTCGTCGCCTGCCACGCGGACAGACCGGTGAGGCATTCCTCGTGCACGATCGCGGGGATGCCGAGCCTGGTCTCGCGCTGCAGCCGGCGCTGCTCGGCCCACAGCCAGGCGGCGCGCTGGGCGGGCTCGACCGGACGCGTGCCGTACACGCGGGTGTAGTGGCCCAGGCCGTGGCGGGTGCGCTCGGCGAGTTCGTCGGCGCCCCCGGAACGGGTGGCCATCTCGCCCTGCATCGGCGCGACGACGTCGCCGCCCTGGTCGAGCCAGTAGCTGGTCAGCTGCGCGAGCTTCTCCTCCAGCGTCATCGCCGCGACGAGGTCGCGGACGCGGGTGGAGGCAACGGGCATGGCCGGGACTCCGGCGTGGGATGTGGACACGGGGTCCGTCTCCTTCGGTGGTGGGGATGCGACGCGGGCGGTCAGCCCTTGACCGCGCCGGTGAGGCCGCCGACGATGCGCCGCTCGAAGATGCTGAAGAACAGCAGGGCGGGGATCATCGACAGCGAGGTGAACGCGAGGACGGCGGCCGTGTCGACCGAGTGCTCGGAGGAGAACGCCTGCACACCGAGGGGCAGCGTGTAGAGGCTGGACTTGTTCAGGATGAACAGCGGCAGCATGTAGCCGTTCCAGGCGCCGATGAACGCCAGGATGCCGGTCGTGATCACCCCGGGCAGCGACAGCGGGAGCACCATCCGGAAGAAGAACCCGAGCCGGCTCGCCCCGTCGATCGCCGCCGCCTCCTCCAGTTCCTTGGGGATCGCGGCGAGGAACGGCACCAGGATGATCACCGTGGTCGGCAGCGCGAACGCGATCTGCGGGAGGATGATCCCGAGCAGGTTGTCGGTCAGCCCGAGGTTCTTGATCAGCAGGTACAGCGGGGTGATCGCCACGGTGAGCGGGAACATCAGGCCCGCGGCGAACAGCGAGTACATCGCGTTGCGCCCCTTGAAGTCGTACCGGGCGATCACGAAGCTCGCCATCAGCGCCAGCGCGACCGCGCCGAGGGTGGTGGACACCGCCGAGATCGTCGAGTTGCCGAACTGCTGCCAGAACTGCGCACTGGTGAGCACCTGGGTGTAGTTGCTGATCACCCACGGGTCCGGCCAGCCGGACGGGTCGACGGTGATCTGGCTGTTGGTCCGGAAGCCGCCGACGATGATGTAGAGCACCGGCGCGATGCACACGGCGATCAGGACGGTGGCGATCAGGTAGGTGACCGGGCTGCCCCAGGTGGCGCCGGAACGGCGCCGGGCGCGGCGCCCGCCGGGACGTGCGGTGAGTGTGGCCTGGGACATCACGCCTCCACCTTCCTGGGCTTCTCGGTGAGGGCGCCCTCGGTGTCCCTGCGCAGGACGAACCGCTGGTAGGTCAGCGCGATCACCAGCGAGATCACGAAGATCACGACGGCGACGGCGTTGCCGTAGCCGTAGTTGCCGGCGAGGCGGCCCTCGCGGACCATGTAGGTCGCCATCGTGGAGGTGCCCGCGGTGGCGGAGACGTACTGGCCCCAGATGATGTAGACGAGGTCGAACAGCTGCAGGGAGCCGATGATCGACAGGAACGCCCACACCCGGATCGTCGGGCCGAGCAGGGGGAGCGTGATCCAGCGCTGGATCTGCCAGTAGGACGCGCCGTCGATGGCGGCCGCCTCGTACAACTCGTCCGGGATGCCCTGCATGCCGGCGAGCATGAGGATGACGGCGAAGCCGATGTACTTCCACGAGATGATCACCATCAGCGTCCAGATGGCGATGTTCGGGTCGGCGATCCAGTCGGTGGCCATCCCGCCGAGGCCGATGTTGGCGAGGAGGTCGTTCAGGGCGCCCTGGTACTGGAGCATCAGGCTCCAGCCGGTGCCGACGATGACCTCCGAGATCACGTAGGGGACGAAGATCAGCACGCGGATCAGCGAGCGGCCCTTGATGTTCTGGTTGAGCAGCAGGGCGAAGGCGATCGCGGCCGGCCCCTGCAGGATCAGCGACCAGATGACGATGAAGCCGTTGTGCTGCAGCGCCTGCAGGAAGGCGCCGTCGGTGAAGATCGTCACGTAGTTCGCCCACCCCACGAAGTTCGTCGGCGCCCCGAAGCCCTTCCACTTGAAGAACCCGTAATAGGCGGCCATGAACACGGGGAAGATGACGAAGGCCAGGAACATGACGAGCGCCGGTCCGGACAGGATCGTGATCTCGAGGCGTTTGCGCCACTGCGCCCTGGCCCGGTCGGACCGGGACGACGCCTTGACGGCGCCGCCCCGGACCGACGGCGAACCTGGTGAGCGGTGTGGCAGTGCGTTGACTGTTTCGCTCATGAGGTCCGTGCTATCCCTTCGCGGCAGCCGACTTCACCGCGGTGACGATGTCGGCAGCGGTGCCCTTGCCGGCGAGCATGTTCACCACGCCGCCGTTGAGGGCGTTACCGACGTTCTGGCCGTACTGGGTGTCGAGCCACAGAACGACGTAGGACGCCTTGTTGTAGGCCCCGAGCACGTCCTTCAGGGCGCTGTCGGTGACGACGTCCTGGGACTGCTGGTTGGCCGGGAGGGTCTGGAACGCCTTGGCGTAGCCCTCCTGGCTGGCCTTGCTGGCGATGAAGTTCAGGAACTCCACGCACTCGGCCGGGGCGTTCTTGCGGCAGGCGAACCCGTCCACGCCACCCATCATCGCGCTGGCATCGCCCGCGCCTCCGGTGACCGCGGGGAACGGGAACCAGCCGAGGTCGGCCAACGACTTGCCGTCCGGGGTGAGGGACGCCACCACGCCCGGCTCCCAGGCGCCCATGAGCTCCATGGCTGCCTTGTGGTTGGCCAGCATGCCGGCCGAAGAGCCCGCGCCCTGCTGGGCGGAGGTGGTCAGGAAGCCCTTGTTGAAGGGGTCGGTGTCGGAGAACGCCTTCAGGTCCTCACCGGCCTTGGCCCAGCAGTTGTCGGAGAAGTCCTGGCTGGCCAGCGGGGTGGTGATGACCTCCTTGCTGCAGTCCCGCAGCGCGAAGAAGTAGTACCAGTGGGCGGCCGGCCACGCGTCCTTGCCACCGAGGGCGATCGGGGTGATCCCCGCGGCCTTCAGCTTGACGATCGCGGCGTTCAGCTCGTCGAAGGTGGTCGGGGTAGCGGTGATCCCCGCCTTCTCGAACAGGTCCTTGCTGTAGTAGATGCCGCCGGGCAGCACCGAAGTCGGCATGCCGTAGACCTTGCCGTCGATCGTGTACGCGTTGAAGACGGCGTCGCCGTACTGGCTCTTCACGTCGGCGCTGATCTGGTCGGTGATGTCCATCACCTGGTCGCCCGCCACCACGTCGGCGAGCTTGCCGCCGCCGCGGGCCATGAAGATCGTGGGCTCGTCGCCGCCGGAGTTCAGCGCGGTCTGCAGCTTGCCGTCCATGTCCTCGTTCTGGATGGCCTGGATGTTGATGGTGACGTTCGGGTGTTCCTTCTCGAACGCCGCGACGGTGTCCTCCCAGTACTGCTTGCCGTCGCCGGTGGTGGAGTTGTGCCAGAACGTCATGGTGACGGGGGCGGCGCTCGCGCCGTCCGTGGCACTGCTGGTGCTGGTGGTGCCGCTGCTGCAACCGGCGGCGATGAGGGCGACACTTGCGCTGAGAGCGACCAGTGCCGTGCCCCTGATTGTCTTCTTCATCGAGACCTCTCAGTCCTCCTCGACTGTGGCAGGGGTTCCTGCCACTTCGGATCCTGTCACCGGGTTTGTTGTGGTGTCAAACGTTTTCGATAACGTTTTCGTTGCGATCGGATCCGCGTCCGGCCGCATGGACTACGGTTACCGGCGTGACCACTGACGTCGACAGGCTGCGTCGCCGCGGGCCCGCGATCGGCGCGACGCGCGTCACGATCGTCGACGTCGCCCGCGTGGCCGGAGTGTCGGTGTCGACGGTCTCCAAGGTGATCAACGACCGGTACGGGGTGGCCCCGCAGACCCACGACAGGGTGATGGACGTCGTCGAGCGGCTCGGCTACGAGACCTCCCTGGTCGCCAGCTCGCTGAGGCGGACCAGCACGAACGTGATCGGCATCCTGATCCCGGAGTTCGAGCCCTTCTCCACCGAGCTGCTGAAAGGCATCTCGAGTGCGGCCGAGGGGACCGGCTACGAGCTGCTGGCCTACTCGGGCAACCTCGGCCACGACCAGGTCGGCTGGGAGCGTCGTTCGCTGTCCCGGCTGGCCGGGACACTGATCGACGGCGCCGTCGTGGTGGCGCCGACCGCGACGGTGACCGATGCCCCGATCCCGGTCGTGGCGGTCGATCCCCACACCGGGCGGACCGGCCCCTCCACCATCGAGGCCGACAACGTCGGCGGCGCGAGGGCCGCCACACAGCACCTGATCGACCTCGGGCACCGGCGGATCGCCCACGTCCGCGGCCGCGAGGACCTGGTCTCCGCGAGCCTGCGCGAACAGGGCTACCGGGAGGCACTGGAGGCGGCCGGGATCCCGTTCGACCCCGACCTGGTCCGCGTCGGCGGCTACCGGGCTGCGGAGACCACCGACGCGGCCCGCGAGCTGCTCACGCTGCCGGAGCCTCCCACCGCCGTGTTCTCCGCCAACGACCTGTCCGCGATCCGCGTCCTCGAGATCGCGGGGGAGCTCGGCCTCCGGGTGCCCGAGGACCTCAGCGTCGTGGGCTTCGACAACGTCCCCGAATCGGCGAACGCGGTGCCGGCCCTGACCACGGTCGCGCAGCCCCTCCACGAGATGGGGGCGGAAGCGGTCCGGATCCTGCTGGGCCTGCTCGGCGGCGAACCGGTTGAGGAACACCTGCACCTGCCCGCCACCCTCGTGGTGCGGGCCAGCACGGCGCCACCGGCCCGGTGAGGCGCGCGGGGCACCGATCGGACAGCAGTGGAAGTGAAGGAGGATCCATGAGCACTCTCCCCACCCCGGTGCCGGGCCTGACCGGCCTGAAGGTGCTGGTCCTGGGCGGCACCGGCGTGATCAGTTCTGCGGTGGTGCGCCGGGCCGTCGAGGTCGGCCACGACGTGACGGTCCTCAACCGCGGCCGGAGCCACGCCGAGGCCGTCCACACCCCGCCGGCACAGGTGCGGACGCTGCAGGCGGACCTGCGCGACCCCGCCGCGGTGCGCGCGGCGCTCGGCGCGGAGGAGTTCGACGTCGTGGCGTCGTTCTTCTGCTTCGTCCCCGCACACGTCCGGGCGGAACTGGAGCTGTTCTCCGGCCGAACCGGACAGTACCTGTTCATCAGCTCCGCCTCGGCCTACCAGACGCCACCGCTGCGGCTGCCGGTCACCGAGGCCACGCCGCTGCGCAACCCGTACTGGCAGTACTCGCGCGACAAGATCGCCTGTGAGGACCTGCTCGTCTCGGCCTACCGGGAGACCGGCTTCCCGGCGACGATCGTGCGACCGTCGCACACCTACGACCCCACGGCGGTGCCGTTCGACGGCGGCTGGACGGTCGTCGAACGGATGCGCCGCGGGGTACCGGTGGTGGTGCCGGGGGACGGTACGTCGCTGTGGACCCTCACTCACAACTCCGACTTCGCCCGGGCGTTCGTGGGGCTGTTCGGAAGGGCCGCGACCATCGGCGGGGCGTTCCACATCACCTCCGACGAGGCGCTGGCCTGGAACGAGATCTACCGCACGGTCGGCGCCGCGGCCGGTGTGGAACCGGTGCTGGTCCACGTGCCCTCCGACACGATCGCCGCCGCGGACCCGGCCCTCGGCGCGTCCCTGCTCGGCGACAAGGCGCACTCGATGGTGTTCGACAACAGCGCGGTCCGTTCCATCGTTCCCGGCTGGCGGGCCGTCGTCCCGTTCGCGCAGGGCGCCCGGGAGATCGTCGCCTGGCACGACGCCGACCCGTCCCGCCGTGCCGTCGACGCCCGCCTGGACGCCCTCTTCGATCGGCTGGTGTCCCGCTTCGCCGCCTGAGCGGCGATGAGGCTCAGGCGTCCCCGCGCGGTCGCCGCGTCCGGGCGCGCGAAGGTCGGCGACGGCGTCACTGAGGACACCGTCGCCGACATCTCCGCGCAGCCGGCCGGCTGCCGCCGGGTCCGGCGCGATCACCGCAGGGTGCGGTAGATCGCCCCGGTGTGGAACAGCAGGATGACGTCCTGCCGCAGCCGCTCGCGGCGGAGTTCGTCCTCCACCCTGGCCCGCTCGCGGAGCGTGACCTCGTGCTCGCGGCGGAGCCGGACGCGCGTGGCCTGCCGCTCCTCGGCCTGGTCGGCCCATGCGACGAGGCTCGCGCCGAGCCGGAGCGCCAGCCGGTCGAGCAGCGGTCGCGGGGGACTGGTGGTGGTGTGACGGAAATGCCCGGTTTCGGGCAGCACATTCGTAGGCATGACAATTCTTTCGTTATTCTTCGGGGTCGCCAAAGACAAGGGCGAGCGATAATCCGGACGGTGCGCGACCGGAACGGGTCACCGGCTGGCGCCGGCTGTATTGCACGGGGCGATTTCTGGCGGGATGGTTCCCTGGACTGGCTTCGTCGGCCTCGCCACCGTCACGACAGGTGGCGGGCGGGAGCCGTCAGCTGTGCTTCGTGACGAAGGAGGCGCCGCCGAAGCCGGCCGGACGCGCATCCACGGTGCGCTGATCGTTGATCATCAACATGCCGGCTCCTTTCTGCTGTGTCGGCGTCAGGAAGAAACTAGTACCGGCGCGGCACAGAATGCAAGTCGAACCGCGAGATTGCTGCCACGAATTAGCCCGGCGCAGGATTTTCGGGGGTTCAGGACGGATCGACGATCTCCAGCAGGGCCTGGCCGGACGCGACGGAATCCCCGACGGCCACGGCCAGGTGCGCCACCAGACCCGAGCGGTGGGCGGTGATCGGCTGCTCCATCTTCATCGCCTCGAGCACCACGACCAGGTCGCCCTCGGTGACCTCGTCCCCGTCCGCGACGGCGACCTTCACGATGGTGCCCTGCATCGGTGCGGCGAGTTCGTTCGACGACGGCGCCTTCGCCCTTGCCCCTCCGGTACTGCGGCGCACCGGTCGCTTCGCCGCCGCCGGACGGGCGGCGGGAGCGGCGAGCGAGGAGGGCAGGCGCACCTCGACGCGCCGGCCGTTCACCTCGACGACGTAGGTGTCGCTCTCCACCGGCTCGGTCTCGCCGATCGCGCCGACGTACGGGGCGATCGGCGTGTCGAACTCGGTCTCGATCCACCGGGTGTGGACGCCGAAGGCGCCCTCCGGTGCGACGAACGCGGGGTCGAGCAGCACCGCGGAGTGGAACGGCAGCACCGAGGGCATCCCCTCCAGCACCGTCTCGGCCAGCGCCCGCCGGGCGCGCTCGATGGCCTGCCTGCGATCGGCCCCGGTGACGACGATCTTGGCCACCAGGGAGTCGAACGAGCCGGGCACGGCCATGCCGGCGAGATAGCCGGAGTCGACGCGGACGCCGGGGCCCGACGGCGGCTGCCACGCCGTGAGCGTTCCCGGTGCGGGCATGAAGGTTCGGCCGGGGTCCTCGGCGTTGATCCGGAACTCGATCGAGTGGCCGCGCGGGGGCGGGTCGTCGTAGCCCAGTTCCTCGCCGTCGGCGATCCGGAACATCTCCCGGACCAGGTCGATCCCGGTGACCTCCTCCGACACCGGGTGCTCGACCTGCAGCCGGGTGTTCACCTCCAGGAAGCTGATCGTGCCGTCCTGCCCGACGAGGAACTCGCAGGTGCCGGCCCCGACGTACCCGGCCTCGCGCAGGATCGCCTTGCTCGAGGTGTACAGACGCTCGCGCTGTGCGTCGGTGAGGAATGGTGCGGGCGCCTCCTCGACGAGCTTCTGGTGGCGGCGCTGCAGCGAGCAGTCACGCGTGGAGACCACCACCACGGCGCCGTGCGCGTCGGCCAGGCACTGGGTCTCGACGTGCCGCGGGCGGTCCAGGTACCGCTCGACGAAGCACTCGCCACGTCCGAACGCGGTGACCGCCTCGCGGGTGGCGGACTCGAACAGCTCGGGCACCTCGGCCAGCGTCCGGGCCACCTTCAGCCCGCGGCCGCCCCCGCCGTAGGCGGCCTTGATCGCGATCGGCAGGCCGTACTCGCGGGCGAACGCCACCACCTCGTCCGCACCTCCGACCGGGTCGGAGGTGCCCGGCACCAGCGGAGCTCCGACCTTCGCGGCGATGTGCCGGGCCCGCACCTTGTCGCCCAGTGCGTCGATCGCGGCCGGTGGCGGCCCGATCCAGACCAGCCCGGCATCGATCACCGCCTGGGCGAACGCCGCGTTCTCGGCGAGGAACCCGTAGCCGGGATGGACGGCGTCGGCGCCTGACCGTGCGGCGACGGCCAGGATCTTGGCGCTGTCGAGGTAGGTCTCGGCGGGGGTGAGGCCGTTCAGGGCGAAGGCCTCGTCGGCGAGCCTGACGAACAGCGAGTCGGCATCGGGGTCGGCGTAGACCGCGACGCTGGCCAGGCCGGCGTCGCGGGCCGCGCGGAGCACCCGCACCGCGATCTCTCCCCGGTTGGCGACGAGCACCTTTGTGATCGGCATTGGGACTCCTCCTTGCGCACCGCTGCCGACTCTAGCCGCGCGGCCGGTCCTGGTGGCGCGGTTCGGGGGGTTCGCCGGAGAACCACTGATCGGTGCGCCCTGGTTGGTCCGGCGACCGGCGGCCCTCCGCTCAGCCCAGACGCGCCTCGATCGCCGCCACGATGGACGGGCGCAGCTGAGCCGCGCTGATCACGCGGTCCACCGACCCCACACGGACCGCCCTGTGGATGTCGTGCACGGTGTCGAACTCCGCGGCCACCTCGCCGATCTTCTCCGCCCGCACGGCCGCCCTGGCGTCGGCGAGTTCGAGCTGGAGCGCGGCACGGTCGGGCGCGCGCGCCGTCCTCAGCTTGGCCTCCACCGACGCCACCCGCGGGTCGGCGGCCATCCGCTTGGCCACGTCGCCGGCGAACACCACCGCTGCGGCGGGCGCCCCGCCGATCACGGACGCGAAGGAGCCCTCGATCGCCAGCACGGTCATGTTCTCGTTGAGCCGCTTGCTGAACACGACGAACGCACCGCCGTGGTACCTGCTGATCACCACGAACACGATCGGACCGCGGAAGTTCACGATGGCCCGGCCGATCTCGGCGCCGTACTCGAGCTGCAGGTTCCGCATCGACTCCGGCGACCCGTCGAACCCGGACAGGTTCGCCAGCACGACCAGCGGTCGGTTGCCGGAGGCCGCATTGATGGCGCGGGCCGCCTTCTTGCTGGAGCGGGGGAACAGGGTGCCGGCCGTCCAGGTGTCCGGACCGTCGGTGGGCGGGAAACCCGCCCGCGGCACCGGCCGGCTCTCGATCCCGAGCACCGCGACGGCATGGCCGCCGATCCGGGCGTCGATCACCACCGCCGTGTCGGCGTCGGCCATGCCCGCCCAGCGCTCCACCCGCGGGTGGTCGGCGTCGCACACGGCCGCGATCACCGTGCGGATGTCGAACGCCTTCTTGCGGTCGGGGTTGTGCAGGGCGGAGAAGATCTGCCCGACGGTGGTGAAGTCGCTGCCCTCCATGCGGTGCGGGAAGTCGGACACGTCCCGCTCGATCGGGTCGGCGGTGGGTGCGCGTCGCGGACCGCCCTCGCCCGGTGCCACCCAGGTGTTCTCGTAGTGGCCCATCAGGATCCCGAACGCCCCGGCCAGGTCCGGCGCCCAGTACTGGGCCTGCCCGTTGGGCCCCATCACCCGGTCGTAGCCGCCGATGCCGAAGTTGTCCTCGGCGGACACTCCTCCGGAGAAGTCGAGCGACTGCTTCCCGGTCAGCACCATCGCCGAGTCCGGCGTCATCACGAGGATGCCGCGCGTGTGCATGAGCATCGTGGCCTCGGCGTTCCAGTACGGCTGGGCGCCGACGTTGATCCCCGCGACGACCACGTTGATCTCGCCGCCGGCCTGGGTGAACTCGATGATCCGGCGCAGCGCCGCGCCGACCCAGTCCATGTTCTCGGTCCCGGAGTCCATCGAGATCCGCGCGCCCGAACTCAGCGTGTACCACTCCACGGGGACGCCGAGCTCCTCGGCCAGGTCGAGCGCGGCGATCACCCTGCGGCACTCCGGCTCGGCGACCGCGCCCAGCCCGCGGGTCGGGTCGCCGGACAGCACGATCCGGGTGATCCCGTCCGGGTGCACCGGCGTCGGGGTGGTGACCCGCGCGCAGATGATGCCTGCCCTGTTCTGGCCCGGCGCGCGGTCGACCGCCACCAGCCGGTCGGGACCGCCGGCAGCGGCGTCCGGGTCCAGGTCCAGCTCGACCAGCGTCCCCCCGGGCCCGGCGAGGGTCTCGGACAGCTCGTAGGGGTAGACCAGCCCCCGGCGCCGCGCGCGCAGGACCTTGGCGGCGTAGTCGTCCAGTGGCTTCAGCGGCTCGGTGGGGGGCGGCTCGACGGACGCCGAGACGCCCGCCCCCGGCTTCGCCCGGAACCGGATCGCCAGCCGGGTCGGCGGCGCGCCGTCGTGGGCGAAGGTGCCCTCGGCGAGCACCTCCTCGATGCCCGTCCCGTCCGACAGCGGGGTGATCTTGCCCTGCAGGGCCATCACGTCGCGCAGGTCGAGGTCGACCTCGGGCCACACGTAGACCCACACGTGGTTCATGTCCAGCCGGCTGCCCGCCGAGCCTCGGGCCGCCCTGGTGCGGCGGATCGCCTCCAGGCAGTTCTCCACCGCGCGCTCGGCGTGCGGAAGGCCGATCAGGCGGCCCCTGGGGTCACGGACCGGAGCGAGCTGGTTCACCTCCGCCATCGCCACCAGGCGTCGGTCGTCGGGGTTGCTCCTGGCCACGCAGTCGAAGAGCAGGACGCCGCGGGGGGCAGGCAACCGGGTGGTGTCGAACTCCCGCAGCCGCCACAGGTTCAGCCGACGGAAGATCATCGGGTGGACGCCGCGGACCCGCTGGTCCTCGACGAGCCCCGGGGCGCCGGGCCGGAAGGTGACGTAGTCGACGTCGCCGGCGGGGGAGCAGGCGGCGATCACGATCCTGCGGACGCCGGCGGGCAGGTCCCAGGCGGTCAGTTGCGGCTGGAGCACCGCGGCCAGACCGGCCCGGTCGGGTGAGTCGGGCCACGCGACGTAGAGCTCGACGACCGCCTCCTGGTCCGCGGCGCGGTCACGCGCCTGCGCCACCACGACGCGGGCAACCGGGCCGTCCGGGCCGAGCTCCTCCGCGGTGGCGAGCGTGGAGATGGCCTTCGTCGGACGGCCGTCGAGGACGTAGTCGGCGACCAGGACCGAGCGTCCCTCGACGCTGAACGCCCGCACCCCGGAGAGCTGGTGGTCGCCGTAGTGCTTGCGGGTGAGGATCTCCAGCAGCGGCTCGGTGGGGGTGACGCCGTAGCGGGCGAGCCGCTCGGACAGCGGGATGACCAGCCGCTCGGGGATCGCGGACAGGGTGGCGATCCGTTCGGCGTAGTCGGGTGCGTCCGGATGGGCGGCGAGGTCGGCCACCTCGTCGGCGACCCCGGAGAGCACCTGCTCCCGCTCCGCGTCCACCTGTGGCTGGTCGAACCAGCGGAACCGCACCGAGCGGGCCACGTCGCTGACGGCGGGGAAACGCCGCTGCGTCGCGCGCACGAGCCGCTCCAGCTGCGCGCGGGCCGGCGCGGCCAGCGCACGGTCGGGCGAGGGATCGCCGATCCAGCGGTCGAGCACCGCGAGGACCACCTGGACGTCGGAGGCGACCCGCTGCTGGGCGAGGAACATGCGGAAGACCGCATCCTCGAGCGCCGGGGTGCGGTCCAGCCCGGTCACGCCGTAGTGGGCGAGCGCGCGAGCGAGCCTGTCCACGAACTGGCTCGGCAAGCCGGCCCGGGTGGCGTCGAGGCTCTGCAGGTAGGCGTGGAAGTGCTCGCGGTCGGAGTGGATCCGCAGTTCCGCGCCGCCGTCCTCGCCGGCGGGCCGGTTGCGGCTGAGCTCGGCGAGGTCGGTGAACAGGGAGAGCAGGCCGATCTCGCCGGTGAGGACGTCGGCACCCTCGGCCCTGGCCCCGTCCCTGGCGGTCAGGTAGGACGCCAGGGCCGCCGACGCGTCCGTGTCGTAGCCCATCAGGTGAGCGCTCAGCTCCTCGCCCAGCCGGGAGAGCCGGGCGGTCGACGAGGTGTCGGCGGCAGGGGCGGGCAGTTCGACGGGCGCACCCTCGGCCACGGCCTCCTCCGCGCCGGAGTCGAGCGGCTCGAGCCGGACCAGCGGCGCCTGGCTCTCGACCTGGCTGCCCGTCCTCACGTGCAGCTCCCTGACGCGGGCGGCGAAGGGGGCCGTCAGCACGGTCTCCATCTTCATCGACTCCAGCACGACCAGCGGAGCTCCGGCCGCGACCTCCGCCCCGACCGGAACCGGCGTGGCCACCACCAGTGCCGGGGCGGGGGAGCGCAGGACGCCGCCCTCGTCCCGGGACACCCGGTGGGTGACCCCGTTCACCTCGATCAGGTGCACCGGCCCGTGGGTGTCGGTGACGATGCGGAAGACCTGGGCGCCCACCCTCAGCCGTCCGTGCACGTCGTCGAGGCGCTCGAGCGACGCCTCGGCCACCGTGCCCGCGACCCGGACCCGGTAGCCGGCCGGGCCGGTGCGCTGGGTGAGGAGGGTGTGGGCGGCGCCGCGCAGCTTCAGGTCGACCGACAGGGCACCGGCGTGCTGTGCCTGCGGGCGGCCACCGTGGGCGGTCTCGACCAGCCTCGCGATCTCGCGCTGTTCGGCCTCCTCGTAGGCCTCGATCGCCGCGGCGACGAGCGCCACCCCGGAGAACCGGTCGGCGACGAGGTCACCGGCGGCCCTGGCCCGGTCGATCCAGCCGGTGTCGGCCCATTCGCGGCCGTCGCCCGGCACCGGCCCGGCCAGCTCCGGGCGGCCCAGCAGTTCGAGGATGAAGCTCTTGTTGGTCGCCCCGCCGTCGATGATCACGGTGGTCTCGGCCAGCGCGCGACGCAGCCGTCCGAGCGCCTCGGCGCGGGTGCGGCCGGACGCGATGATCTTGGCGATCATCGAGTCGAATTCGGCGGGGATCGTGTCCCCCTCGGCGACGCCGGTGTCGACGCGGATGCCCGGGCCGACAGGGAAGTCGAGCCGGCTGATCACCCCCGGCGACGGGGCGAAGTCCCGGTCGGGGTCCTCGGCGTTGAGGCGTGCCTCGACCGCGTGGCCCTGCTCGACCGGGCGCTCGGTGAGCCGTTCCCCCGCCGCGACGCGCAGCTGGGCCTTGACCAGGTCGACGTCGTTGGTCACCTCGGTGATCGGGTGCTCGACCTGCAGCCGCGTGTTCACCTCGAGGAAGGCGAGCAGCCGGTCGGCGGAGTGGTAGAGAAACTCGACGGTGGCGGCCCCCACGTAGCCGACGGCGAGGACGAGTCGCTCCGCCGACGCCTTGAGGTCGGCGACCTGGCCGGCGTCCAGCAGCGGCGAGGCGGACTCCTCGACCACCTTCTGGTTGCGGCGCTGCACGGTGCAGTCGCGGACGCCGAGCGCCCAGGCCGTCCCGTGCGCGTCCGCGATCACCTGCACCTCGACGTGGCGGGCTCCGGTGACCAGCTTCTCCAGGAACACCACGCCGGAGCCGAACGACCGCTGGGCCTCGTCCCGCGTCCGCTGGTAGGCGTCGGCGAGGTCCGCGGCGGAGTCCACGCGCCGGATGCCGCGGCCGCCGCCGCCGGCGGTCGCCTTCAGCATCAGCGGGTAGCCGATCCGGTCGGCGGCGGCCAGGGCCTCCTCGACGGTGTCGACCCCGCCTCGACTCCACGGCGCCACCGGGACGCCGACCTGCTCGGCCAGGAGCTTGCTGCCGATCTTGTCCCCGAGCGAGCGCATCGCGTCCCCGGACGGGCCGATGAAGGTCATGCCGAGCGAGGTGACGAGGTCGGCGAAGGCCGCGTCCTCGGCGACGAAGCCCCAGCCGACCCAGACCGCGTCCGCCCTCGCCCGGGTGAGCACGCGGGCGAGCAGGTCGTGGTCGAGGTAGGGACGCGCCGAAGCGGGTCCGAGCGGGTAGGCCTCGTCCGCCTCGCGCGCGAACATCGCGGTGCGCTCGGCGTCGGTGTGCAGGGCGATCGTCGTGATCGGCGGGAGCTCGGGGTGCTCGGCGTTCAGGTCGCGCACGGCGTGGATGAGCCGCATGGCAGCCTCGCCGCGGTTGACGATCGCGATCCGCTGGAACACGTGGTCTCCTCCACTCGCTCACCCGGCGCCCGCCGGCCTTGGGGCAATCTGCCACGTCGCGCGCCGGGGGGCGAGAGGACACCGCCGCAACTGGACGAACTCGCCAAGATCGACGGCCCCGGAACCAAGAATGGCCGCGATCCGTTGTGGATTCCCCACAATCCGTCGTCGTGACGCCGGCTCCCACCCGGCCGAGGAAACCTCGGCGACGCGGAGGCGGGCGCTGGAGGCGGAGTGGGCCGCGGGTCAGCCGCGTGCGGCGACGGCCAGGTGGACCGGCACCTCGGGCTGGGCCGTGGCGGACGGGGCGGCGACGACGTGCCCGGCCTCGACGAGCGCGGCGCGGACGCCCTTCGCGCAAGCGCGCTCCGCCGCGGTGTGCCAGGGAAGCCGGACGCAGGTGTAGCCGCCGGAGGAGACCGCCTCGACGGCGCGCCGGGCGACGGCCTCGGGGTCGGTGACCACGGCGCCGAGCGACCCGTTGGCATTCAGCAGCCGGTGCGGCTGGAACTCCCTGGCGACGCTGATCCCGTTCCGCTCGGCCGTCTGCAGCAGACGGGAGTCAGGCAGCCCGACGATGGTCAGCGTGGGGTCGTAGTCGAGGACGGCGTTGACCAGTGCCCAGGCGTGGTTGCGGTCGGTGCGGGCCGCCTCGAACAGGGCCCCGCTGGGACGCACGCAGGTCACCCTCGCCTGTTCGGCGAGGGCCAGGCCGTCGAGGGCGCCGAGCTGGTAGATGATCGTCGCGGCCAGGTCGTCCGGGTCGTAGTCGACGAAGCGCTCACCGCCGCCGATCCGGTCGGCGTAGCCCACCGCCGCGCCGAGGGCGACCTCACGGGTGACGGCCTCGCTGCAGGCCCGCAGGATCGAGGTGGGATCGCCGGCGTGGATCCCGCAGGGCACCAGCGCCGTGCTGATCAACGGCCACAGGGCGTTGTCGGCCTCCGTCGCGGACTCGGCCAGACCGTGCCCCACCTCGGCGGTCAGGTCGATCTCCACGGTTCGTGAATCTACTCTCTCCGCATCGCCGGTGGTACCGGATACCGCAGCGCGGATGACCCCGTACAGCCGAGCGTGGTGCGATGCTGGGCGCGTGAGCACCTGCCGCAGCCGAGCGTGGCGCAACGGGACCGTCGTCGCGGAGGACTTCGCCCTGGCCGATCTCGACCACTGGCTGGCGCAGCCGGACACCCTGGTCTGGCTGGACCTGGTCAAGCCGGAGCCGGAGGTCCTCGCCGCCCTGGCCGAGGAGCTGAAGTTCGACCGGCAGGCGGTCGAGGACGCGGTCGCGCCGTACGAGCGTCCCAAGGCCACCCGGCACAGGAGCCACGTGTTCGTGACCTGCTACTCGACCCGGTTGTCGGAGCTGCCCGACCAGAGCGTGGTGCTGGAGGTCGGCCGGATCTCGGCTTTCGTGATGCGCGATGCCCTGGTCACCGTCCGGCTGGACGACCGGGTCGACATCGATGGGATCCTCGCCCGCTGGCAGGACGACGGACTGCTCGGCCACGGCGTGGCCGCGCTCGTCCACGGAATGCTCGATGAACTGGTCGACGGCCACTTCGACACCATCGAACGGATGGACGACGTGCTGGAGGGACTGGAGGACCTCCTGTTCGACCCGAAGATCCAGACCAGGGTGATCCAGCAGCGGGTCTTCGGCCTGCGCAAGGCACTGGTGCGGCTGCGGCGGGTCGTGCTGCCGATGCGGGAGGTCGTGACCGCGATCATGCGGTTCCACTCCGAGCGCGAGCGGACGCTGTCCAGCGAGCTGGAGGGAAGCTTCAACGACCTGTACGACCACGTGATCCGGGCCGCGGAGTGGACCGAGAGCCTCCGCGACATGGTGTCGTCGGTCTTCGAGACCAATCTGTCCCTGCAGGACGCGCGCCTCAACGAGGTGATGAAGAAGCTGGCGTCGTGGGCGGCGATCATCGCCGTCCCGACGGCCGTCACCGGCTGGTTCGGCCAGAACGTGCCGTACCCCGGGTACATGGCACCCTACGGGCT
>NZ_JASGES010000111.1:0-4668 GCF_047606205.1 Propionicimonas sp. | reverse complement strand
CGGTCCACCGGACTGCCGGACCGAGCGAGGAACCGTCCCCACAGTCGCGGCAGGTGCGGTCGCGGCACGGGAATATTCGGACGGGCGATCCGGCTTCCTGCGTGAGTGAGTAGCGAGCGGGGAACGACAGTCGGGTTCAGGTCCGAGCGGGGCGCGGTACTGATGGCGCTGATGCTCACCACGGGGCTGATCGCGATCGACGCGACGATCCTGGCCACGGCCGTACCGTCGGTGGTGAAGGAACTGGGGGAGTTCGACCAGTTCCCGTGGCTGTTCTCGGTCTACCTCCTCGCGCAGGCCGTCTCGGTCCCCATCTACTCCAAGCTCGCCGACACGATCGGACGCAAGCCGGTCATCCTGGTCGGGGTCGGGCTGTTCCTGCTCGGCTCGATCCTGGCCGGGCTGGCCTGGAACATGTCGTCGCTGATCGCGTTCCGGGTCGTGCAGGGACTCGGCGCCGGCGCGGCGTCCCCGATGACGATGACGATCGTCGGCGACCTGTACAGCGTCGCCGAGCGCGCCCTCGTGCAGGGGTACATCGCGAGTGTCTGGGCGGTGTCGTCGGTGGTCGGGCCGGCGCTCGGCGGTGTCTTCTCCCAGTTCGTCTCCTGGCGATGGATCTTCTTCGTGAACATCCCGCTGTGCCTGGTCGCGGCCTGGGCGCTGGTCAGGTCCTACCACGAGAAGCTCGAACGCAGGCGACACCGCATCGACTACGCCGGTGCGGCGCTGCTCACCCTCGGTCTGACGGCGGTCATCCTCGCATTGCTGGAGGGCGGCAACGCGTGGTCGTGGCTGTCCTGGCAGAGCGTGCTGAGCTTCGGGATCGGCATCGCGGCGCTGGTCGCCTTCCCCGCGGTCGAACGGCGGGCCGCCGAGCCCGTCCTGGACCTGTCGATCCTCACCCGTCCGTTGATCCTGACCTGCACGCTGGTCTCGCTGGGGGTCGGGGCGCTGATGATCGGCATCACCAGCTACGTCCCGACCTACCTGGAGAACGCGCTCAAGGTCGCCCCACTGGTGTCCGGCATCGCCATCGCCGCCCTCACCCTGGGCTGGCCACTGGCCGCGTCCCAGGCGGGAAAGATGTACCTGCGCCACGGCTACCGCACCACCGTCCTGGCCGGCAGCACGATCGCCCTGGCCGGTGCGCTCGCGCTGGCCGCCACCGGGCCGTACCCGAACCCGTGGACGGTGGCCGTGGTCGCCTTCGTGGTCGGCTTCGGTCTGGGCTGGACGGCGGCGCCCTCGCTGATCGCCGCGCAGGCGTCCGTCGAGTGGAACGAGCGCGGTGTCGTGACCGGGCTCAACGTGTTCGCCAGGTCGGCGGGCAGCGCGGTCGGTGTCGCGATCTTCGGTGCCATCGCGAACAACGTGATCTCCACGGGCAGGGGCGAGCAGGACTACGCGACGATCGTGGCCGCGTCCACCTGGGTCTTCGTGGCCGTGGCGGCCTCGGCGGCCCTGATGCTTCTCGCCGCCACCCGGCTGCCCCGCGGCAGCGTCGACTCGGCCGCGTACTCGATCGCGCCCGCGACCGATTGAGCCGTCCTCCCGAGTCGTGCCGCACGGCCTCCGCACGTGCATGGACGACGCCGTCGGGGACGGGCCGCGGCGGTGAGCCGGCGGCCGCGGCAGCGCACCGCGACCGCGTGTCGGCAGGGACGGCGAGGGTGGCGGCCGCATCATGGAGGCGTGAGCACCCCACGGAGTTCCTCTCCTGGCCCGCGCTCCGCCGAACTGCTCTGCGGGACCGGCGAATGAGCGGCCTGCTCGAGGTGATCGCGCTGCACCCCGCCGACGCCGAACGCGCCGAGGCCGGCGGGGCCGACCGGGTCGAGCTGTGCGGCTCGCTGGAGGACGGCGGCATGTCCCCGACCCCCCAGCTGGTGGCGCAGGTGCGCCGCGCGACCAGCATCCAGGTGCGGGTGATGGTGCGGCTGCGGGACGGGTTCGGCACCGATGGAGGCGAGGCGGTGCGGCTGCGCGGCCTGATGGCCGCGTACGCGGACGCAGGCGCGGACGGCATGGTGCTCGGCTTCCTGAACGGCCTGGGTGAGGTGGACGCGGGCGTGTGCGCGGAGCTGGTCTCCGACGGCGCCTGGCCCTGGACCTTCCACCGTGCCATCGACGCGTGCCTGGACGCCGACAAGGCGTGGACGGCGTTGGCCGGTCTGCCTCGCCTCGACCAGGTTCTCACCGCCGGCTCGGCGAGGGACGTCGAGCACGGCCTGGGCGACCTGCTCGCGAGGGCGACGGCCGATCCGTGGGCCGCGTCGGTGATCATGGCCGGCGGCGGTCTGCAGCCCGACCATGTGCCGTGGCTCGCGCGGGCCGGCGTCCGCGCCTTCCACATCGGCACGCCGGCCCGGCCCGGTGGCTCGTACAAGGCCTACGTCGACGAGGGCCTCGTCCGCTCCTGGCGCACCCTGATCGACGACGAGGTCCGGCACCGCCCTGCGGTCCCGGCCTGATCCCGCCGGCCGCACAGGGCAATGTTCCCGCCGCTGCCGGAGCGACTCCGCCCGAACCCGGCGGGGCGAGCGGCCCGATCAGTCCGCGGCGGGCTCGATGTGGACGAAGGTCGTGGTGTCCGGCAGCGCGGAGCTGACGGCGTTCTCCACGTCGTCGGCGACGTCATGGCTGCGCTTCACCGTCCAGGAGCCCGGCACGGACAGCGTGGCGTAGACGAAGCGCTGACGGCCGGACTCGCGGGTCTTCAGTTCGGTGATCTCCACGCCCGGGTCGTCGCACACCTCGGCGAGCACGGCGGAGACGATCGCGATCTCCTCCTCGGGCAGGGCCGCGTCGAGCAGCCCGACCACCGAGCGGCGTACCAGCCGGTAGCCGGTGAGCAGGATGTTGGCCCCCACGACCAGCGCGATGACCGGGTCGAGGATCTGCCAGTGGGTGAGCGCGACGAGCCCGATCGCCACCAGCACGCCGACCGACGTCCACACGTCGGTGAGCAGGTGCCTGCCGTCCGCCTCGAGGGTGATCGACCGGTACCGGCGCCCGGCCCGCAGCAGGACCAGGCCGGTACCGAGGTTCAGCACGGTGGCCAGCATCGACAGGGCCAGGCCGAGGCCGAGCTGCTCGAGCGGGGCGGGGCTGAACAGCCGCGCGACCGCACCCCAGATGATCACGGCCGCGGCGACGAAGATCAGGCTGCCCTCCACGGCCGCCGACATGTACTCGGCCTTGCCGTGGCCGAAGTCGTGGTTGAAGTCCGCCGGCTTGGCGGCCAGGCGCAGCGCCCACAGGGCGACCAGCGCCGCCACCAGGTTGACCGTCGACTCCATCGCGTCCGACCACAGGCCGACGGAGTTCGTCAGCCAGGCGGCGACCGCCTTGATGGCGACGGTGGCGATGGCGGTGACGATCGAGAGCCAGATGTAGCGTTCGAGGGATCGAGGGTTCTGTGGCGTGGCGACGGGGAAGGACGCGTCCTGCACGCGCTCACTCTACCGGCAGGGTCGACTCCTCCACCTGGCCGAGGTCGAGCGGCCAGACCTCAGGGCGCGCAGCGATCGCGACCAGCTCGGCCACGTTCGACGGCCATACCGGCTCCGCCTGTGCGCCGAGCCCGGCCAGCGGCAGCCAGGCCCAGCCCGCGAGCGTGACCCGTTCGTCCTCGGTGAGCCCGTCCTGCCGAAGCTCGAACGGCGCCGGGACGATGAGCACGAAGAAGAGTTCGGACTGGCTGAGCACCTGGTCGGAGTAGCCGTGCACCACCTCCCGGAACGCGACCGGGCCGAGCAGCCGGTCGGGGGTGACGTCGAGGCCGGTCTCCTCGGCGAGCTCCCGGACGGCGGTCGCTCCGGGCGTCTCGCCGGGGTCGACACCCCCGCCCGGCGTCACCCACCAGCGGGAGCCGGGCAGACCGGGATCGGTGTCGGCGAGCAGCAGCACGCTCGTGCCGTCGGTGACGACGACCCGCGCGGCGCTGCGCTGCCGCCGGGGGCGCAGCGCCGGCGGAACGGGACGGAACCGGCGGTTCCGGAAGGGCTCGCTCACACCCGGGCTCCCGCCGTCGGAGGTGCTCATGGTGCGGGGATCCGGACCACCGCCAGGTCACGCAGCGACTCGTCGAGAAGGTGCAGGTCGACGTTGCCGGGAGCGAGAACGTAGCCGACCTCGCCCTTGACGCGTTCGCCGGCGTCGAGCTGGCGCCCGCCGAGTGGCGCGTCGAGGCTCGGCCCGAATCCGGGCAGGCTGGGGCCGGCGGCGGTGGTGGCGCGCAGCAGGATCGGGTCGATCATGACGCTGCCGTTGGTGCACGCGACGCTCACCTCCAGCACGAGATAGCTGGTGCCTTCTCCAGCGGGGACCTCTCCGGCGTCGGTCCACGTCGCCCGGGTCACGGTGAGGGTGCCGGCACCGGTCGGGGCGGAGAACTCGACCGCGGCGCCGATGTCGCCCCCGGTGACGTTCGCCGCCTCCGCACTCGCCGGCGCGGACGGGGTGACCGTGACCACCTCGGCGGGCCCGCGGCTCGCGGTGGCCGTGGCGGAGGGACTCGTCGCGGGGAGGACGGGCAGGGCGCTGAGGATCCCGATCAGCAGCAGGCTCGCGGCGAGGACGGACGCCACGGCGACCCGGCGGCCGCGCTGACGGCGGCCTGGCCCGCGTCCCCTCGGCGGGGCGGGAGCGACCACCCGCGGCCCG